>NZ_JACSIQ010000009.1:0-137285 GCF_018812105.1 Gluconobacter sp. P1D12_c
GTCTAACACTTCGACACTCAGGTCTCAGGAAAATAATCCCAAAACCAGCAGCACCAAAACGCCGCCAACATATCCCTTCCAATTCCATATTCAATTTTCAAAGATCAGCATCTCAACCAACCCCGCCAGACCCTCGAAGAAGGCCCCGCTGCGTCGGTGAACGGGCTTATACGGCCCACACCCATCACTGTCAAACAATCATCACACAACACTTATCCACAACACTAACCCACAGATTTCCTGAACTTTTCCCCCTTACACACATTTTCCATTCACAAAACAAAACTAAAAAAATCAAAAAAAACGCCAGAAAAATCATCTGGCGTCCCTTTTTCCTTAGTTTTCTATGTTTGCCGCCGCAGAAAGCCATGCGCCGTGGAAACGCAGCCTGCTCGCCGCCCCGATACGCCCTAATCCGCAGGCTTTTCGCATCTCTCCGATGCCCTCTTCTTCTCCCAAGCCCCGGTCCTGCTGCTTTCTGGCCAGGGCGGTAAGAACCGACATCGGAACCTGAGCAGGATCAACACTCTCTCCAGAGTCTCGCTTCAAGACGGTCTCAGGATCGCAGACAACGTCTTCTGTTTCCCAAAAGAACGTTCCAGCGTCTTCGGTAGTTTTTCCCACGCCATCAGGGATGGCTGTAAGAACTCGCTCCCGGATCTGTCGTCCCGCCCGTGCGAAACCATGTTGTCTCGCGATTTTCTGGATTAGGGCCGTTTCATGCAGAACCCCCTTCTCACAAAGAGCCTGCTGAATCAGAGACTGCAGAACCGGCAGATAGTCATCATCTGTGAAACGCGCCGCATCTGGCTGGGCCGATAATGCCTCTTCACTATCGTCCTCCGGAGTAGAGGGAGCACGCACAGCATCGCTCGTGTCATGAGGGACAAACCCCGCGTAGAGAGATGGCTCTTCTACGAAAGCGCTTTCAGTCTCCGGCACTTCCTGGACCTCAGTATCTGGCTCCTCGACCGGAAGACTAAGTCGACTTTCTCTTACGGCTTCCAATCTCAGCTTCAGGGCTTGATCCAGACGTTCCACCTCGCGGTTCGCATTCAGCCACCAGTCAGTCGACCAAACACGGAAAATCGCCCAGCCAAGATTTTCCAGAACGGCCTGACGCAGTCTGTCGCGATCACGCGCGGTGGCACTGCGATGGTAAGTCGCGCCATCGCACTCGACGCCCGCAAGAAAGCTTCCGGGCATGTCCGGGTCCACCACGCCAAGATCAATCCGAAAGCGGGAGACACCTATCTGGGGACGAACATCCCATCCGCGCTGACGCAACAACGCCGAGACTTCGAGTTCAAAGCGGCTTTCTTCTTCTCCGACTGACCCTTGATGCAAACCGGCAAGTGCACCTGCACCGTGCTCTGCAAAAGTCAGGAACTTCCGAAGATGCAGTACACCTTCTGCAGAGCTTCTGGACGGATCGATCTGTTCAGCACGCAGAGAACCAAAAACAACCAGCTTTTCACGCGCCCGCGTCACAGCGACGTTGAGGCGTCTTTCACCGCCCGCACGATTCAACGGCCCAAACGAAACGTAAGGCGCCCCTTTTAGCTCCGGCGCATAGGTGAGGGAAAAGAACATCACGTCCCGCTCTTCTCCCTGCACATTTTCCAGATTCCGAATTAGGACAGGTTCCGGGCACTCTTCGCTAAAGAACGGCACCAGCGAGGAATCCTCCATCTGGGCCTTTTCCAGCAGATCAGTAATCAGTGTCTGCTGCTCTCCGTTGAACGTTACGACGCCAACGGATTTCTCTCCGGCAGTCTTCAAATGCCTTACAACAGCATCCGCAACAGCTCTGGCTTCTGCGGGATTGGTTCTGCTGCCACCTCTCTGGTAGTTGCCCCCCTCCACAAACCGGAAGGAAACGGCTCGATCCTGCGTCACGTTCGAGGGGAACGTGATGAGGTCGCTGCCATAATACTGACTGTTGGAAAACGCGATCAGGCTCTCGTGCCGGCTGCGATAGTGCCATTTCAGCGTAATTTCCGGCACACCAGCCGCACGACACTCATCGAGAATGGACTCCATATCGCAGAGTTCACCGTCGTCGTCCTCATTCTCACTTCGCGCAAAGAAGCTGGTCGGCGGTAGCTGCTTGGGGTCTCCGACCACGATCACCTGTCGGCCACGTCCGATGGCCCCGATGGCATCCCATGTCGGGATTTGCGAGGCTTCATCGAAAATGACCAGATCGAACGGCTCACTGTCCGGGGGGAGATATTGCGCTACGGAAAGAGGGCTCATCATGAAGCAGGGCGTAAGCGCTCTCACCGCCCGTGGTGCAGCAGCAGCCAACTGACGAATCGGCATATGCCGGGCTTTCTTCTGCGCTTCACGATGAATCATCACATACTGTGAGTCCTGCCGCCGCACGTCCTGAGCGGGAATATTACCTGAGAGCCTTGCCCGGATCAGACGCCCTGCCAGACTGGCAGCGTCTCCATCCCAGGTCTTGAAGCGCTCGATCTGTTCTTCATGCGCTGCGGCAACGAAACCGCGCAGTCGTGGCTGCTCATCAACGGCTGCTGCCAACCACCATCGGGCATAAGCGGCAGTCAGAACGGATTGAAGCTCTTTCGGAGCCACGCGCTCTGCCACAAGGGCCTCTACTAACGGACCCAATCCCAGACGCTCAGCTGTGTGACAGGCCTTTCGCCACGCACACCAGTCCCGCAGATTTTTACCCTGCTCAAGCCAGCCAGTCAGATGTTGAGACAAACGCAGCAGCCAGTCTTCGCCATCTGGCTCGATTGCAAGACAAGGACTTCCCGCCAGGTCGGCCAAAAGGCTCAGGCTTTCCTCAGCAGCCGAAAGTGCCTTCCTGAACCCCGCAATTTTCAGACCTACCGGACCACTCTCTGCAAGAAGATCACGCCCTTCTGTCAGCAGCTCCCGGATATGCCGTCTCACAGAGAGCAATCCTGCGAGATCCGAGACGCAGCTTGCCAATGCGGCGCGAATCTCAGCTCCCCAGAGCAGAGCGGCTTCGATCTTGCCAAAATCGGTCGTCACATCACTCCAGAGAGAACCGACAACCTCTCTATGAGGGGCTCCCTTCAGGTCGCGTTCCAGCGCAGACAGCTCCAGAAGCCGGGACAGCTCATCACTCAAGTCGTCCGGTAAGACGCTTTTCGCACTCGCTTCAAGTCGGCGGCGTACAGCTTTCTGAGCACTCCTGCGCGAAAGAAGCCATTTGTCTTCGGAGTCCTTCCACTCACGATGCAAGTCTTCCAACGGGAGTGTTTTCGCATCACTCCAACGCACAGCCAGCCCCTGCTCCAGAGTGCAATGACGTGCAATCCGTTCTTTTTCCGCAAGAACAACCTGAGCCTTGTCGTGCGCATCTTCGGAAAGGGCCCATGCTCCCCAGGCCGCTTCCGGCCGATACAACAGAGCACAGAACGACTGTAGTCGATGGAGTTGAGCCAATGATCGGTCAGTCCCAGTCAAACCCAGTACGCGGCACAGATCGTCCGTTGCTTGGGACAGCGCATCGAGCTGCCCTCTCAAGGCCTGACTCTGCTGAAGGATCTGATCCTGCCAGCGAGACGTCCACTCTTCCTGCTCTATTCCCAACAACTGAGGCGACAGGGCATCCCGTCCGAAGCGCTCATAGAGTCCCGCCAACAGACTGGCTGCATTCCTGAGCGACTCCCAGTCTGCTTCCGCATGGGCGTCTGGAGCTGACCATTTCAGAGCAAGCGGATAAGTGCCGTTACGATCGGCCTCCAGAACCACGCCTATGGCCTGATAGGGAGTCCATCCGTTGCTCCACCGCTTATGCAGATCCTGCACATAGGCATTCAAATCCTGGCGGACGGCCATCAGACGGCTTTGGGCCGACGTCCATTCCGCTGTTGAAAACTCTTCCCTGACCAGTTGAACCTGCTGAAACTGTTCCAGCACTGCGCCGCGCCCAGCCTGAGGCGAAAACAGATCCAGGCAGAACTCACTCAGCCCTACAGAACGCAGACGATTCCGTACGACTTCCAGCGCAGTTCTTTTTTCTGCGACGAACAGGACCGTCTTACCCCGTCCCAGCGTATCAGCGATAATATTGGCAATCGTCTGGCTTTTGCCGGTTCCAGGCGGACCGATCAGGACGAAATTTTCACCCGCTGCCGCCCGAGCTACGGCGGTTAATTGGGACGAGTCAGCTTCCATGGGACAAAGCAGGGACGCCTCGTCCAGAGCGTTATCCAGCGATTTCTGCCCCTCGAACAAAGCCGTGGGGAAACCACTTCCGGTGTCATCAGATTCTGAAACCCCATCCAGCAAACGACTGGCAACCGGGTTAATACGCAGCGCGTCCCGTCTTTCCTGCAAATCCTTCCACATGAGGAACTTGGCGAAAGAGAGGGTCGTCAGGCTGACACGTTCCTGCACTTCCCATTGCGGGAGCTGACGGATTTTTGCGCGGAAAATGTCAAAGATGCGCGCAACGTCCAAACCAGCTTCATCCTGAGGAAGCTCTCCTTCAAGTTCAGGAAACCGCATGGCGAAATCTTGTCGAAGAACTTCCAGAAGACTGCCATTCACCCGACTTTCATCGGTATGCGCGCGCAACCGGAATGGAGCGTTAATGCTGCTACGTTCCAGAATAACGGGGACCAGAATCAATGGGGCTCTCGCCTTGCAATCCCGCCCACGAGGTTCCCACACAAGTTCTCCCAGAGTCAGGAAAAGTGTGTTTGCCCCGCCCTCCTGCGCAGCCGCACGAGCCTTGCGATAGATTTCTGTAAGAGCGGACTGTAAGCCAGCTTCATCCCTTGCAACCAGTAGCTCACCGTGCTCCAGAGCCTCTGCGGCAATAGCCCTGTGCTGATCGTCATGATGACGCTGCTGATGAAGCACAGCACTTCTCGGGTCAGACCCATCCATCAGTTCGGGACGGGCTCGCAGCCTGAGCGCTGGTTTCCGTTCCCCTCCCCGCATTTCTGCCAGACGGTCTTCCAACCTTCCCGTATCTGCACAGCAGATCTCGATGATCTGCTTCTCAGAGCGTGGCAGGTTCAGAAGGCGGCTTCGGCCTGAAATATCCAGTAGCCGCTTACACCAGCGATCCAAACGGGATTCCGGTGTCTCTTCGTTTTCATGGTCTCCGAGTTCTTCCCGAAGATCAGGCGCTGCTTTTAGCTGAGGCGTGGCAGAGGTCGCCACGTCATCGCTCTCGCCCGGATCAGTATTAGGCACAAGCGATGACAACGGCCGAATGCGGCGCAGTCGGGCGCGGTGGACGTCTATGACCTCTTCAAATTTCGAGTCTTCACCATCATCCTGAAGCTGGGCAAGCCCACGCTCACATGCCTTTGCGAAATCCGGGCAAGACGCTGCCGTTACAAGCGTTGTCTCGAACACACAGACATCATCAAGGGCTACCCTGTTCCGCAATCCAGGCAGATCCTGAATGACTGAGGTTCCAGACTGCTCCCGAGATAGCCATAGACCAGAAAACGCATGACCTTTGAGCATGATCAGTAATGGCCGCAAGCCAACAGCCTCAAGACAGGACGCAAACAGTAAGGCTGTATCCAGGCAAGTCGCCAGTCGGTCTTCCACAATCTGAGTGGGAAGACGCATCCTCTGGCCAGCCTCCACAAAAGAGGCCGGGGGACTGACATACGTAATGTTCAAGCCAGCGATTGCGCACCAGATCGCCTGTGCCTGTTCCCACGCCCGCTTTCGACCACCTTGGTATCCTTCCAAAGAGCCACTGTGGCCGGCCTCCTGTAGAAGAAGAGAAGCTGAACGAAGAATTTTTGCGACAGCAGGATCATTTGGTAGAACGAAGGCAGCAAGCAGATCGGGCAGCCCCTGTAATCCGCCCCATTCGCTCCGGCAGCGGACAGTCAGAGGAAGAACGCGTTCGAGAAGCGTTGCCCGCGCACCATCGGGCTGTATCTCCGAAACTGTAAAATGAACTTCAGCGCGCGTTGCTTCACTCAGCGAGGCGAGATAGGCGCCATCCAGTTCCACATCGAGGCGCTCTAACGCCCGAAACTGTCCCATTCCGAGAGACTGGAGCCGCCAGGAGGTTGTTCGGAGCACACCGGGCTTGGAATGCAGCGTAATCTCGACATCTGAGAGATCTCGATCTGCAAGATTACGAACCGCAAGCTCCAGCAAAACTGGGACGCTGTTTTCCCAGAGAGCACTACTGACGCTCTCCCGAACGACAACTGTCAGCTCGATGATATCTTCTGCAATCGGTTCAGGTGTCGCGCCTTCTTCCCGCTCTGCGTCTACTACATCCCCTGCACATTCGATTGCCTCTACAGAGGCGAGATCAACGCCCTCGGACATAATTTCAGTGTCAGGGGAAGAGTCCGTCATTACGCGCCACCATCACTTGGTAAAGTCTGGACGGCAGCATACAGGAAGCTTGCAGACAAAGAAAAACCCACCCAGTCAACTGACCGGATGGGTTCTTTCTCTTTTCATAGATGCTGCGTTCAGCCTCAGACTGAAGCAGGACCTTCAACAGCTTCCAGTTCAGCGCGAACGCTCTGGATTTCACGGCTGAGACGGTCATGCGCATCAGTGTCGTTCGGCTCGATCTGGGCCCATGTGGTTTCCAGATCCCGCAGACGATCACGGGCATCATCCGCAGACAGCTCGCTCATGAGCTGAGCAGAATCTGCCAGAATGGTGCAGTGTTCTGCGCCCATATCTGCGAAACCACCGCCCACGAAATAACGGTCGACGATCTTGTCGCCTTCATACAGGGCCACAACGCCACCACGCAGCTGAAGCATCAGCGGTGCACGGTCCGGCATGGCTGCAATATCGCCCTCCATGCCCGGGACCACCGCCATGTCGACCTGACGGTCAACAAGGCGCTTTTCCGGGCTGACGATCTCGATGCGTAGGGGCATCAGGATCAGGCCTCCTGCTTCATCTTCTCGGCCTTGGCGATGGCCTCGTCAATGTCGCCAACCATGTAGAACGCGCCTTCTGGCAGGTGATCGTATTCACCGTTCACAACAGCCTTGAAGGAACGGATCGTGTCTTCCAAAGCAACCAGCTTGCCAGGTGCGCCGGTGAAGACTTCAGCCACATGGAACGGCTGGGACAGGAAGCGCTGGATGCGACGTGCGCGGCCAACGATCTTCTTATCTTCTTCAGACAGCTCATCCATGCCCAGGATCGCGATGATGTCCTGCAGACCCTTGTAGGTCTGAAGCGTCTGCTGAACCTTACGAGCGATGTCGTAGTGTTCCTGACCGACGATCTTCGGGTCGAGCGAGCGGGACGTGGAGTCCAGCGGATCAACAGCCGGATAGATGCCCATTTCTGCAATCGAACGGTTCAGAACCGTCGTGGCATCAAGGTGAGCAAAGGTCGCGGCAGGTGCCGGATCGGTCAGATCGTCAGCAGGGACGTACACGGCCTGAACGGACGTGATGGAGCCCTTCTTGGTGGACGTGATGCGCTCCTGAAGGGCACCCATTTCCGTTGCCAGCGTCGGCTGATAGCCCACGGCGGACGGAATACGGCCCAGCAGAGCGGACACTTCCGAACCAGCCTGCGTGAAGCGGAAGATGTTGTCCACGAAGAACAGAACGTCCTGACCTTCTTCGTCACGGAAATATTCTGCGAGTGACAGACCCGTCAGAGCAACACGGGCACGTGCTCCCGGCGGCTCGTTCATCTGGCCATAGACCAGAGCAACCTTGGAGCCTTCCGTGGAACCGTCTTCAGCGATCTTGATAACGCCAGCGTCCTGCATTTCGAAATACAGGTCGTTACCTTCACGGGTACGCTCACCCACACCTGCGAACACGGACACGCCACCGTGTGCCTTCGCGATGTTATTGATGAGTTCCTGAATAATAACGGTCTTGCCAACGCCTGCGCCACCGAACAGGCCGATCTTGCCGCCCTTCAGGTACGGGCAAAGAAGGTCAACGACCTTGATGCCTGTTACGAGAATTTCGGACGCAGCAGCCTGCTCCTCGAAGGACGGAGCCTTACGGTGGATCGGGAAATACTTGTCACTGACGATCGGACCACGTTCGTCAATGGCTTCGCCAATGACGTTCAGGATACGGCCAAGTGTAGCGGGGCCAACCGGAACCATGATCTGCTTGCCAGTGTCACGGACTTCCGCGCCACGGCTCAGGCCGTCCGTCGTGTCCATGGCAATGCAGCGGACCTGACGCTCACCGATTTCCTGTGCAACTTCCAGAACAAGCGTGTGATCGCCGTTCTGAACATGCAGGGCGTTCAGGATATGCGGAAGATCGCCTTCGAACTGCACGTCAACAACCGGGCCACGCACCTGCGTGACACGGCCGACGACGTTATTTGCAGTCGGGGCAGAAGGGTTAAGAGTCTCAGACATCGGTTCGTCTCCTGCGTGATCTCAAACGGCTTCTGCGCCGGAGATGATCTCGATCAGTTCATTGGTAATGTTGGCCTGGCGCGTACGGTTGTACTTCTGGGACAGACGGTCGATTGCCTTGCTGGCGTTCCGGCTCGCGTTGTCCATAGCCGTCATCCGTGCACCTTGCTCACCTGCTGCACTCTCCAGCAGGGCAGAGAAAATCTGCACCTGAAGATTGCGTGGCAGAAGATTGGCCAGGAGCGTAGCCTCATCGGGCTCGAATTCGTATTGGGCAGCCTCGGCAGGCGCTGCATTGTCATTTTCCGCAACAGACAGAGGCACCAGCGGAAGCTGGATGGCAATCTGCGTCATCGCGTTGACGAAGCGGTTGTAGATCAGCGTGCAGCGATCAATCTCGCCGGCTTCAAGCATGGCGACAATCTTCTTGCCCACATACTCAGCCTTGTCGAAACCGACGTCACGGCCTTCCGTCCCTGCCATGCGCTCAACCACCAGATCCGGATATTCCTTTGCAAGAATATCAGCACCCTTACGGCCAACCGGCAGAAGACGCACTGTCCGCCCCTCATCCCGCAGCGTGCGGATCAGCTGACGTGCACTCCGAACGATGTTGGCGTTAAAGCCACCCGCCAGACCACGATCCGAAGTCAGGACCACCACAAGATGGACCTGATCCTTACCCGTACCGCCCAGCAGCGTCGGCAGGCTGGACGCATCAGCGCCGCGGCTTGCCGCTGCCAGTTCCGCCATCATGCGGCCCATGGCCTCGGCGTAGGGACGAGCCGCCTCAGCCTGGGACTGGGCGCGTCGCAGCTTGGATGCTGCGACCATTTTCATGGCGTTCGTGATCTTGCGCGTCGATTTGACGCCCGTGATCCGACCGCGCAGTTCCTTCAGCGAAGCCATGGACTATCCTCAGGCTGCAAAGCGCTTACCGAAAGCTTCGAGCAGCTCCTTGAGCTTGCCTTCCGTCTCCGGCTTGATCTGACGATCGTTGCGGATAGCCGTCAGAATGCCAGCGCCAGCGCCACGCATTTCAGTCAGCAGTGCAGCCTCGTAGGCCACGACCTTATCCACGGCGATCGGATCAACATATCCACGGGTACCAGCGAAAAGAACAACAACCTGCTCTTCAACCGGAAGCGGGGACGTCTCAGGCTGCTTCAGCAGCTCGACCAGACGTGCACCACGATCAAGCTGCTTGCGCGTTGCAGCATCCAGATCGGAAGCGAACTGCGAGAACGCAGCCATTTCACGATACTGAGCCAGCTCAAGCTTGATCTTGCCGGCAACCTGCTTCATCGCCTTGATCTGAGCGGCCGAGCCCACACGGGACACAGAACCACCGACGTTCACAGCCGGACGGATACCCTTGTAGAACAGGTCCGTCTCAAGGAAGATCTGACCGTCGGTGATGGAAATCACGTTGGTCGGGATGTATGCAGCCGTGTCACCAGCCTGCGTCTCGATGACTGGCAGAGCCGTCAGAGAGCCGCCGCCGTTGGCATCAGACATCTTGGCTGCACGCTCGAGAAGACGGGAGTGCAGATAGAACACGTCACCCGGGAAAGCTTCACGTGCCGGCGGACGGCGCAGCAGCAGTGACATCTGACGGTATGCAACAGCCTGCTTCGACAGGTCATCGTAGCAAGCCAGAGCATGCATGCCGTTGTCACGGAAATACTCACCCATAGCGCAAGCCGTGTAGGGTGCCAGATACTGCATTGGTGCAGCATCAGAAGCCGTAGCAGCAACAACGATGGAATACTCCATCGCGCCCTGCTCCGTCAGCGTACGAACTAGGTTTGCAACCGTGGAGCGCTTCTGACCAACAGCAACGTAAATGCAGTAAAGAGACTTCTTCGGGTCGCCTTCAGCATTGACTGGCTTCTGGGCCACAATGGTGTCAACCAGGATCGCCGTCTTACCGGTCTGACGGTCACCAATGATCAGCTCACGCTGGCCACGCCCGATCGGAACCAGAGCATCAATAGCCTTGATACCCGTCTGCATCGGTTCGCTGACCGACTGACGTGGCATGATGCCTGGAGCCTTCACTTCGGCGCGGCGATATTCCACGTCCGTCAGCGGACCACGACCGTCGATCGGGTTACCAAGGCCGTCAACAACGCGACCAAGGAGCCCCTTGCCAACCGGAACTTCAACAACGGACTTCGTGCGAAGAACCGTGTCACCTTCACGGATTTCGTCGCCATCACCGAAAATCACGATACCGACGTTGTCGGCTTCGAGGTTCAGCGCCATGCCCTTGAGGCCAGAGCCTTCAAACTCGACCATTTCGCCAGCCATGACATTCGTCAGGCCGTAAACACGAGCAATGCCGTCACCAATCGACAGGACCGTGCCCGTCTCGGAAACGGTCTCGACCTTGTCGAAAGACGCGATCTGCTGCTTGAGGATGTCCGAAATCTCAGCGGGACGGATATCCATCACGCGGCTCCCTTCATGGCGTTCTGCAGGCGAGTCAGGCGCCCGGCGATCGAAGTATCAAACAATGTAGAACCGACACGTACAGTCATACCGCCGATCAGGGAGGCATCTGTACGTTCGATCATGGACACGCGGCTGTAACCCGCTTCGGCCAGACGGCCCTGAAGCTGGCTGCGCTGCATGTCAGTAAGAGGCTGAGCGGAGCGGATTTCTGCAACGGTTTCGCCGCGGAGGCTCGCATCAAGGGCCAGCACGCCGTCCAGGATAGAAGCGAGATCAGCAAGACGGTGGTTCGCAGCAATCACGCCGACGAAGCGACGGACGGCATCTCCGAAACCGAGTTTCTCGGTCAGGGCACCAGCAACCTTGCTTGAGCGATGCGCATCAAGGCGGGAGTCCGCAAGGAACGTCCGCAGGTCAGCACTCTGGGAAATCGCATCGCGAAGTCCCCGAACCTGAGCCAGCACATCAGAGAGCGCTCCCTGCTCTGAGGCATAATCGTAAAGCGCTCGGGCATAGCGTTGAGCCAAGCCACCTGTGGGTCCCATCTGCGGCACCTGTGTCACCGTCACACGCGTGTTCCGTCTCACTTTTCCGCCGCAGGATGCGGCCGGAACCGGCTTATCCGGTCCCTTGCTTCCAAATCCGTTGGGATTCAGGCACACACGACCCTACGCAGGATTCGTCTGAACCCGGTCCTCCACTTGGCGCCGCCTCTAGCACGTCCCCATGATCCAGTGCAACCGAGGCAGAGCTACAACCTTACCGCACAACTCAATTTTTCAGTGTAACACTGCTTTTTGCAGGCAAATTCTTCATTCCCAATAAAACAGTCAAGGCGCATGCTCGCTTGCCGCTGTGAGGCCGAGACAAAATGCCGACACCGGGCAAGAGAGTTGCGGAGTACGCAGTCAGCTCACAGGAACTGCGGCCAGACGCTTGGCAGAGCAGAAAAGGCAATAAAAGTGGCCAGCCCGGCTAGTCGCTTGGATCAGTTTTTTTGGGGAACCTGCTGGAGCGGGCGAAGGGAATCGAACCCTCCTCAGAAGCTTGGAAGGCTACTGCATTACCACTATGCTACGCCCGCCCTTAGGTTGCCGGTGTCATACTCCATTCTTCAGCACCCTCGCAAGAGGGGGAATGCCAGAAATGAAAAATATGAACCTAGATGCTTATGGGTACTTGACTTTCATCCCTGAACATTATCTTTTCCGCCCCACTGTCGTTGGTGTATCACAGTCTTTGTGGTACCCCCGATGATAGGGGCGTAGCTCAATTGGCTAGAGCGTCGGTCTCCAAAACCGAAGGTTGTGGGTTCGAGACCCTCCGCCCCTGCCACCCCGCTTTACCGGATAGCTTTTCCGGCACCGGGACGCGGATTTTCATTTGATTCGAGGACGATGGTGTCGGTCACTACCCCGAAAGACGAGTCGCGTAAGACGGCGCCTCATAAAAACGGATCCGGCTTCAATCTGGGCACGTACATCAAAGACGTGCGCAACGAAGCCAAGCGGGTTACGTGGCCTACACGTCGTAACACCCTCATTACGACGGGTGCGGTGCTTGCCATGGTTACCGTGACCTGCATCTTCTTCTTCATCGTGGATCAGGTCATTGGCCTGGGCGTCCGCGAGCTGTTTGGCGTTGGAGGCTAGGTCCGCAGCATGGCAAAACGTTGGTATGTTGTGCATGTCTATTCCGGGTTCGAGAAAAAGATCGCGAGCCACATTCAGGAACAGGCTGCACAGAAGGGCTTATCTGACCATTTCGAGCAGATCCTTGTCCCATCGGAAGACGTGACGGAAATGCGCCGGGGCCGTAAGGTCAATTCAGAGCGCAAGTTCTTCCCCGGCTATGTTCTTGTGAAGATGGAACTGACGGATGATGCATGGCATCTCGTCAAGGATACCCCCAAGGTCACCGGCTTTCTGGGAACGCGCAATCGCCCAACCCCGATTACAGCTGCAGAAGCAGACCGGATCATGAAGCAGGCTCAGGAAGGTGTGGAACGTCCACGTTCTGCCCTCACCTTCGAGATCGGCGAGCAGATCCGCGTTGCAGACGGCCCGTTCACGTCCTTTACGGGCATGATCGAGGAAGTCGACGAAGAACGTCAGCGCCTCAAGGTCAGCGTTTCCATCTTCGGTCGTTCGACCCCGGTGGACCTGGACTTCACGCAGGTTGAGAAGCTCTAATCTCTTCTGCTGAGACGATATGAATAAAAAAAGGCTCCCATTTGGGAGCCTTTTTTTATTGCCTCGGGGTAGTCCCTCTTACCGGCTTGTAGAGGGAAGTGATCGCAGCCGGTAAGCCGCGTGATCTGCGAGAACGGACAGCCCCTGACTGAGAGATGCTACCAGCTTACCGGTGTTCAGCTGCGCACTCTCAGGAGATTGCCAGCTAAATGCTTCAGTCAGAACCGGGCCAATCATCTTCTGGGCAGGATGAACGGATACAGCACCAGTGATAAGCGCATGGCCAGCCGCATCGGCTTCGAAATTCCGGATTGTCACCTCTACATAAGCAGAGGGTGTCGTAGTTACCGCATCTCCCTGCGACACGACAGTTGTCCCCGGAAGACGCTGCGACAGATCAGTCGTCAATGTCTGGGCTATCATATCAGGAAGCGCTTCGCTCCAGCTATCGCCAGTCGCCAATGTCGTCTGGTAATCGCGATTCTGGCGGACAATAGTATCCCGATCGAGGCGAGAAGGAACAGCAGGCGTTCGGACTTCCACGACAACAGGACCACCCGATTGGACCATCCCGGATACAGGTGCCAGCGTATACAGTTTGGGATCACTGCTACAGGCCGTCAGTGAGACTGCAAGACCAAACATGCATCCCATGGACAACAGGCGCATACGAAGAGGCGAATATTTTGCCATGGGATCAGTTCCTACGACCGGTAATAAGTGCTGATGGGTGATGTCCCAGATAGTCCGTCAGGAAGCGGAGCGAACGCGCCATCTGCGTCATCTGTGTAATCATGCCCTGAAGGCTACGCTGAAAATCCGTATCTCCGCCGTAGGACCCAAGAAGAGTCTGAGCGTTGGCCAAGGTTCCCTGCAGGGCCGTCATAAGCTCTGGAAGATGCTGATTGGCATTCTTGCTCAACGCATCCAGGTTTTGGAGTGAATTACGCAACGCAACCAGAGACTGCGTCACTTCGCGGCTGTTCAAACGGCCATCTGCATGTGCGATCAGATCATTGACGTGCTCACCAATCTGCGTGAGCGGCATCGCTGCAATCTTGTCCGTGATGGTGGAAACAGATTCCATAATCCCGTCCATGCCACCTGGCTGACTGGGGAGCACAGCGACGTCACCCTCATACGTCATGGTCACAGGTGGTGCATTCTTCACGAACTGTAGCCCGATCAGCGATTCACCCGTCAGGAAGCTGGCGCTTTGGACGGAAGCACGCAGGCCATTGGCCACGAACGCGGCAAGATACTCCTTGGCACGCGCAAGCTGGCTTTCGCTCCATTCCGGCATCATGCGCTCGGGCTCGATCTGCATTTCCACCCGCACCTTCGGGTGCGCCTGCGGAGAAGGCATCTGCAACTTTACAGAGGTCACTGTTCCAACCTGCAGGCCGAACAGACTGACCTGACTTCCAGCCGCAAGCCCCTTCACGGATGTATCGATATACGTCACGACACGGAGGCGCTGATGGTAGCGGGCGCTTTCTGCATCAGCCTGGCTCGTATAGAGCTTGAAAACCGAGTTTGCAGGGGCAACAGGCGCGTTCACGGCATTCCGATTATCCGGTAGCCCAAACGCCACACCACCGGAAAATAGTGCTTGCAGCGACTGCATCTGAACCTTCAGACCGCCGGCACCCAGACCAACCTGAATTCCCGAGACATTCCAGAAGCGACTGTCCGTACGCAGGTAATGATCATATGGCGCCTTGATGAAGACCTGCACAACAATCGGGCCTTCACCTCCCGGGGGCATCGTATAGCCCAGCACATCCCCAACAGGGACATCCCGGAAGAAAACGGGAGCGCCCTCACCCAATGAACCGAGAGCCGGTGACACGAGCCAGAATGTTGTTCCAGGCTGGTCAGAGCGGACGCCCGGAGCTGCTTCAAGACCGCGGAATTCAGTCTGGTAATGCTCCCCAGAGGTTCCAGGATCAATCGCGATATAAGCCCCGGAAATCAACGTATCGAGTCCGGTGATACTGGCGCCATTAATACGTGGCCGCACAACCCAGAAGCGCGTGCTGTCTGTCAGAATATGGGCGCTATTCGCATTCATCTGAACCTTGACGCTCACATGACGCATGTCACGGCTCAGAGTAATGTCCTGCACTGTACCCAGCGTCACGGCCTTGTTCTTGACCTGCGTCTGGCCAGGAGTGAGGCCATCTGCAGTATCAAAGGTAATCGTGATCTCGGGCCCACGCGTGGCAAAATGCTTCCAGGCCAGCCAACCAGAAATCAGAATAGCCAGAACTGGAATCAGCAGAATCAGGGAGAAGCGGGTCCGGCGTACCGGAGCTTCCTCCGGAAAGGCCGGCTGCTGCCCGCGATTATTTCGGGAATCGCTCACGCGCTTTCAGGCTCCATAGAGGTATCAGAAGAAGGGGTGGGGCCATCGGTTGGCCTGCCATCAGAAAGGCTCCGCCTCGTTGCGTCGCTGGCCACAGAACTGTTCAGGCCTGCCGCATCCCACATTGCCCGAGGATCAAACAGCTCCACGGCAAAAATGGTCAGGATCACGACCAAAGCAAAGCAAATCATGCCGGGGTCGGCAGTCACATTGGCCAGAAACGCAAAATGGACCACCGCACAAAGAATAGAGATCATGAAGACGTCGATCATCGACCAACGCCCTATAATGTCCACCATGCGATAGAGTTTCCCGAGCAGCGGTAGCTGCCACCGGGACCTCAGCTTCGTGCTGATGATCATGAAACTCAAGGCCAGAATTTTCAGAACCGGAACGGTAATGCTGGCAAAAAGAACCAGTAGGGCCAAAGGCACCATACCAGCCTGCCACAACTCAATCACGCCGCTGATAATGGTACTCGGCGCGCCTGACCCCACCTTGGTGTAGGTCATGACAGGCAGCATATTGGCCGGAATGTAGAAAATAACGCCTGCGATCAGAAGACAGCTGGCCGATGCTAGGCTTTGTCTTTTACGTCGGCGCAAAATCTGATCGCACCGCGGGCAATCGCCCATATCTGCCTCCTGCAAGACAGGATGATCAAAAGCGACCACCAGTCCGCAGGCGTGACAGGACAGCATGTGCTCAACAGGAGGAAGCGCGTCTTCGTGAGCATCCAGATGAGCAACATCCAGAATGCGCCCGCGATGCCCGTCCACCCTTTTTCGCAAGTCTCGATTGTTCCAGATCAGATCGTCATCAAACGTGGAATCCATTGCGGCCATCGTCAGCATCAGGCCACCCAGCAGGTACACTCCGGGTTGCAGATCGACGAGGGCAAGATCAACGAGCTTGGTATAGGCAACCAGAACGCCCAGAACATAGACTTCCAC
This sequence comes from Gluconobacter sp. P1D12_c, assembly GCF_018812105.1. Taxonomy (NCBI): domain Bacteria; kingdom Pseudomonadati; phylum Pseudomonadota; class Alphaproteobacteria; order Acetobacterales; family Acetobacteraceae; genus Gluconobacter; species Gluconobacter sp. P1D12_c. The sequence goes on from NZ_JACSIQ010000009.1 coordinate 16,330, forward strand.
CATGGACCAGCCGCGAAGGCGATCGTACCAGGTCAGAAGTCTCGGGGTCCAGTCAGGCATGTGGGGGCGGGACGCGCCATACAGCACAGCCCCCATCAAGGCGATGACAATACCTGGCATGACCAGAGTTGTCAGTCCGACCAGGAAAGACATGGTGTTGTAGCCCTGATGCGATAGCTCAATAGGGCCAGACATCAAAGCGACGGTGTTCTCACGTCCATAGACGTTCAGCGTCATGAGGGGACTGATCAGGAGAGCAATGTAGAGCGCAGCGGAGGCCACACAGAAAGCAGCAGGCGCACCGATGACGGAGGTCTTCCGACGGCGTGCAATTTGCGCGCCACAGCGTTCGCACTCTGCCAGAAACCCAGGCTTGAGTTCGGGAACCCTCTGGAACAGCCCACAGACGGAGCATTCGTGCAAACCTTCCACAACGTGCAACGATGCACGCGGACGCTGCGGGGTCCGGGACAGGTTGACGGCATTTTGCCAGAGGCGTTTGTGAAAACGGTCAGTCATGACGCTCCTAACCTAACGCATGGAGCCGCCATAAGACAGTGCAGCCAGCACAACGTGGCCCACGCATCAGGATCTGATGCCGAATGGTAGACCCATTTTACAGCATTTGCCCAGAGCCAGAAAATTTTCTGGCAATAATCTGACAAAAACCAGACATCAAAGTCCGTCTGCATACTGGAACTGTATGCTTGGTAGCCTGATCTATTTTGAGGAAAATACCTCGATGGTGCCGGAGAAGAGATTCGAACTCCCGACCCCATCATTACGAATGACGTGCTCTACCAGCTGAGCTACACCGGCGCATCCATCGAGGTGGGCGCTTTCTAACTAACGGCTTTGAGCTTGGCAAGCCCTTAATGAAAGAAAACTGTCTTACATTCTATGAAAATACCACATCCGGCCATCTTACTGGCAAAACCTGGCGGTTCTTAAAGCGTAATGCCGCTTCAGACCTTGTTTTCAGGAGGACAGACCATGCCACGTGGAGACAAATCAGCCTACACAGACAAGCAGAAACGCCAAGCTGAGCACATCGAAGAAAGCTATGAAAAGCACGGCGTCCCTAAGAAAGAAGCTGAGAGCCGTGCCTGGGCAACCGTCAACAAGGAAAGTGGCGGTGGCAGGAAAAGTGGGTCAGGCCGGAAAAATCATCCGAAAAGTTAAATCCGGCCTGATCTGACTGCGAAAGACTTCAGGCAGCATCCCAGGCAGCACGCGCCGCATCTACTCCGGCCCCACGGGGTAGCTTGACGCCCTCACCTGCGAGAACGGCTTCAAACGCCAACAGGGTCAGCAGAACCTTGTGCTTCTGCGCATTCACACCCATCGCGCCAATACGCCAGATCTTGCCTGTCAGTGGACCGAAAGATGAGACAATCTCGATTTCAAAGTCCTTGCGCATCAGCTCGCGAACCCGGGCATTATCAACCCCTTCAGGAACCCATACACCAGTCACATTGGTCATCCGCGTAGCGTCGTCGCCATAGACGCGCAGCCCCATCGCCCGCAGACCCGCCACCATGGCCCGTCCGGCGCGCGTGTGACGTGCGACCCGGGCATCCACACCTTCCTCAACCACAATCCGAGCAGCCTCGCGGGACGCATAAAGCATGGACGTCGCTTCAGTGTGATGATTCATCCGTGCCGGAGACCAGTAATTCATGAGCATCGCCAAATCGAAGTAATTCGACTGAATCACCGGCCCCTCACCCTGCGGCTGGCCTGTCGCAATACCGGCTTCGTCATGGCGCCGACGCAGAATGGCCTCTACAGCACGATCCGATAGCGTGATCGGTGCAGATCCCGGCGGTCCACCAAGGCATTTCTGAAGCCCGGCAGTTGCGACATCAATGTTCCAGGCGTCCGTCTTGAACTCCATTCCGCCCAGCGTAGCAGTCGCATCGACGTAGAGAAGGACGTTGTGACGGCGGCAAATAGCACCAATTTCCGCAAGCGGCTGGGCAGTTGTGGTGGACGTATCGCCATGCACGGTCGCCACAAGGCCAGGCTTGTGTTCAATGATGGCAGCTTCAATGGCAGCAGGATCAACAACCTGCCCCCACTCCACATCCACAGTGCAGGGAATACCGCCGCACCGATGAACAATTTCCGTTAGCAGAAGGCCAAAGCGCCCGATCCGCGGAATAAGCACTTTCATGCCCGGAGAAACCAGCGAAACCAGAGCAGCCTCAATGGCCGAACGGGCAGAACCGTTGATCAGCAGCGTCCAGTGATTTTTTGTCTGAAAGACTTCCCGGTACAGCGCCATGGTTTCATCCATGTACGCCGTCATTTCGGGGTCCATCTGGCCAATGACGTCCGTTGCCATGGCCCGCAAAATGCGTGGATGCACATTGGCAGGCCCTGCGCCCATCAGCAGGCGCGACGGCGGATCAATTTGAGCAAAAGATGATGTCATGACTGAAATTCCTTGACGCAAGCAAGCAGGGTGCGATGGGCGAGTTCAACGTCTTCCACAAGCACTGTTTCATCTGGATGATGGCTCAGACCACCCGGGCTGCGAATAAACAGCATACCCATCGGGCAGAAGCCCGCCATGGCCATGCTGTCATGCCCGGCACCGCTGAGAAGCCGAGGGGCAGAGCGCCCTGTTACCGCTTCAACAGCCGAAGCAAATCGTTCAATGATCCCCGGAGAGCACGCTGCCGCTGCCAGTTGCTGTGGAGCAGTAAAGGAGACGTCCAGTCCGCGCCGGTTCGCAATGTCGCGAATATCAGACCGGATGCCTTCAGCCAGTGCGTCACGGACCTCATTGGAGCCTGCGCGCATATCCAATGAGAACCAGACATCGCCGGGAATGACATTTGACGTGTTAGGCGTCACTTCCATCTGCCCGACCGTTGCCACGAGATTTCCGGCCCCGTTCAACCCACGCTTTTCTACTGCCAGCATCATCTCCGCAGCCCCGGCTAGCGCATCGCGGCGCAGAGTCATCGGCGTAGTACCAGCATGATCGGCCTGCCCCTTGACCATGACGCGCTGACGGGTCTGGGCAGCGATCGCAGTCACGACGCCCAAGGGCTCATCCGCAGCTTCCAGACAAGGGCCCTGTTCGATATGCGGTTCGATAAAGGCCAGAATATCCTCTGGCCGGCGCGTTGCATTCTTTAGCTGCGACGGGTCGAGGCCATATGACAGCATCGCTTCGGCAACCGTCATGCCTTGAGAATCCGTTACGCCCTGAGGAACGGCACTGATCTCCCCCGTCATTGTTCGGGAGCAGATCATGGGAACAGGAAACCGGGATCCTTCCTCGTCACCAAACCCAATAACCTCGATTGGGAATGGAAGGCGCGTGTCCTGATCCTTCAAGGCTGCAACCAGCTCGATTCCCAGCATCACCCCGAGGTTGCCGTCAAAGGCTCCCCCATTCCGCACGGTATCAAGATGTGAGCCAATCATGAGAACCGGCGCCTTTGGATCTGTCCCTTCATAGCGACCAACCAGATTGCCCACGGCATCGGTCCGCACATCCATGCCCGCTTCTTCCATCCAGATCTGGACCTGAGCGAGGGTATGTCGATAGGATGTTCCGAGCCAGAAACGGAAAAGGCTACCAGCCGTCTCGCTGAATGGAGGTTCAACGAGAATGCGGCACCGTTGAACGGCACGGGCTCCGTGGGCTGTCATTTTGTCTCCGCCAGAAGGACGTACAATCTTGAATAAAGTTTGCGCTCATAACGGGACCAGATCAAGTTGACCTCGTGATAAAACTCACCTCACATATTCGCATGAAAGATCAAACCCACCTTGATCCCATGCATCTGCAGTCGTTTCTGGCGGTTGCGGAAACTCTGCATTTCACGTCTGCAGCGCAGATGCTGGGTGTCAGTCAGTCCACGATCAGTCAGCATGTTAGCCGGCTGGAAGAGCAACTGAGCACCCGGCTGCTGGCACGCAGCACCAAAGCTGTACGCCTGACACAAAACGGCACGGCCCTCGTCTCATTAGGGCAGCGCCTTCTGCAGGTTGAAGATAGCCTATTCGCCTACTTCCGGGACGGGACACCACGTGGAACCATCCGGCTGGGTGTGACGGAAGACCTCCTGTTAACGCGTTTCCCAGAAATTCTGGGCGTTTTTCGCGCGGCACATCCCTCTCTTCAGATCACAATGACTATCGGGCTCAGTGCATCCCTGACGCGCCTTCTGGACAATGACGAAATTGATCTGCTTTGCGGGATGCGTCGCTCTTCCGAGACGCACGGCCAGAAGCTCTGGACCGAAGAATTGCGGTGGTTCGGCCCGGCGCAAACACCTTTCTCAGACGGTCAGTCCATTCCACTGGTGACGTTCCCGGAAGGTAGCGTCACCCGGCGCCTTGCAATCGAAGCCCTGAACCGTGCCGAACTCCCGTGGCACATCGCCTTCACCAGCGGCAATCTGAGCGCAATTCTGGCCGCCGTCCGTGCAGGATACGGCATTACGGCGCAGCCAGGGTTTCTGCGAGAGTCTGATGGGCTTTCCCTTTGCGAAATGCCCTCCCTGCCGCGCATCCCGAATGTCGATTTCATTGCGGCCACACGTCACCAGACGGCTCAGGGGCCAGAAGAGCTGCTGATCCAGACTTTGTGTGACCATATCTCCCGCCTCCAATCTTCCCCTCCTGCCTGACGGGTATTTTCCATGCAGACGCCCAATTCTCTCCGCGGGATGGTGACATCCCCTCATCATCTCGCAAGTCAGGCTGGACTGGACGTCCTGAAAGATGGCGGGACAGCTATTGAAGCCATTGTAGCAACAGCCGCTGCACTGGCCGCGGTCTACCCCCACATGACAGGCCTCGGGGGAGATTCGTTCTGGCTGATTTCCTACCCCAACGGGCAGACCATTGCGATTGATGCCTGCGGACGGCTGGCCAGAAATGCCACGCTGGATCTGTATGCTCAGGCTGGCCACAGCGTCATCCCTTGGCGCGGCGGTCTGGCGGCCAATACCGTCGCCGGAACGGTCTCTGGATGGGAAGCAGCCCTGAAAGAAAGTGCCAAGCAACAACCTTCCCTCCCGCTAGATCGCCTCCTGCGCGATGCCATCCATTATGCCAGCACCGGACGCGTCGTTTCGGAGAGCGAAGCCGCACTTCTAAAGGAAAAGCAGGCAGAACTTTGTGGAAACGAGGCTTTTCGGTCTTTCTGCATCCCTGACGATATTCCCTGGCAGGAAGGAGAAATTCAGACCTCCCCTATTCTGGCGGCTACACTGCGAAGCCTCGCTCATCACGGTCTGCGAAGTTTTTATGAGGGCGATCTGGCAAAAGGCATGGCGGCCGATCTTGAGGCCGCTGGCAGCCCCCTGCGTCTGGAAGACTTCCTGTCTCATCGCGCTGAAGTCAAAGCGCCGCTGGATGTTCAGACGTCGATGGGGACGCTCTATAATATGGCACCCCCGACACAGGGGGCAGCCTCTCTGCTGATCCTCGCGCTGGAAGATCGTCTTCCACAATGCGACGCGCCAGAAAGTTATGAGCACCTTCACGGACTGATCGAGGCCACGAAGCAGGCTTTTCGTTACCGAAATCGCGAAATCGATGGCCGCTCAACTGCGGAAGACGATATTCGCGCCCTTCTGCAAGACCCGTCAGCGCTCGACGAAATGGCCGCCCGCATTTCCATGACAGAAGCATTCCCCTGGACGGAAGAGACCCAGTGGGGCGACACAACGTGGATGGGTGCCATTGATAGCAATGGTGTAGCCGTCAGCATGATCCAGAGCCTTTATTTCGAGTTTGGTTCCGGTGTGATGCTGCCGCAAAGCGGTCTGTTCTGGCAGAACCGTGGATCTTCATTCCGCCTGAAACCCTCTGGCTGGAACTGCCTGCTTCCCGGCTCAAAGCCTTTCCACACCCTGAACCCCGCCGCTGCGCGCCTCAATGATGGACGCGTCATGGTTTACGGAACCATGGGGGGTGAAGGCCAACCCCAGACACAGGCTGCCGTTTTCAGCCGCTACGCCCGACACGGTGTTCCACTGCAGGAGGCGATCTGCCGCCCTCGCTGGCTTTTGGGTCGCACATGGGGGCAGGAAAGCACGTCGCTCAAACTGGAGCCTGGATTTGATCCGACCGTAGTTCAGGCCCTTCAGGATGCAGGACATGTGATTGAGCAGCTTTCTGGCATGTCATCCATTATGGGACATGCCGGAGCCATCGTAAGACACGCGAATGGTCGCCTCGAAGGGGCTACCGACCCACGCAGCGATGGGTCCGTGGCGGCCTGGTAATTTCAAGAGAAGGAGGCGCTCCTGTAAAAGCGCCTCCTTTTCATGTTCAGACCAATCGAGCTTCGGCAGTTCCATCCCGCTCAAGGGATTCCCCTAGAGCCAGCAGCAGATCTTCCCTTCCCGGGCGCGCAATAAGCTGGGCTCCCAACGGCAGTCCTGCCGTTTTCATCGGGACCGTCAAAACCGGGAAGCCTGCCAACGTCAGCGGTTGCGTATAAAGCCCCAGATTGGCACGCGCAGAGACCATTTTACCCCCTACTTCGATCAATGGCTGATCAAAGCGCGGTGCCTCACCCACCACAGCAGGCGCCAGCAGGATATCTGCATCAGCAAAAGCCTCATGCATCCGTGCGCGGAACCAGTTTCTCAGACGGTGCGCCTGGAAAATCAGGGAAGCCGGCAAAAGGGCGCCAGCAAGCAGACGGTCACGCACTGACGGATCATAATCTTTCGCCTGTGTGCGCAGACGATGCAGATGCAACGCTGCTCCTTCCGAGGCACTGATCACGAAAGCAGACGCTCTCGCCCGCGCAACTTCAGGCAGTTCAACTGTGTTTTTGGCACCAAGGCGGCCCGCCAGCGCATCTACTGCCTCCTGCATGGAAGCAGACATGTTCTCCGCAAACCATCCACCCAGCCGTGCCACTTTCAAGCCACCAACATCAACAGGTGCGTTTTCCGTCCGTACCAATGCCTCAAAGCACGCTCTCAGGCCGCCAGCACTGTCCGCGAAAGGCCCAACTGTGTCGAGGCTGGCAACAAACGGGTAGCTACCCTCAATCGGAAAACGCCCCTGCGTTCCCCGGAGCCCCCAAACACCACACAAAGAGGCTGGAACACGGATGGACCCGTTGGTATCGGACCCCAGACCAAGCGAAAACAGGCGCGCCGCCACCCCAGCCGCCGATCCACCAGACGAACCACCCGCCAGATGATCCGGCGCATGAGGGTTGCGTGTGACGCCATGGTGGGCATTGTCCGTGGCAAAGCCGTAAGCAAACTCGTCCATGTTTGTCAGTGCTACAGGGATGGCTCCCGCTTCGATCAGACGTGCCACGAGTGCGGCATCCCTTGTCGCAGGCGGATCATTTGCCAGCACCTTCGAACCTGCTGTCGTAACCTGACCGGCCACATCAAACAGATCCTTGATCCCGAATGGGACACCCGCCAATGCGCCAGGATCACAGCCTTCCGCAACAGCAGAATCAACTGCTGCTGCAGCGGCAAATGCCCGATCCGTGAGGGGACGCGTGACGCAATTCAATGCTCCATCCCGCTCGGCGATGTCTGCAAAAACAGCTTTGGTTACGGCTGTTGCAGATAACTCGCCGCTTCGAACACGCGCAGCAATGTCCAGCGTGCGAAATTCAAGCCCGCTCATGGTTCGTACTCGAACGCAGGTTCAAGCCTGTCTGACAGTTCCATTCCCTCGATCAGGGTCGCATAGGAACGCAGAAGGTCGAGGTTCATCCGAACTCCCTTATGAAATTCAGCGGGTATCACAAGGCCATTCGCCGTTGCGAGAACCTCGATTTCTTTATCTTCCGAAAGATTCATGCTGCTGCCGTCGCCTCTTCAGAGTCAGTCTTCAGGATATGTCGGCCATCAGGGAAACATGCGCAGCCAGAATCTTCCAGCCATTCTGTGTACGAAACCATGTCTGACTCTGACGGCCAATTTTAGAACCACCCCGGCGTTGAAACTCCAGATCAACCACGGCAGCATCCTGACCAATCACCGTGATGACGCGTTTCAGCACATCCCGTGGCGGAGAACCTCCTGGACGCTGCTTCCGGAACTCCCTGATTTCTTCGATGCCATAGAGATTTTCACCAACCCCGTACCGGACTGTCTCCGGCCCCGCATAAAAGAGGTCATCCAGGGTCTGAAGATCATTCTCACCCAACGCTTTTTCATAAAGATCAGCCAGGCCTGAAACCTCAGCCAGAATTTTGGGCTCGTTCAGCATCCTATATCTTTCCTTCTGCATGCCCCGCGAGCACGACGTCATGCCCCTCGTCTCGCAGAGACTGAACCTGTCGGGCATCAAGATCGGTGTCTGTAAATATACAGGAAACCTGATCCAGGAGCCCGACACTGTAAGTGGAGTGGCGCGCAAATTTTGTACTATCCACAAGAAGAAAGCACGTCTCCGTCCGCTTCATCATAAGCGCGTTGAGCCTGGCTTCTTCCTCATCAGGCGTCGAAATCGTCGCATCTGCCTGCACAGCACTGGCACCGAGAAATACCTGATCGAACCAGAGTTTCTCGAGTGCCTGCTCTGCCAAAAGTCCGACCAGACTGCGATTAGTATACCTTACTCTGCCACCAAGAAGAATCGTCTCGACACCTTCGACACCGCTTAGCATTTCCGAAACCATGATGTTGTTGGAAAAGACTGTCAGCGGCATGGGAGAAATACGAAGGCGCCGCGCGAGCTGCAGAACAGTTGTCCCGGCATCAAAGAAAACCTTTGACCCTCGCTCGATACGACAAAAAGCCAGATCCGCAATGGCTCGCTTGTGTTCGAGTGCGTGATTTTCCCGTGCCTCAAACGCAACCTCTCGATCGATGGAAACAGTCAGGGAAGCACAGCCGCGTGTCCGGATGACAATGCCCTGCTCTTCAAGCAACTGAAGATCCCGCCGGATCGTCGCAAGAGAGGCATCCACCTGTCTGGCCAGCTCGTGGACACCGCTCATTCCGTTCAGGTAAAGGTAATGCCGGATCTGAGCCAGCCGGTCAGAAGCCAAAAGACGCTCTCCCCACTGAGCCATGACACGGTGCGCCGAAGCATACCCATATTTTTCAAAAAGCACTCATAAAATGATCGAAATCGGAACGTTTCGCTCAGAAAGATGACTTGACATGACTGGCCTCTGGCTAGTCAGATCGAGACAGGAATCCTACTACCCGCAAGAAAGCCTGGCCGTGACTGAACCCTGTATCGCAGCGATTGATGGCGGGGGCAGCAAGACTCTCCTTGTTGTCCTTCGTCAGGATGGAACAGTCGCCGCCAGCCGGCAGACAGGCGGAACGAACCCCTTTGACCAACCCCTCTGGCGCGAGAGGCTGACAGGCCTTCTGCAGGCGCTCCCTGTCGAGACCCAGTCTGTCGGACTTGGGCTGGCCGGATACGGCGAAAGTGAAACGCTTTGCGCCCGGCAAAAAAACGCTGTCTCCGAAAATCTCAGAGACATTCCATATTCCCTCACAAATGATGTGGACATGGCCTGTTCAGCCGCATTTGGGGGGCAGCCCGGCATTCTTCTTCTGTCTGGCACAGGCTCTATGGCGTGGGCGTCCGATGCTGCGGGCAAGCATTGCCGGGTCGGCGGATGGGGTAGCCTGTTTGGCGATGAAGGCAGCGCCTACCAGATCGGCCGAAACGCCCTGGCACTTCTGACGCACATTCTCGATGGTCGAAACACGCAGGATGCCAGCTTCCTGGCGCCCTTCACTGCGGCCATGGGCCTGCCATCCAGCCCGGAACTCTGCACGCCGGCTCTTCTGGAATGGTATGGCACCCTTGAGCATCCTCGCTCTGCCGTTGCAGCTCTCGCCCGCCATGTGTCTGCCCTTGCTGAAGACGGTTGTGTCCCGGCCATGGCTCTTCTGGATCAGGCCGCATCAGATCTGGCCACGCATATCCTTGCGGCGCGTAGAAAAATGCCAGGATTAGACCTGCCTTGGAGCTATGCGGGCGGTACGCTGCAAAGCGCGTACCTGCGAAATGCCATCGCAAGACAATGCGGAGCACCTCGCCCGCCCCTTCTCCCTCCCATTGGTGGAGGCCTCATTTCTGCTGCCCGCCAAGCCGGATGGGCAGCAGATACACACTGGATTCAATCCCTCTCCCGTACCCTCGACACCGTAGGCTCAGAGGCCTGAAAGGTTTTCTTATGAACGCTACTGAGCGCGGTATTCGCGAACAGTTTCCCCTCTGGAACAAGGTAGACATGCAGGATGTGCATCCGGACCCGGAGACTTTCACGGTCGTCGTGGGATGTGGAACATCCGTTCATATTGCGGATTCAATCGCGGCAAGCCTGAACGCCAACGGTGTGTTTTCGCGTGCTGTTGCAGGCAATGAGTGGACACGCCGCCCGCAGGATTATGTGCCGTCCTCAATCCGCCCAAACATTCTTGCTCTTTCACGCAGCGGAGAGTCGACTGAGACGGTTGCCGCTGCCATCGAAAGCCGAAAGAACGGTCTACACGTTACGGCTTTCACCTGCGCGGAAGAGACCAGTCTCGAGAAGAACGCAGACGAAACCGTCTTGGCCGAAACCCATGCGGAAGAAGGCATCGTCATGACAGCGTCGGCTAGTCTGATGCTGCTAATGGGCCTGCGTTATGCAGGTATTTCTGTCACGCCGGATACAACAAAGGCTGCCGAGGAACTCCTTGACGCCGCAGATCCGCAGCTCAAGGCTCTGATCGAAGGCCGTTCCCATTTCGTGTTCCTGGGCGCTGGTGCGCTTTATGGTGTTGCCCGCGAAGGCTCCCTGAAGCTTCAGGAAATGAGCCTGAGCCAGACGGAAGCGCATCATCCTCTGGAATACCGTCACGGTCCGATCAGCCTGATTGATGACAGCTCTCTCGTCGTCTTCCTGTACCACCCGGACACGCTGGGAGAAGAGAGCATTCTTGCCAAGGATCTGATGGGCAAGGGCGCACGCGTTCTAGGCATTGGTGGCCCCGGCACCGTCTCTCTTTCCGTTAAGGAAGACGCAGATGTTCGCCCGTTGGTCGTTCTGCCAGTGCTTCAGCTCTTCGGCGAATATGTCGCGCGCTCGAAGGGATTGGATACTCTGGCCCCTCGTCATCTGACCAAAGTTGTGACGATCGCCTGATTCATGAGCCTTTCTCCGTTCCTGAACCTCGTTCGCCAGACGCACGATCCAGACGTTCCGAAAGCCCAACGTCAAGGACTGACCTCTGTCTGTTCCGCACACCCATTGGTGCTGGAGGCAGCGCTTCAACGCGCTGCCCGGACCAAGAGACATGTTCTGATCGAGGCGACCTGCAATCAGGTCAATCAGGATGGGGGTTATACTGGCATGACCCCGGCAGATTTCCGGAATCTTGTGCTTGGAATTGCCGCGAAGGTCGGCTGCCCGACGCATCTTGTTCTGCTGGGCGGCGACCATCTTGGCCCCAATCCATGGAAATCCCTGCCCCCGCAGGAGGCCATGGACAAGGCCCTGACCATGATCGAAGCCTTTGCAAAAGCGGGCTTCGTAAAGCTGCACCTCGATGCCAGCATGGGCTGCACGGGCGAACCGGTTGCGCTTTCCGATGAAACCGTTGCCGAACGCGCCTGCGCCCTTGCACAGCGCGCCGAAAGCGCGGCTCCCGGTCAGGCCGTCTATATCATTGGAACGGAAGTCCCTGTTCCAGGTGGTGCGGCTGAGGCTCTGGACCATCTGGAGCCAACCTCTCCGGACGCTGCCACTGCAACACTTCAGGTTCACGAAACGCTGTTCCGCCGGGTTCTGGGCGACGACGTCTGGAGCCGTGTGATCGGGCTTGTCGTTCAGCCGGGCGTGGAATTCGGTGTGGAAGATGTCGTGATTTACGACCGGCCGCGCGCGCAGTCCCTCTCGGCCACGCTAAACCAGATGCCGGGCCAGATCTTCGAAGCCCATTCGACCGATTATCAGCCCCCCCCCGCCCTGCGCGCACTTGTGGAAGACGGCTTTCTGCTTCTAAAAGTCGGACCGGGCCTCACTTTTGCCCTGCGTGAAGCCCTGTATGGGCTGGACAGCATCCGCTCCGTCCTTCTGCCGCAGCAGGAAAGCCTGCGGGCGGTTATGGAACGGATCATGACGCAGCAGCCCGCGCAGTGGCGTGGCCATTACGAAGGCACAGAGAGCAAGCTCGCCATTCTCCGTCACTATGCTTACAGCGACCGCATCCGCTATTACTGGCCTCAACCTGATGCGGAAGCCGCCGTTGAAACGCTTCTGCGCCAGCTTGAGGAAACAGGGCTGCCAGATCCTCTTCTGAGCCAATTCCTGCCTGTGCAGTACGAGAAAATCCGCGACGGGCTGCTTCCACGGCATCCGCGCGCCATAATTCTTTCCGCAATCGACACAGTTCTTGGCCTGTACGATCAGGCCTGTGGAGCCGAAGTGACATGAACCGTTCCCCGGACAGCCTGACTGGCTCATACGGCCTTGGTCCGCTTGGTGTTGCCGCCGCCATCTTCTTCATGATGGGTTTTGTGACCTGGCTGAACGGGCCGCTGATCTCGTTTGTCCGGGTTGCGTTCTCACTGGGAGACGTCAGCGCCTTTCTGGTGCCTCTGGTCTTCTACCTGTCGTATTTCCTGTTCTCCATTCCCGCATCGTTTGTCGCCCGTTCGCTGGGTTTACGCCGCGGTCTGTCCGGAGCTCTGGTTTTGTGTGCGGCGGGCGTGGCTCTCTTCGGGCAATTTGTCTCCATGCGCATTTATGGCGGCGCACTGGCTGGGCTTCTGGTGCTGGGTTCAGGGCTTGCACTGATGCAGGTCGTTATCAACCCATTGGTCAGCCTGCTTGGTCCTTCGGAGCGCGCCGCCCAGCGTATTGCCATCATGGGTGTCTGCAATAAATTCGCCGGCATTCTGGCGCCTATCGTCCTGGCCACAGTCGTCATGGGCGATATCGGAAATGTCGCAGAGAAAGCGCAGCTTGCTGCAACATCAGAAGCACGAGACACCATTCTAAACAGTTTCGTCCATGCCATTTATGCGCCGTATATGAGCATGGCTGTTGTTCTGCTGGTGGCTGCGGTGGGCGTGATTTTCTTCCCCCTACCAGAACTTCAGGCTCCGCCCCTTCCAAGCGTGAGCGGAAGCAGTGAAAAGATCTTCCGGCCGCATCTCGTCTTCGGCATTGCGGCCATGTTCATCTATGTCGGCATCGAAGTCATGGCGGGCGATGCCATCGGCACATATGGGCAGGGCTTTGGCCTTCCACTGAGCGAGACCAAGTTCTTCACCTCCCTGACTCTTGCTGGAATGCTGGCTGGTTATGTCGCCGGGTTCGTCGTTGTTCCACGCATCATCACGCAGGAGCGCTTTCTTGAGTTCTCCTGCATTGGCGGCTGCATCCTGACCATTGCGGCCTTCCTGACGCATGGTTACGCCTCGGTGCTTTGCGTCGCTTTGCTGGGCGCCACAAACGCCATGATCATGCCGACGATCTTCCCGATTGCCATTCGAGGCGCTGGCCCTTGGACTCCACTGGCCTCGGCCTTGATTGTCATGGCGTATAGCGGCGGTGCGATCATTCCGCAGATCTATGTCCTGCTAAAGCCTTATGTCGGGTTTCAGGCCATGTTCGCCCTCCTCGTTCTGCCATCCTATCTCGCAGTTCTTTTCTACGCTCGCCGCTACGGACAGACGGGCCTTCTCCCACTGGACCAGAAACAATGACGTCTCATCTCGATGGAAATCTCGTACTCCGGGACCGGATCGTCCCCGGTCGCGTGACCTTCGGCACCCATATCCACGATCTTGAGCCGCTGAAAAACGCTGGCAACCGCTACATTCTTCCAGGCTTCATTGATGGACATGTTCACGGTGGCGGTGGGGCCGACACTATGGACGGTGTGGAAGCCATTGAAACACTGTCCCGGTTCCACATGTCTCACGGCACTACGACCATTCTCCCGACAACCATTACGGCACCCTGGAATGACGTAATGAATGCCCTGAGCGCCGTCGCGGAAGTCTGTGAACGCGGGGTGGACAACGGTCCGCGCATTCATGGAGCCCATTTGGAAGGGCCGTTTGTGAGTCCCCACAAGCTGGGTGCGCAGCCTCCCTTTGCCATTCCGCCCTCCCCTGACCGGGTTCAGGAAGCTGTCGAGACCGGGTGTGTCCGCGTGGTCACGCTGGCTCCCGAACTGGACCATGCAGACAGTGCCATGCGCAGTTTTGCAGCGGCTGGCGTAAGGGTCAGTCTTGGCCATACCACCACAGATCATGAAGGCGCCGAACGCGCCATCTGCCTTGTCTGTGGAGCTGGCGGAACCGTTGGTGCGACCCATCTTTTCAATGCCATGTCTGCAATCGAGGGGCGCAAGCCCGGCCCTGTGACGGCACTCATGTGCAGCGACACCGCGTATGCGGAAATGATCTTCGATACCTACCACGTGCACCCCGCCAGCTTTCGTCTGGCCTCACGCATCATGGGAGACCGCCTCCTGTTCGTGACAGATGCCATGCGGGGAACAGGTGAACCGGAAGGCCCCAGCAGTCTGGGCGGCCAAGACGTCCTGATCCAGGACGGCGTTGTCCGCCTTCCCGGCGGATCTCTGGCAGGAAGTGTCCTGACCCTTGACCAGGCTGTGCGCAACGCCGTGCAGGCCGGGAAATCACTTCCGGAGGCTGCACGGCTCGTCAGCACCAATGCAGCGACTTATCTTGGCCTTCATGATCGGGGCACAATTACTCCCGATCTCTTGGCCGATTTCACCGTTCTGGATGACACGCTGCAAATCGCGGAGGTCTGGGTTGGTGGGCAAAGAACTTTTTGAGGCTGATTAATTGAGCAGACGTCTCTTCAGATGTCCGCTGGTGGTGCCAACCGATAGACGCCTGCCTGCCAGGGCTTCAGCTCAGGCAGCACGTCCGCTGCCTGAGCAGATGCGCTGTCGATCAGAACCTCAGATATTTTCAGACCATGCGGCAGAATATAGTGTTCCTTTTCCCCACACATATTGATCAGAACAAGAAACTGCTCGTCCTCTAGCGTACGCGTAAACGCAATGACCGAAGGATGGTCTGGATCAACATCTTCAAATGTACCGTAAATCAGCGCCTGATGCGTAGCGCGAAGCTCAATCAACCGGCGGTAATAGTTCAGAATGGACCCGGGGTCAGCTTCCTGCTGGGCCACATTGATGTCCGTATGATTTGGATTGATCCGAAACCACGGCACACCAGTCGTAAACCCGGCACGCGACGTTCCATCCCATTGCATGGGGGTTCGTGCATTATCCCGACTGATCTTTGACAGGCTGGACAACACCTCCTTTGCGGACATTTTTCCAATGCCGACAGTATTGTCCCAGATGCCCCTGGCATTGATGTCCTCAAAATCCTCGATCCCATCAAACCGGATATTCGTCATGCCAATTTCCTGCCCCTGATAGATATAGGGCGTCCCACGTCGCATCAGGAGCATTGTTGCCAGAGCCTTGGCTGATGGGCCGTGCCCTTTGGGCGAAGGATCTCCAAACCATGAGACAGATCGTGGGTTATCATGGTTTTCCAGAAAGGATGTCAGCCAGCCTTCTGGGCCAGACGACGTATCTTCCCCTCTTAAAACCGCTTTGAGATCCTTGATCGTCCAATCCTGAACCTGCCAGTCATGTCGACCAAGGCGGACAATTTCGAAATGAAAGACCATCGTCATTTCCCTTCGGCTTTCCTCTACAAAAGCCGGGGTCTCATCGAATGGCACACCAAAAGCTTCCCCAACTGTCAGAAGGTCCCGGCCTGCGAAAACCTCCCGATGCATCTCCTGTAGATAATCATGCACTTTGGGGCCGGTGACATAGACATGCTCAAGGCTCTCCATCTCAGCCAGCGTGAGGTCTCTGAGATCAGGTAACTTGGACAGAAAGCAGATCGCGTCCAGCCGGAAGCCTGCGACGCCCCGGTCCAGCCAGAAACGCATCATTTCGTACATTTCTTTCCGGACTGCCGGATTTTCCCAGTTCAAATCAGGCTGTTCGCGAGCGAAATAGTGCAGATAATACTGCCCTGTTGTTTCATCTTTCTGCCATGCGCTTCCACCAAAGATGGACAGATAATTATTGGGCGGTCCGTCATCCCGGCCATCCCTCCAGATATAGAAATCGCGATAGGGGTTTTCCCGGCTGGCGCGGCTTTGGCGAAACCAGACATGTTGATCACTCGTGTGGTTAGCCACGATATCCACAATGAGTTTCATCCCACGGGCATTTAAGCCTTCCACCAGCCGGTCAAAGTCTTCCATGGTCCCCTGAAAGGGATCGACTTTACGGTAATCCCGGATGTCATACCCGTTATCAACATTCGGGCTGTCATAGTGCGGGGCCAGCCAGATCACCTGTACTCCGAGCGATTGCAGATAATCCAACCGGCTGATGAGGCCCGGAAGATCACCAATTCCGTCTCCGTCGCTGTCACAGAATGAACGTGTGTAAACCTGATAGACCACGGCTTCCTTCCACCAGCGCCTCCTGTCAGGCGTATTGGCTTCACTTGCGCGAAGGGTAGTCAGGAAAGGTGCACTCGAATTGCTGGAGGATGGCTGTGACATCGGGTCTATCTCCTCACGGATACAGGCCTGCAACGAGCCACACGCAAAAAGCGTTTCAATCTTTAGCGCACAAGTTAGCGAGACTGCTTTATTGGTCAGCGGCTTGACAGATGCGCCCTGAGCCAGTCTGTCTCTGTGTCATACCGGTGAGCCTCAAGAAGCATTACCGCCGCTTTTTATATCGTATTCCAGGAGCTGTTGACCCTGATGTCATCGATCCAGACATCCACCCTGCTGAATGACCTTCCTGCTTCCGAGCGGAATTATATGCAGGACTATCTTAACCAGTCGGCAGAAACGATGGTGGCGTTCTCAAAGGACGACGCCTGTTCCGAAATGATGGCAGGAATTGCTCTGACCATCATGTCAGCTCTGCAGGATGACCGAAAGCTTCTGGTGGCAGGCAATGGTGGAAGCGCCGCCGATGCCCAACACATTGCCGGTGAATTCACTGCACGCCTGATGTATGATCGCCGGCCACTTGCCGCTATTGCACTGACAACCGATACATCCAGCTTAACGGCCATTGGCAACGACTATGGCTTCGATCACGTCTTTTCCCGGCAGGTTCTCGCTCTGGGGCGCAAGGGGGATGTTTTCCTCGGCATTACAACGTCCGGACGTTCGCCGAATATCATAGAGGCGCTCAAGGCTGCGCGCGCACAGGGTGTTATAACCGTCGTCTTTACTGGCCAGACATCCGTGGACATTCCCGAAGCGGACTTCGTGCTCCGCGTCCCTTCCGCATGGACGCCCCTGATCCAGCAGATGCACATCACCGCCGCACATATTGTTTGCGCCTTGGTTGAACGGGCACTGTGCCCACAGTCCGCCGATGAGGGACAGCACTGACCACAAGCCAGTAGGTAGATTTCAGTTTCTGCCTGCTGACTCAAAATTTTGAGCGATCAGGACCGTACGCGCCAACGCCAGTCGTTCAGAACTTCCTCAAGGGTGTTTTTCCAGGAAATCTGAGCTGTCCATCCCAGAATGCGTTGGGCTTCAGAAGGGTCCCCCACCATGTTCTGCAGACCTGACGGTGTCGGATGAGTAGAATCCAAACGGACTTCTGCGTGCACCCCTGCCATCTCCAGCAGATCATTCAACATGGACTGTACGGTTCGGGTCTCACCGCTACAGATGTTCAAAATCGTACCATCCGCGGGAGCATCCTCTAACGTCAGGGCATCGATATAGGCGTCACACGCATCCCGGACGTTTGTAATGTCATATCCGACATCCGGATGGTTGATCGTCATGCTAGTCTGCTGATGCGCCTCAACCCGAGCGACCTGAGAGGCCAGAAAGGGTAGAATGGCATTCACATCCTGGCCGCTTCCAGCTTGCGTAAACGGCCGCATCCTTACAGCATGCAGGCCTTCTTTCGCCATCATTCCTACAGCCATGTCCGCGGCCGCCTTACTGGCAGCATAGGAATTCAACGGCGCTACAGTTGCCGCTTCGGTCAAAGGAACGCCCTCTGCGAAAGAGGCGCCATAGATTTCCGCTGAGGAGACATGCACAAATCTGATGTGACGGGCGTGTTTTTGAAACGTCTCCGCCAGATTCATTGTGCCATCAAGATTGACCTGCCAGGCGCGCCGCGTGTCCTGACTGGCTTCCAGAACCGATGACACAGCCGCAAGATGAATGCAGGCGTCAGGGCGTGTATCCTGCACAACACGCTCTACGGCCTCACGATCAAGAAGATCCAGCTGCCCTTCGATCAGAACATGATCGGGCATCCGGTCTTTAAGGCGTGTTTTGAGATGGGTGCCGACAAACCCAAGACCGCCCGTCAGAAGAATTCGCATCGCCTGCACTCACACTGGCCGCCCTGAGGGACCACGGGAATTAGACAACGTGAGAAGCGAATTTTCCGAAACGGGCGGCATTGATCATTCTCCCATGCTGACGGATCTGAGGACCGAACAAAGGTACGGCCGTTCCGCCATCCCTTCGTTCTCGACCACATTCAGTCACGGGGCAAGAGAGCAACTCTTGTGCAGGGGTACCGGATCAGTTCCCGAGGGAACGATCAACAGAGCGGCCAGCGCGTTCGATCGGGCCCTTCGGCGGATCAACGGTGTCACGCACCTTTTCACCGAACGTCCGGTGGTGTTCGCAGGCCGTCAACGTCACGCAGGACACGGAAAGGGCCAGAAGAAGCAGTATCGATTTACGCACGTGGAGTAATCCTCCGAAAAGACGGTGAAGCCATCAGAAACGATCAGCGCCGTTTCCGGTTCCCTGCACGTAACGAATTCAGAAGATTTCGATATGACTCTTGAAGCCCATCATAACGGCATCCCGTAAGTTCACCTGCCCGTTCGGGTTATGGTAATATTGGAGATCAGGCTCAAACGTCATCGCACGGCCGATTGCGAACGTGTAGTTCAACTCTGCAACTTCCTGATGCGTCTGCAAGCCCGTCGCCCGATAAGGCAGAGACTTGCCGGCAGCCAGAAGAATCCGTTCAGTTCTCTGCACACCTGACGCGATATGAACATACGAGACCGCCAGTCCAATCGAGTCTGACGGTCGGGCAGCCCAGAAGCCTTTCCAGGTTGCTCCCAGATAGATCTGCCGATCCCTGAGTGCAGTCCGCGGCTCGTTCAGTACAACGCCCCCCATAAGCGTGACACCGCCCTGTGGGTTAATTCTGGAGCCTTTGATCCGCTGGTCTACCATCAGCCAGGTGGACCATGAACCGCTATGGCGGGCAGCAGAATATCCGCTATCTGCATACGGGTTTCCCAACGTATCCAGAAAGTTCTCAGACCGCCCCATCGTCTCCACGGCTATGCCAAGTTTGTAATGGCCCGGATACGCCAGCTCTCCGGAAGGGCGACGGAAGATGGGCTGCCATCCGATTTCTACGGGAAAAATTTCACCAACAATATTCGAGCCATTCAGCTTGAACCCTGTTCTATGTTGCGCGACCGAATAAATGCCTTCTTCCGCAAAATAGACACCCGTCTCGACATAAACATCCCGCCGCCAGGGACGCCCTCTCACACGCAACGCCCAGACAGACGCCGGATAAGAGCTGTAATAGGCGCTGTCAGAAGCACCTTTGGGGCGACCACAGAAGCTATTGTTCACGAAGGAACAAAACACAGTACCGGCGGCGAAATCCGAAAGCTGGGACATACGCCCCGCTGCGATTGCCAGTCGGTTCTGGAACAGGTGCTGCTCCCCATATGCCATCACAAGATGCACGACGACGTTTCCGCCACCACCGTAGGTCTCCTGACTGTGAGCCAGCCAGTCTCCAAACATGCGGTTAGCCGTTGTGCCGTAGCGTCCTATGAAAATCACATGAGTCGCAAAGCCCTGAAGCTTCGCCAGACGGTTCCAATCCGTCACAATATTCAGAGCATACTGTCCGGCATTAGACGCGCCCTGCTTGTAACCATACCCTTTGGTCGGAGCCGTCACGGCGCCCATCATCTCGTTCATATTGTCGAACTGGGCAATCGTTCCATGGCGCCTCAACCAACCATGAGCATCATTCACAAAAGGAAAAAGCGAAGGCGGAGCAGACAGATTTCCAGCAAGGTCTTCATAAGCCGACGCTTTGGGCAAAAGCTCCGCAGCCCCTGCTGACAACGGTGCAGCCTCTGTTTCCCCACTGGCCTGATCTGACGCAGTACGTCCTTCGGTCGAAGACGATTCAGACGCCGGTTCGGCAGCCATGGCTCCACCGACCGAGGACAGCACACATACGGCAGCAGCAACACGCATCATACGCCGCACAACGGCCATGCGGCTTTCTCCCGTATCGCTTTCTACGTGATCGCTTATCGAACTATCACCGCTCAAAAATGAATTTTCCTTGATGTCGCCTCAACCCATCCTGTTTATGCACACGACGACATCAGCTTCCATCCTGCAAATGCTGTCCCTTGCACGACATGCCCCCTAGACGTGGGATAATATGGATATTGTAACTTTCACAAACTGGAGAAAAGTGCGCTAAAGGGCTTGTCCGGGGGCAGAGTTAACCCGTTTTTTACGAAATATATGTTTGGGTCGTTTTGTTCATAACAAACGGAATTGCCCCACACATGCTGCTTCCATCTCGTCATGCTGTGCGTTGCCTGGGGCTATTGGGGCTGATTCCCGCCCTCTCCGCCTGTAACTCGCTGGCCCAGCTCTCCGAGGTTGGTCGCCCACCCCGCATGACGTCAATCACCGACCCCACATTGGCAGCCAGCTATCGTCCGGTCACAATGCCAATGCCGCCCCTGCGTCCCCCTCCGCAAGAAGCTTCCAGCCTGTGGCGAAGTGGCAGCCGTGCATTCTTCAAGGACCAGCGCGCTTCTCAGGTCGGAGATCTGGTCACGATCATTGTGGACATCACCGACAACGCTGCTTTCAATAACGGCACGACGGCCAATCGGGCAGCAGATGAAAAATTCGGAATCCCCAATCTGTTTGGAATTAAAGGACGGGTGATCAGCGCGGTCACAGGCGCTGACAGTCTGAACACAGCCAGCAGTAGCGATAGCAGCGCGACAGGAAAGATCATCCGGAATGAAACCGTGACCCTTCGCTTGGCAGGAACCATCACACAGGTTCTTCCAAACGGAAATTTTGTCGTGATGGGGAAACAGGAAGTTCGGGTTAACAGCGAGCTACGCGAACTCGGGGTCAGTGGCATTGTCAGACCACAGGACATTACGGCCGACAATACTGTTACTCACGACAGAATGGCAGAAGCCCGCATTTCGTACGGTGGCAGAGGAACCATTACCCAGATCCAGACGCCGCGCTACGGGCAGCAGGTCATGGACTCGGTCCTGCCTTTTTAAACAAAAAACGCCGGGAATAACCCCGGCGTTTTCCTTGAACTTGTAGCTCTTATCCAGCTCAGTGAGCGGCAGGACGAGACAGCAAGAGAGCCCAGAGCTCAGCAACATCCTTTGCAGGACCATTACCGGCAATGGATTCAAAGGTTTTGATGGCATCAGCCTTATGGCCTGCATCCATCTGAGCCATGCCAAATTCGACCTGAGCCAGATCCGGATAGTGCGGATTTTTGCCCAGGCCCGTTTTCATCAGGGCAAGACCCTGATCAGCCTGACCGTTCAGAACGAGATTATAACCCGCTGTCAGAGCAGGACCGGCAGAAGGATCTGTGGCAGCAGAAGCAGCAGCCTGCGCAAGCTGTGCACGATCGGCAGCAGCACGCTGTGCAACAAATGCGTGGAACTTTGCATCGCCAGCAGCTGTCGGACCGTTACCCAGAGACTTGTTGGCGTAGCCCTGATTGAGCAGGTTCAGCGCAAGCTGGGGCAGACCCAACTGCACAGCGCGCTCGCCCATATCCTGATAATCAGACGGATCCTTCAGGACACCCGTCGCCAGACGCAGACGCTCAACATAGAAGACCAGCGGCGGTGCCAGATTAGGATTTGCGACCAGATCATGGATCAGCATCGCCCAATAATCAGGCTTGGAATAATACTTGGCCAGCAGGACGTAGGCGTGCGTCTTGGCGTCCGCATCCTTCAGATTCGTATAAGCCGTGGCAAGCATCTGAAGCTGATTTTCGGCAGGAATCTTACCTGCCTTGATCGTCTCGTCCACCTGCTCCTGAGCAGCCTTGGCCGTTCCCTTCCAGTCACCCTGAAGATAGTAACACTGGATCAGCATGGTCTGCATGCGCGGATCGGGCCCGTGCTCATGCAGATAGCGCTCGGTCGGTGGAATGGCAGCCGCATAGTTTTTGGCGCCATAAGCCATGGTGGCCTGAGCCATCAACATTTGACCCTTGGCAGCCTTCGGCGTGCGAGAGCTGTTGATGAGCACATCGTACGCCTTCGTTGCCGCAGCCACGTTACCGGACTGAGCGGCAACCGCTGCACGCATCTGGGCAATGGTGTAGGATTCGTAATCCGTCTTGCCCTTGACCGCATCTGCGGCATCAACCGCAGCCATGGCTTTTTCATAGCTCTTCGCGGCAAGAGCACTCTGCGCCTGCTGAAGATCCTTGCCGACAGCTTGGCCCAGCACATCATCAGCGTGGGCGGCAGGCCCAGCAACAAGAGCTGCACCAATAGCGCCAGCCAGCAGAAGGGAGCGGGCGCTCAGACGGCGGTTAAGGGACAAAGACACGAATTACTGTCCTTCCATGAACTGATCCAGACCGACGATACCCAGCTTGGTCACGCCGAGACGCTGAGCGTCAGCCATGACGTGGGCAACCGTTTTATAATCGGCAAGACGGTCAGGATGAATGTGGACTTCAGGCTGATCACCTTCAGCAGCAGCGGCCTGGAAATGGGCCTGGAGTGCTGCTTCCGAGCTGACCGGCTCGCTGTTCCACGAAATGCTGTTGTCGTAGTTGATGCTAACAGTCACCAGCTTGGGCTGTTCGGTAGACGGCGGAGGATTGCCCTGAGGCAGATCGATCGCCACCGAATGTGTCTGCAGCGGGATGGTGATGATCAGCATGATCAGCAGCACCAGCATCACGTCGATCAACGGCGTGGTGTTGATATCGACGATACCTTCGTCTTCGTGCGTGCTGTCCGATCCGACGCTCATGCCCATGACGGCGGTTCTCCAAAAGGGTGACTTGAAAGAGGTTGCCGGACCGTTTTTCTATAACGGCCCGGCAGACCTTCAGTTCGTGTGGGGCTGCTCGGTGATGAAGTCCACGTGAGCGATACCAGCTTCCTGAGCCGTAGCGACCACTTGGCCAACTGCCAGATACTTGGCAGCACCGTCACCACGGATTTGGACCTGCGGCTGAGGCTTCTGCTTGGCCACATCTACGAGGCGGTTCAGCAGATCCTGATGCGTAGGGACCAGTGTGGTGTTCCAGAAAACCTGGCCATTCGCAGTCACTGCCAGAACAACGTTTCCTGGCTTGGTCTGTGTCGGCTGATTTGCATCAACCGGCAGCTTGACCTTCACGGTATGCGTGGCGACTGGGATGGTGATCAAGAAGATGATCAGCAGCACCAGCATGACGTCGACGAGGGGGGTGGTGTTGATTGCCGACACCACCTCGTCGTCACCGCCGCCTCCTCCGACGTTCATTCCCATAGTATCAGACCCGCTGGCTGGTGGTGATGGTGGTCGGAGCTGACATGCCGCCGTCTTCCGGAGACACGCCGTGACGGAAGCCACCGATCAGGACAGACTGGACGTCTGCAGCGAAGTTGCGAACGCGATCCATAGCGCCCTTGTTACGGCGAACGAGCAGGTTGTAACCCAGAACAGCCGGAACAGCGGTTGCAAGACCGATTGCCGTCATGATGAGGGATTCACCCACCGGACCAGCAACCTTGTCGATGGATGCCTGGCCTGCGATGCCGATGGCGGTCAGAGCGTGGTAAATACCCCAAACCGTACCGAACAGACCGACGAACGGAGAGGTGGAACCCACCGTACCGAGGAACGCGAGGCCGCCCTGAAGACGCGTGTTGATGGTGTCAACGGAGCGTCCGATGGACATTTCCGTCCAGGAGTGCAGGTCGATCGCATCACGCATGGAACCTTCGTGGTGCTCTGCAGCAACGATACCGGTTTCAGCAATGTAACGGAACGGAGAAGAAGCCTTCAGGGACGCAGCGCCAGCCTGAACGGACGGCTTCGTCCAGAATTCACGGGAAGCCTCCTTGGAAGCAGCGAACACACGGCCCTGCTCCAGGAACTTCATGACCATGATGATCCAGGTACCAGCGGACATGATAACCATAATGATCAGAACGCCACGAGCGATCACGTCACCATTGGCCCACAGAGCGCCAAGACCGTATGGGTTGCCCTGCGGAGCCGGAGCTTCAGGAGCGGCCGTTGCGCTTTCACCCGGGGTGGCAGCAGCAGCAGGCGTCTGGTCAGCAGGAGCAGCTGCATCACCGGCGGCAGGTGCCGGAGCGCCAGCATCATTCGGTGCAGAAGCAGCAGGTGCAGCAGACGGGTCCGAGGACGGAGCCGGCGGCACTGCCGACGGGTCGGCCGGAGCGGCAGCCGGAGCACTCTGATCAGCCGGTGCAGGCTGAGCGAAAGCGACGGCCGGTGCGATTGCACCCGAAGCCAGGGCCAGCGTCAGAGCCATGGCGCTGGCCCGGACGGCGCGCGCCTTCGTCGGAACGTCAAGAGCAGGAAGGCGGAACAGTCTGGTCATGAACTCCATATCCTCGTTAGAGATGCCCGTTTTAGGAGCTGTCTGGGGTGCCGGCCATATGGGGACCGGCCCTTTTCCTGAACCTCTCCGAACCACCTGATCCGAAGAGGCAATCTTATTGGACTACTGGCTGACGGACACTTAGTCGCCCATCGTGAAGTCAACGTGCAGAATGTGGTGATGCTCGGTAACCGGAGCGCCGTTAACGACGGCGGGCTGGTACCGGGCTCGACGAAGGAAGTCGAGCGCACTTTCCACAAACTCGTGACCACCGGTGGAGCTGACAATCGCGCAGTTTGCCGTGTGACCGTTCGGAAGAATGTCGCAGGAAGCCGTAACTTTACCTTCACGGTTCTCTTCCTGGGCTTCCTCCGGATACTCCGGCTTGGCGCCGTTGATCGGAGACGCGCCAGCCGTGTGATCAGGCACTGCCGGAGCTGGCGGACCCTGCGGAGGAGCCGGAACAGGCTCAGGTGCAGGCGTCGGGCTCGGCGGAACCGGATGCGGTGGCTTGGCGTGTGTGACCCGCTGGATCGCCTTGGGTGGCGGCGGAACACTGATCTTCGGCGGCGGAATATACGGCGGCGGCGGCTGTTCCATCTGCGGCGGCGGCGGAGGTGGTGGTGGCGGAGGCGGCTTAGGCTGCTCCTTGATCACTTCCGTCTTGATGGGCGGCTTTTCGTGGACGAGTTTGCCCACAGCACCGCTCATGAGCGCATAGATTACCGCGCCCATAGCCAGCACGGCCACGACGATCGCGACAATATAGTCCGTCGGCTTGCGCTGCTGTGCGGCGTAGCTCTTCATGTCGAAACCTTCTTACCCCTCACTGACACCGACAATGGATCCACACCTGTACGGTGCGAGATCTCGACCTTGTGTTTACATCGAGTTCCCTCACCTCACGGACGTGTGATTCGTCTCATGTCGTGAGAACATACCCGATATGCTGATTGGGCAGCCTTCGGGCCATGGTGTCAAGCTGATTATTGCCTGTCCCGAAACGAAAAATTCTCATCTTTCGATCGTCTGGCGCCAATATTCGCAGGAGAGTGGGCGAAAAAGTACACTTTTCCGCTTTTTTTCTGCCTTCAGAAAATCAAATTTCCAAAAACTGTAACAGAATTATAACAAGAAGGCCGGGACAGCGTATTAATTACGCCGCCCCGGCCTTCCGGTTTCGTTTTAATGCGCCAGAGTACTCTTACTGAGCAGAAGCGCTGGCTTCAGATCGTGTTGCCCCGACGCGTTGCGCAAGAGAAGCCGACATGAAGTCGTCCAAGGCACCATCCAGAACAGCGTCCGGATTTCCCTTTTCCACGCCTGTCCGCAGATCCTTGACCAACTGATAGGGTGCCAAGACGTAGGAGCGGATCTGATGACCCCATCCGATATCCGTCTTGGCAGCTTCCGTCTGGGCTGCAGCAGCTTCGCGCTTTTGCAGTTCTGCCTCGTACATCCGGGCCTTCAGCATTTCCATCGCCTTGGCACGGTTGCGGTGCTGTGAGCGATCCGTCTGACAAGCAACAACGATGCCTGTCGGGATATGGGTAATACGAATGGCCGAATCGGTCTTGTTAACGTGCTGACCGCCTGCGCCTGAAGCACGGAAGGTATCCACACGCAGATCCGAATCGTTGATCTCCACTTCAATGGAATCATCGACCACCGGATACACCCAGACAGACGCGAAGGACGTTTGACGACGGGCAGCAGCATCGAAGGGCGAGATGCGGACGAGACGATGCACGCCAGCTTCCGTTTTCATCCAACCATAAGCGTTGAGGCCACTGATCTGGATGGTGGCAGACTTGATGCCCGCCTGCTCACCTTCACTGCTTTCAATGAAGGTCACCTTGTAGCCGTGCTGTTCTGCCCAACGGGTGTACATGCGCAGAATCATCTCGGCCCAATCCTGGGCTTCCGTTCCACCTGCACCGGCATTCACTTCGACGTAGCAGTCATTGCTGTCAGCTTCGCCGGACAACAGACTCTCGATTTCGCGCTTGTGCACATCGGCAGCCAGCCCACGCAGCGTCGCAATGGCCTCCTGCACCAGATCCGTGTCGTTCTCCATTTCTGCGAGCTCGACAAGTTCCAGTGTGCCTTCAACGTCCTGTTCGATCTGTTCAACGCCCTCGATCTGATTGGCGAGCATGGTTCGCTCGCGCATCAGCTTCTGGGCAGCGTCAGAATCATTCCAAAGGTCTGGGTCTTCCGCGCGGTGGTTCAGTTCCGCGAGGCGTGTTGTGGCGACATCCCAGTTAAAGATGCCTCCTCAGCAGTGCCACCGACTGCTTGATCTGTTCGGAGAGGGCTTCGGTCTCAGCCGACATTATAAATACTCCACTTATATATAAGGTGGTTTGGCTGCCCTCAGTACAGGCCGCCTACACCAATGTCACCATCCGATGCCGCAGGTTTCTGGGCCTGAGGCTTGGCATTCGGGGAAGACCCAACACTCGGCGCGCTGGTGTCTGTCATATCGCTCTCGGAATCCGAAATAACCGCATCCGCCCCGGTATCTGCCGCTGTCAGGGCTTCCGTACCAGCACCGAAGCCATGCAGAGCCACCGACGCACCCGGAACCTGATCAGCCTTGAAGCCGTCAGTCGCAGTGATACGGCCGGTGTTGTAGGACGCCAGCGTGATATCGGCCGGAACACGGAAATCTAGCTTCGGCCGGTTGGCGAGCGCCACCTTCATGATCTTGTTCCAGATCGGGCCGGCAATGCGGGCACCATCAGCGTTCCGCCCGAGCGTTTGTGGCGTATCGAAACCGACCCAGACGATCGTGACGATATCCGGCGAAAAGCCAGCAAACCAGGCATCATGGAAATCCTGACTGGTGCCGGTCTTCCCCGCGATGGGACGGTCGATCCCAGCCCCTGCCATGCGACCTGTGCCGTTCGCAATGACGTCTTTCAGCATGGCGACGATCTGGTAGGAGCTGGCTTCGCTGGCGAGCACGGGACGGCTGTCTGTAATGGAGGGAACCGAAATGCTCCCGGCAACCGGAGCCGCGGGCGGCGTAGGTGTTGCACCAACTTCAGGCGTGACCGGAGCAACTGTGGGGGATGAAGGATCGGCCGCCGGTGGAGCTGGGGGAGCCTGCAACGTTGTTCCCAACGCCAGACCTGGCGCACGCCAGATGATATTGCCCAGACGATCCTGAACGTCATCCATCAGAGTTGGCGACACTACATGACCGCCGTTTGCAATCGTTGCGTAGGCTGCCGTTTCCTTGAGAACCGTTGTCTCGACAGCACCAAGAGCGGCGGGCAAGACATGCGGCATTTCATCCACAAGCCCCGCCTTGATGGCAGTATCTGCAACAGCCTTCATGCCCAGATGGGCGGCCACCCGGATCGTCACGAGGTTCCGGCTTTCACGCAGGGCATCGTGCAGAGTGGTCGGACCCCAGTTGTCGTGCTCGTAGTTCTTGGGGTGCCAGTCGCCGTAAGAGACAGGGGAGTCGTCAAACTTTTCGGACGGCGAAATACCCTGCTCCATGGCTGCCAGATACACAAACGGCTTGAAGGAAGAGCCTGGCTGACGCAGAGCCTGCGTTGCGCGGTTGAACTGACTTTCGTGGAACGACCATCCACCAACCATCGCCAGAACACGGCCTGTATGGACATCCATCGTCACGACAGCGCCTTCGACCTGCGGAATCTGACGCAGGACAACGGATCCACTTTCCTGCGGTTCAATCATGATGACATCTCCGGCACGAAGCGGGTGCATCCGACGTGCCCATGCGATGTCTGTTGCCAGAAGAGGACCAGTCTTCGCTTGGCCTTCCTCATTCCAGCCAACATGAGTTCCGCCAGGAAGAATGACGCCCAGACGCCACTCTCTTAGCATTCCGGCTGGACCGGAGACCTTATCGAGACTTTCTTCCCAGCCTTCTGCGTCAATGCCATCCAGATGGATGACCGGGCCACGCCAACCGCCGCGGCTCCGATCGTAATCCATCAGACCTTCATGCAGCAGCTTTGTCGCTGATACCTGAAGGGGCTGATCCAGACTGGTATGAACTTCAAGGCCGCCTTGAAGAGCGCGATCCTGACCATACAAACTGATGAGCTGACGCCGGACCTCGGCCCCAAACCATTCTGAATCCGGCAAAGGTCCAAACCGCTGCTTCTTCTGCGGGACCAGTGGCTCCTTCTTGTCTTCCTGAGCCTGCTCGCGGGAGATGACGCCGTTATCGGCCATCAGATCCAGAACAAGATTTCGGCGCATCAAGGCTGCGTCAGGATGAAGGAACGGATTGTAGTGTGTCGGGGACTTCGGAAGGGCCGCCAGTGACGCGGCTTCTGCATCATTCAGCTGGTCGAGAGGCTTGTTGAAA
The DNA here is from genome assembly GCF_018812105.1 of Gluconobacter sp. P1D12_c. Lineage (NCBI taxonomy): Bacteria > Pseudomonadati > Pseudomonadota > Alphaproteobacteria > Acetobacterales > Acetobacteraceae > Gluconobacter > Gluconobacter sp. P1D12_c. The sequence continues at coordinate 45,388 of NZ_JACSIQ010000009.1, forward strand.
TAGGTCTGGGCCGCGGCGGCGACACCGAAAGAGCCGTTCCCCAGATCCGCCCAGTTCAGATAGATCTCAAGAATCTTGTCTTTGGACAGCACCTGCTCCATTTTTACGGCAAGCAGGGCTTCCTTGATTTTACGATCAAGTGTGCGGGCATTGCTGTTAAGCAGCATCCCACGCGCAACCTGCTGCGTAATGGTGGACGCACCGACAGCACGGCGCCCATGGCGGGCGAAAACGTCCGTTACGCCTGCACGGGCAATGGCCATCACATCCACACCACCATGGGTGTAGAAATTGTGATCTTCCGTTGCGAGGAAGGCGCGCTTTACCCGATCCGGAATCGCTTCCAGCGGAACGAAAATACGCCGCTCATTGGCAAGCTGAGCCATCAGGCGATCATCAGACGCATAGATGCGACTGACGGTCGGGGGCTGATAGGCTCTCAGGCTGTCCACACTTGGCAGATCAGCCACGAGTTTGGCGTAGGTGGTCCAACCCAAGATACCCGCACCCGCAACACCGACCAGCCCGACACCGGCGACGATGGCAAGAGACTGACGGAAACGGCGGAAACGGGGCCCGCGGGGCACACTGGCCCTGGGGTCCTGCGGATTACGGGAGCGAATGGAACGGCGCGTCATACAAACTGCATAGCACTGAAACGAGCCGTTCGTCGCCCCCACTGAAAAGGGTCATTTTGTGACAGTTTACGGCGGCTCGTGATCGTTATGATCCGGTGGCGGATTTCTTCCACACCTCTTCACCCTGCCGATTCAGAGTAGCAAACTCTTCATCGTTGAGATTCAGGGAGGCTGCCCGAACATTAGAGGCCAGATGGGCTCTGCTTCCGGTCCCCGGAATGGGCAACATGACCGGCGACCTTTTCAGGAGCCACGCCAGGGCAATCTGCCCTGCATCTGCATGATGTCGATGCGCGATCTTGTCCATGTCCGTACCGGGCTTGGCGAGTTCTCCGGCAGCCAGAGGCGCCCAGGGAATGAAACCGATGTTTTCCTTGGTACAGAAATCCAGAACGTCTTCGGACTTGCGGTCCACAAGATTGAAGCGGTTCTGAACCGTTGAGACCGGGAAGTATTTCTGCGCGAGCTTGATGTCTTTCACGCTCACTTCCGACAGACCTACGTGTCGGATCAGGCCTTCTTCGCGGAACTTCGCAATTGCCTCGAACTGCTTCTCTGCCGGGCAATCTGGTCCAATCCGATGCAGCTGCCAGAGATCAATGTGCTCCACGCCCAGCCGTCGCATGGACATCAACACGCACTGCCTCAGATAGTCCGGGTTTCCGACTGGCTTCCAGATGTCTGGACCATGCCGTGTCAGGCCGCCCTTCGTCGCAATGACCATCTTTTTGTAAGGATAAAGCACTTCACGGATCAGGTTTTCCGAGACGAACGGACCGTAAGAATCCGCGGTATCAATAAAATCCACCCCGAACTTCGGGAGGCTTTCAAGGGTCTGGACCACTTCTTCGTGGTCTGGAGGTTCATCCCAGATGCCCTTGCCGGTAATGCGCATCGCCCCAAACCCGAGGCGGTGGACCTTGAGATCACCACCAATGAGGAACGTACCGGATTTCTTTGCGTCAATCGTAGCCATGGACTCTTTCCTTTCCGATGGACGCAGGATTCAACAGCGCAAAGGCGGAAGGGTTGCAGTCACTATCCCAGCAGGCGTCCGACCATCCGGGCCGTGTAATCCACGACGGGTACAATTCGCCCGTAATTCAGGCGCGTTGGCCCGATGACACCAATGGCACCCACAATTTTCTGGGCTTCATTACGGGCTGGCGCGACGATCATGGACACGCCCGACATTCCAAACATTCCGCTCTCACTGCCGATATAGATTCGCACGCCTTCCGAAGCGTCTGCCAGTTGCAGGAGCTGAAGCATGGTCTCCTGCGTTTCGAGATGATCGAACAGCATACGGATCGTGGTGAGTCGTTCGATCTCGGTGATATCCGCCAGCAGCTTGCCCTGCCCCCGAACGAACAGCGTTCCACCATCAGCGTCCCACGTGGCCAGACCACTTTCGATGACGCTGGCGGTCAAAGCATCAAGTTCATGGCGGTTGACGTCCATTTCCTTGCTGACACGCTCTTTCAGAGTGCCAAGCGTCAGATCTCCCAGGTGAGCGTTAAGATAGTTGCCAGCCTCGACCAGGGCAGAATGCGGTAGTCCTGCTGGGGTTTCGATGATGCGATTTTCCACCTGGCCGTCTGAACTGACCAGCACCACGAGAACACGTCCCGGACCGAGCGCAACAAACTCAATATGTTTGAGCGTCGCGTCAGATTTAGGGGCCAGCACCAGACCTGCTGCGGATGACAGACCCGACAGCATGGACGATGCTTCCGCCAGCGTCTCCTGATAGGACCGGCCATGAATTTCCAGCCGACTGTCGATACTGGCTCGATCTTCGTCAGTCAGGGCACCGAATTGAAGAAGACCTTCCACGAAGAGTTTAACACCCTTCTCGGTCGGCAGACGCCCTGCGGACACATGAGGGCTGAACAACAGTCCGGCCCGGCCAAGATCTGCCATGACGTTGCGGATCGTCGCGGGAGACAGAGACAGATTCAAGCGCTGCGCCAGAGTACGACTGCCGATTGGCTCCCCTGTTTCAACGTATTCTTCAACGATTTCCCGCAGGATCGCAGCTTCCCGCTCTCCCAATCCGGAAGCAAAGGAGTTCGGCATGCGGAAGAAGGAAGGGTCAGGTCTGATCATGGTAAAACTGTATGTCGGGGCTGGAAGGCTTCTCGTCAAACGCGGTAGAGGCAGGGTTCGGTTCTGAGAGAGGATTTTTTCGCATGACAAAGCGCCCATCCGGACGCGCCTGTGACGAAGGTCGCGCCATTTCCATCCAAACAGGCTTTGCCCGACATGCGGAAGGTTCAGCACTTATCCGTGTGGGTGGAACGGAAGTTCTGTGCACGGCGTCTCTCGAAAATCGTGTCCCACCATTTTTGCGCAACAAGGGTCAGGGCTGGATTACGGCCGAGTATGGCATGCTTCCGCGCGCAACCCATCAGCGTGGCAACCGTGAAGCGTCCAAGGGCAAGCAGTCTGGCCGGACGCAGGAAATCCAGCGCCTGATTGCCAGATCCCTGCGAGCCTGTGTGAATCTGAAGAAGCTGGGAGAACGGACCATCACGCTGGACTGTGATGTCCTGAACGCTGATGGCGGGACCCGCTGCGCTTCCATTACCGGCGCCTGGGTTGCTCTCTCCATGGCTCTGAAAAAAGCCAATCTGTCCTCAGTCATGACAGCCCAAATTGCGGCGGTCTCCTGCGGCCTGACCTCTGCTGGCGCCGTGCTGGACCTGGATTACGTGGAAGACAGTGCCGCTCAGGCTGACACGAACTTTGTTCTTACCGCAGAGGGTGGCATCGTCGAAATTCAGGGGACGGCGGAAACGTCCCCTTTTCAGGAAACTGAGTTTTTTGAACTGCTGCGTCTGGCCAAGCTGGGCACAGCTTCCCTCTTTAAAGCTCAGACTTCCGCACTGGAGACTTTGTAATGCGTCGCCTGTCCCGTGGGTCAAAAATTGTTCTGGCAAGCCACAATGCCGGGAAACTGCGTGAATTCTCCAGCCTGCTTGCGCAAAGCGGCATCACTGTTGTGTCTGCAGGGGAGCTGAATCTGCCAGAACCGGATGAAACGGCAGACACATTTACAGGCAATGCTGAAATCAAGGCTTTGGCGGCGGCCCGTGCATCTGGTTTGCCAGCCTTGGCGGATGATTCCGGCTTTTGCGTCTCGGCACTTGGCGGCCAGCCTGGCGTTTATTCGGCACGATGGGGTGGCCCTGCAAAGGACATGACTGTTGCCATGGAGCGTGTGCATCGCGAAATGGGTGAAACGTCAGACCATGCAGCATCATTCGTGGCGGCTCTTTGCCTGGCATGGCCAGACGGCGAAACACATTCCGTGGTTGGGGAATGCCATGGCCAGACAGTCTGGCCTCCGCGTGGGGATCATGGTCACGGCTATGATCCGATGTTTGCACCAGAAGGCGAAAGCCGGACCTTCGCAGAAATGGGCGAGCACGAGAAAAACGCGATCAGTCACCGCGGCCGCGCGCTCACCCTTTTCCTTACTGAATGTGTGGAAGGTTGAACTCTACGCTCGCCGAACAGGAGAGCTGCGAACTCTCCTGTTCCAGATGATAGGGCCCTTTTGAACAGACCTCCACGGACAGCATGCCCGTTTCCCTTCCCAGAACATTTTCGAGTTCCAGGTGAGCACGCCCCTCTGTCCAGCGGGCATCATCGCCTTCGCTCGACGCCCATCCCATACTTTCAGGAAATTTAAGATGTGATGTGAGGCGGTGAGCCCCTCTCGCCGCGTAAAGAGTGATGTCCCGGATCAGGACCCCGCGCTCTTCGCTGCGGCAAGACTGACTGTGCCTGCGAGAGAGAAGCCAGAGTGATTTTATGGGGGTGGAAAGAATAAAAAGGGCATGACTTCCCTGCCAGCGGGCTGGATGGATGAGATATCCATCATCACAAGCAAGGTGGAGGCCGGGATCATTTGTAAGGTAGTCAAAAGAGGACATGCGTTTTCCTGCCGTATGCAGTGATTTTATTGTCCACCGTCGAGCACGCACTTTCCCGACCATGGACAGCTCCATGAAGCAGACTGCAGTCTCTCATCCACACTACATTCCCGCCTGCTTCATAGAAATATTATGTCATGAATCGATCTGGTAACAGTATAAAATCTGGTACCTGCAGAGAAAAACGGTTCGACAGATACTCTTTTGAAATGACAGGAGTCAGGATGAACTCCCGTCAGAGCCCCTGGTGCTTAACAACAGGCCCGTGACTGACGAGAATACCCCGCTGCCACACCTGATCTATCTGATCGATATCTGCGATGCTTTGGTCTGGGGTGCCACGAACGATCAGAAGATCTGCCCTCTTCCCTGTTTTCAGAACACCGCGATCTTCAAGTTCAAGCAGTTCAGCGGCATTTCCAGTCGCCAGATGAATGGCTTCAAGCGGTGTCAGTCCAGCTTCTACCGTCAAGGCAAGTTCGCGATGTTCCGCAAACCCCGGCAAACGCGTTGGAGCAGCCCCTGAGTCTGTTCCAAAGCCCACTTTCACACCTGCCCGATAAAGCGTCAGAAGGTTCTTCTGATTAATCGCAAGCGCAGTATGAGAAGCCGCGACAAGCGGCTTGGAAAGTGTCTGTTTGCGCCAGTCTGCTTCTGAGAGCTGAGCCATCAGGGCAGGATCGATGGCGGCCGCAACGAAGGGAACATTCAAAAGCTCCGGATGCTCTGCAAAAAGGTAATTCGCCTCGTCCAAGCCCAGAGTAGCGATGTACCAAACACCATGGGCCTTCACGGCGTCGATCAGAGCCTGATCAACCGGCTGGTCTCGCACACCATGTGCGAGGATATTGGCTCCTGCATCCACGACAGCTTTGGCAATATCCAGGTCATGAATATGGACCGCCACGCGCGTATTGTGCTGATGGGCTTCGTCTATGACCGCCCGGTATATGTCAGGAGACATCTTCGGAAGCGTCTTGCCATTCGGCACACCGTTCCGGAAATCATCCACCCAGAGTTTCACGAGATCCGTGTGTTCCGCAATCATACGGTCTACGTCCTGACGCGCCTCCTGCGGCGTGGTCGGACGATAAACCTGATCCGGGCCGAGCCCTTTGACCATGGCCGATGGCGGCGCACCATTGGGAGCACCAATGCCCTGATCGACGCCAAACAGATCCGCGCCTGGATTCTTACCCGCGTGCTGCTCCCGCCGCAGATCATCAAAGAGCGGCGATCGATTCAGGCCCAGCGCAGTTACGGTGAGGACGCCGTAATCACTGTACTGCTTCAGAGCCGCCAGAATATTGGCTCGGGTGTAGTTCTCGTTGCTGCCAGACGTTCCCTTGATGATACCGACATGACTGTGGTCGCTGATCAAAGCGGGCAACAGGGTTTTGCCACTGAGATCGACATGTTCGGCTCCTGATGGGGCCGGATCACCGATAGAGACAATTCGTCCATCGTTAATGACGACTGTGACGTTCTCACGGACAGGGTCTCCTGTTCCATCGATCAGACGGGCATGATCGAATGCTACAGGTTCTGCCTGCGCGGTGCAGGCCATCAACGTCGCCGGTGCGGCCAGCAAAAGCCCAGCGAAAGCAGAACGAAGTGTCATGATGGAATTTTCCCTCAGCAGCATTTAGGCTGAGGGGAAACGTTCTGTTATGCAGAAAAGACCAATACAGTCTCGCAATTGTGAAAAGACCCTAGGAACTTTTAGCCTTCGAGAGACTGAAGCTCGAACAGGCGGCGATAAATACCGCCCTCCTGAGCTACCAGTTCGGCATGAGTGCCATCTTCCTTCAACTCACCCCGACTGAAGACAAGAATCCGATCCAGCTCCATCACCGTGGAAAGGCGATGGGCCACCACGATGACGGTGCGATTCTGCATCAGGCGGCGCATTGCCTCCTGCACCAGGGATTCAGATTCTGAATCCAGACTGGATGTTGCTTCATCGAAAATAAGGATGGGTGCATCTGCAAGGAATGCCCGGGCAATCGCGACACGCTGACGCTCACCGCCCGAGAGCTTGACCCCGCGTTCGCCGACCATCGTGTTGTAGCCTTCCGGCAGACGCTCAATAAAGGCTGCTGCGTTGGCCTGACGCGCTGCTTCCTTGATGTCTTCGATGGATGCCGAAGGCCGGGCATAGGCGATATTCTCAGCCAGCGTCCGGTGAAACAGCACAGGTTCCTGTGGCACAATGGCAATATGCGACCGCAGGGAATCCTGCGTGACATGCGCGATGTCCTGCCCATCAACCGTGATGCGTCCACTGTTCACATCATACAGGCGTTGCAGAAGCTTCGTGAGGGTCGTCTTTCCAGATCCACTCGGCCCCACGAGGGCCACACGTGATCCCGGCGCAATATCGATCGTGAGGTCCTGATAAAGAGGTTTGTCCTGCCCCGGGTACTGGAACGTCACGTTATCGAAGTGGACTTCGCCCTGCGTAAACCGTGCAGTCTGAGCGTCTGGTGCATCCTGAATAGCCGAATCCCGGCGGAAGATGGCGATCAGCTCTTCCATCTCATTGACGGAACGCTGCACCTGACTGACCTGCTGACCAAGATCCCGAAGATATCCCTGCACGAGAAACATCATTGTCAGAACATATGCGACGTCACCCGGACCGGCCTTGCCCTGCCACCACAGCATGACGGCAAGCCCGATCATGAGCATCCGCATCACGAGAGAAGCCAGCGCCTGAATATTGGCGCTATTGGTGCCGCGCAGCCATGTCCTCAGGGTACGTCCGCGCCAGCCTTCGACGATGGTGTCCAGCCGCTGCTCTTCCCGCTTTTCAGAGCCGAACGCTTTGACAACCGGATTGCAGGTAACGGAATCCGCGATGGCTGCACCCATTTTCGTGTCCCATTCATTGGACGAACGGGCACTGGGCGCAACGTAACGAAGCGTCAGGATAATTGAGAGCCAGGCAAACAGCACGACCGAAACCGCAAGGACCGATCCCATAAGGGGAGAACGGAACATGAGGACGGCCGTAGTGCCACCGAGCACCAGAACCTCTGGCCCGATCATCAGCAGCAGGGTGTCGTCCAGTGTGTCGATAGCCCACATGCCTCGGGTCAGGCGGCGAACCGTCGATCCGGCAAAGGTATTGGCGTGCCAGTCGGTTGAGAATCGCTGCACGCGGGCAAAGGCCTGATTGAGGACCTTGTGCATGATTGCCAGCGTCAGATGTGAAATCCCGACAAAAGACGACCGACGACCAAACAGCCCAATCAAGCCAAGCGCAATTAATCCTCCCACCATGAGGAACGCATCATTACGCAGGCTCAGAAGCTCATCGGTTTTCGGGATGGTTGGCCCGGCGGCGTGTTTGGAAATATCCGAGACGAGGCGACCAGCCAGAATCGGTGTGACGACGTCTGCCAGTGTGGCGAGCGCCACACCAGAGAGTGTCCAGGCCAGCAGCGCTGGATGTGCCAGCCAGCGGCGGCAGACAAAGGACAGGACTTCTGTAAAGGAAACGTCGATTTTCCGGCCTTCCTGTTTCTGGCCGGTGAGTTGCGTAGAAGTATCGGACACGAAGAGCTCCGCCGTCTTGTCCCTCAAGGACAACGGCCTGATGGCATGAAATTTTCAGATGTTTCGCGTATCTTGCCGGACAGTCCGGATCAGACGCAACAGCCCGCGCGGAGTTTCAGCCATGACAGACGCCCCCAGACCCATGAGCAAGGCCTCGGCCAAGGCTTTCATTACAGCACTGGCCGAAGCCAACCCGGATGCGGAAAGTGAGCTGATCTTCCGCAATACGTTTGAGCTTCTGGTGAGCGTGGTTCTGTCGGCTCAGGCCACGGACAAGTCCGTCAACAAAGCCACCAAGGGGCTGTTTGAACACGCGCCTGATCCGAAAAGCATGGCGGAACTTGGGGAAGCCGGGATCGCACAATATATCAAGACGATCGGCTTATGGCGCGCGAAGGCGCATAATGTGGCCCTACTGTGCGAGCAGCTTCTGGAACGACATGGCGGGGAAGTCCCTGCTGATCGCAAGTCTCTTGAGGCGCTGGCGGGTGTGGGGCGGAAGACGGCCAACGTTGTGATGAATGTCGCGTTTGGCGCCGATACCATGGCGGTTGATACGCATATTTTTCGCATCGGGAACCGGACCGGGCTGGCTCCGGGGAAAACAACCCGGCAGGTTGAGGATGGTCTGGTAGCGCGTATCCCCAAGGATATGCTGCGGCCAGCTCATCACTGGCTGATCCTGCATGGGCGTTATGTTTGTAAGGCCCGTGCGCCGGAATGCTGGCGCTGCCCGGCGACACAATGGTGCCTGTATCCGGACAAGCGTCTCACCCCGCCCCGTACAAAAGAGGCGGCCTGATTGAAGCTACTCTGCCTCAGCCAAGGGCAGATTGGGCATTCCGTGTGAGCCTATGGCAGGAACCCAGGGACGGCTCCCACGCCAGCTTCGATCCGAGACGAGCTCTGGACCGCCTCGATGGAGAGAGACCGCATAGGCGCCATTTCTCCAGACCGAAAAACGGTCAATAAACGGAACTCCGGGGCAGGCATTACGGGCCGGAGATGCACTCACGAACAAGCTTATTCCCTGACAGTCCTGCTCAGACGGGAGACGAGCGCCATCCAAGTTATCTTTGGCTCGCAGCAACACCGTCTGGCCATTGAGTGAGACACGGCAGAGACCCGTCATACAGTCAGGTGGCAGGGAGCCTGTTGGTAGAGCCAGCGCCCGTTCCCAGTCCTGAAGCGCCAGGTTTTCGAGACTGCCATGAGGACCAACCATCAGAACGCCGTCGTCCCTCAAGGCAAGCAACCCTGCATTAGCGGAAACCAGAAGGTCCGGATGAGGCGCCATCCAGATGGAGAGAATTCCCACACCAATAGGCCCTAATCCAACGAGGCGAGACCACCCCTTCCAGAGGCACAACCAGCACAGCCCGAGAAGCAAGGCAGCAAGCCCCCAGCCTGGCATGGCTGGAACAGGTTCGTAAGCAAACGGGAACATCGCAACTGTGTGCGCGATGATCTGAATAATCCGGATGCCCCACCCCATGACGATGAGCGGAAGACCCGAGGCATGCAGTGGCATCAGGAGCAGGGACAGGAGACCTGCGGGCATGATCCAGACGGCGGCCAAAGGAACGGCCAGCATGTTGGCGAGCACGAACCACGGCTGGAAGACACCAAAATGCGCCATGCTGACCGGCAGGGTCGCTATCCCGGCCAGAAGGCTGGTGAGGGACAAGGCAGCCAGATGGGACAGGACGACGCGCCCTGCCCCCCCTTCGCCTCGAAGTCGTACAAGCGGTTCACGCAGAACTTCATACCCGGCGATCAGACCCATCACGGCGGCAAAAGACATCTGAAAAGAAACGTCCAGAACGGAAACCGGAGAGACCAGCAGGATAACGAGCGCAATCAGGGCAAGTGACCGTATGGACAGTGCGCGCCGCCCTGTAACAAGAGCCAGCGTGACCAGTGCCGCCATGCCGAGCGCGCGGACGCTGGGCAGATGAGCACCGGTCAACAGGACATATCCGATACCGGCAAAAAATCCTGAAACTGCTGCGATTTCTCGGCAGGGCCAATACAGTGCCAGACGCTCGAAGGCAGTCAGAAACGCGCGAACAGAAACCGTGACGACAGCCATGACTAACCCAAGATGCAGGCCGGCGACCGCCAGAAGATGCGCCAGCCCGGAGGCAGCGAATTCCTGACGGGTAGAGGCATCAATCCCGCCCGCCTCTCCTGCGAGCAGCGTCGCGGCGATGGCGCCGGTCTGGCCGGGGAGCACGCTTTCGATGCGCGCTTCTATGACTTCTCTCAGTCCCTCCAGGCCTGCCGTCGTGTCTGCACTGTCCACGTGCTGGAGTGTGCCCAAAGCATACCCACTCCCTGCTGAGCCAGAGAACCAGGCTTCCCGCTGCAGATCGCGGCCGCCCGGCCATGACGGAGCCGAAGGAGACCGCAACATTGCCCTGATCTGGACGGTACTGTCCGGTAGTGGGGATGCCGGATCATCATCACGGAGTTTCAAACGCAACGTACGTTTGAGAGGCGCCATTCCTGCGTCGACAGGCGTATCGAACGTCGCCTGCGCCAGAACAATCCGTCTCCCGCCTTCATCACTACCTGGCCTGGGAGGCAGTGCTTCCAGCGCGATAACCTGCCCTGTTACGACAGAGGCTCGCGTTGGCAGAGACGGCATGGGCGGTTGTCGGCGTGTCTGCCATGAGACGTCCAGAAAGCCGATCAAAAACCCTGAAAGTACCGCAAATAGAAACAGTAAGGCCGGACGATTCCGCCAGAACCAGACGGCCACCGCTACGCAGCCCGAAATACCGGATGCAGGCCAAAGAGGAGGTTCGGAGCGGAGTGTCAGATACGTGAGGGCCCCCAAAGCAACCGCCACAGGGAGCCAGCAGAACAGCCGCCGCCCCTGCTCTGCCAAGATCCTCTCAATCAGCGACGGGCGGAAGCCACCACTGGCTGGCGCGTCCAGAGAGGTGTCAAACTCATCAAGCAACAGAGTATCGGCAGGAAATATCGGACGGGTCACGGGCAGAGCGTAACGGATTTTAGTCCATCACGCTCTGCCGTAATTCCTGTGCCCGTCAGTTATGAAGGTGCAGCGCGCTTCTGAGACCCGCAGCGTCCCGTTCCAGCTCAAAACCCGCGCTTCCTGGCTGGAAGAGCCGAGCGCTGGCGAGCCCTCCCGTCACAACAGGGTCGAAACCCGCGGCCTCAACCAGATCCTTGACCTTGAGCACCGCCGCCGTGTCATCACCCGCGATTGGTACGGCGAGACGTGGGTCTGGCCGGTGTGCTTCGGCACGCAGGCTGGTCATGTCGATGGAATTGAAAACCCGTACGACATGCGCAGAGGGAAAATATCGCTGTGTGGTGATGCCTGCGCCATCTCTGAGAGCAACATCAGCAATCCATCCGTCGCGGCCCACATAGGGATTGGCAGGGTCAATTATGACCCTGTCGGTCAATGTCCGGTTCAGATCGCGCCCGAGAGCAGGTATCGCGCCATACGGCACGGCAAGCACTACGACTTTGCCGAAAGCAGCAGCCTGAAGGGGCGTGCCGGCAGACGCCAGTGGCCCGAGCGTCTGCGCCAGAGCTTGGGCGTCCGCAATATTACGGGCGGAAAGCATGACACAGTAACCCGCCTGTACCCACAGGGCTGCCAGCGTTCTGCCAACCTGCCCGGAACCAATAATACCGATTCTTGGGAGTTCACGCTTCGAGTCGGCCATTGCTGCGCTGCCAACGGCAGCCAGTCCGGCAACAGCGGCAAGGAAAGGGCGTCTGCGGAGAGGAAAATTCTTCATGAAGGGTGCCATTCTCGGGACAGAGAACCGCCCTTACCCTGGACGGGGTCGATCGAAGGGAAAGTCAGCGCGTTGATCCGAGCCAGTTGCTCCGCAGACGGTGCACTCCGCAGAATGTCGAAAGACTGGCTCGGGGGATAAGCCCCGATGACTGTGAAATCGTCTGTGGAGCCCACGTTACAGTGACCGGTTCCTGCCGGGAGCAGCGCAACATCGCCACCGCGAACCTCGACTTCCCGCCCTTCAGGGCCGCCAAGAATCAATCTGGCTGAACCGTTAGAGAACCCCAGAACCTCATGGCCCAGACTATGATAGTGATGGAAGGAATAAACCCCATTCCGCCACCGCGCAGGCCAACCGTTCTGACCGAACAGGTGTTCATAGACATCTTCACGGCCCACGCCGCTCTCGAGCACATTTCGATAGAGAATGACGGGTAGATGCTGGTTGTTGGGCACCCATCCATTGGAGCGGAGCATGAAGGTCTCAACCCGTGCGGAAGACGCAGCGGCCTTCCGGATGCGGCCACTCCCCAGAGTCAGCCCGACCCCCGTCAGCATGGCGTTGAAATCTCGCCTGTCCATGATCACCCCCAATGGAAATACTGAAGGCAGGATAGGGAACGCATCCTTGGTGCAGGAAATCACACACGCTTGAAAAACCGGGTTTTTCTTCATGTAACGGCCTTGTGACACCTAAAGGCAACACATTGCAAAAGAGTGACACACTTCATGGTCGAAGGATGCGGATGGCCCGTGCCGCATGACCATGATATGAGAGCCGCATGACCATCCGTACGCGCTTTGCACCCTCCCCTACGGGCCTGCTGCATGTTGGTAATGCCAGGGCTGCTCTGTTCAATTTCCTCTTCGCACGCCATCACGGTGGCGAATTCCTGTTGCGGATTGAGGACACTGACAAGGAACGTTCCACGCAACGTGCGGTGGACGTCATCTTTGATGGCCTTGCCTGGATGGGAATTACGGCCGATGCCGAACCCGTTTTCCAGTCAGCCCGTCAGGATCGCCATACGGAAGTCGCTCTTGAGCTTCTGGCCAAAGGCGAAGCCTACAAGTGCTATTGCACGCCAGAAGAACTGACAGCCATGCGCGAGAAGGCCATGGCCGAGAAGCGTCCGCCCCGTTACGACGGCACCTGGCGTGACCGTGATCCGTCCGAAGCGCCGGAAGGTGCGCCTTATGTGATTCGCCTGAAGGCACCACGTGAGGGCGAGACCGTCATCAAGGATCTGGTGCAGGGCGAAGTCCGCGTTGCGAACGTGGAAATGGATGACCTGATCATCCTGCGCTCCGACGGTACGCCGACCTACCTGCACGCCGTGGTCTGTGATGACCATGACATGAAGATTACCCATGTCATGCGCGGTGATGACCATCTGACGAACACCTTCCGTCAAGCCATGATCTACCGCGCGATGGGCTGGGATCTCCCGCACTTCGCCCATCTACCGCTGATTCACGGCCCGGATGGCGCCAAGCTGTCCAAGCGTCACGGCGCGCAGTCCGTCGTGGACTTCCGCGAGGAAGGCTATCTGCCGGAAGCCCTGTGCAACTACCTGCTCCGTCTGGGCTGGGGCCATGGTGATGCTGAGGTTCTGTCCCGTGAAGAACAGATCAAGCTGTTCGATCTGGATGGCGTCGGTCGCTCCCCGTCCCGTATGGATTACGTAAAGCTGGCTCACCTTAATGGTGTCTGGATGCGTCAGGCTGACGATGAGCGTCTCACAAACGATGTTCTGGAGCGTCTGCAAGGCCGTGAAGGCGTTGTTGCTGATGACCGCACGCGTGCCCGTATTCTGGCCATGATGTCCGGCCTTAAGGAACGCGCCAAGACGCTGGTCGAACTGACGGATAACGCAGCCTTCGCAGGCTTCACACTTCCGCTGACCTTTACGCCCAAGGCTGAGAAGCTGCTGGACGAGAACGGTCGTAAGGTTCTTGAAGGCGTCGGGCATGATCTGGCAGCTCTGCAGGATTTCACAGCGGAAGCCATCGACAGTGCCCTCCGCGCCTATGCCGAGAAGAACGAGTTGAAGCTTGGGTCCGTAGCTCAGCCGCTCCGGGCAGCAATGACAGGGTCCACGACATCTCCGGGCATTGACCTGACGCTGGCGGCTCTTGGCCGTGACGAGGTTCTGGCCCGCATTGCGAGTGTGCTCAGTGCCTGAGCGGCCATCCGTCCCCCGGCATCTGCTGGGAATCGAGGGGCTGACAGCGGGGCAAATTGCTCCGTTCCTCGATCTGGCGGAGAGCTATGCACTCCTGAGCCGTTCCCGTTCCGCACCACGTGATGCGTTGCGGGGCCGGACAGTCATCAATCTGTTCTTCGAGGACAGCACCCGGACCCGCACCAGTTTCGAACTGGCAGGCAAACGCCTTGGCGCAGACGTCATCAACATGACGGTCGCGACCAGCTCGGTGAATAAGGGCGAGACGCTGCTGGATACGGCATCCACGCTGAATGCCATGCGCTGCGATCTTCTGGTCGTGCGTCATGGCCAGTCCGGTGCGCCTGCCCTGCTGTCCCAGAAGGTCGAAGCCAGCGTGGTGAATGCTGGCGATGGCACGCATGAACATCCAACTCAGGCTTTATTGGATGCTCTGACCATCCGTCGTCATTTCGGGCGGCTGGAAGGTCTGACCATTGCGATCTGCGGAGATGTGGGTCACAGCCGGGTCGCGCGATCCAATATCCATCTCCTGACCGCAATGGGAAATACAATCCGCTTGGTTGGGCCGCCAACGCTTTTACCGTCCGCCATGGCAGAGCTTGGGAACGTCACGCTGTATTCGGACATGGACGAGGCCCTGAAGGGCGCAGACGTCGTCATGTCCCTGCGGCTTCAGAAAGAGCGCATGGGCGCCGGTCTCGTACCAAGCTCGCGCGAATATTTCCGCTTTTTCGGTCTGGATAGCCGCCGTCTGGCACTGGCTAACCCGGGCGCGCTGGTCATGCATCCCGGCCCCATGAACCGAGGTGTCGAGATTGCCTCTGATGTAGCAGATTCAGACCAGAGCGTGATTGCCGAACAGGTAGAAATGGGTGTGGCGGTGCGTATGGCCGTTCTTGATCGCCTGTCACGCGCACGGATGCCCTCATGACGATTACTGTTTTTGAAAATGTCCGTCTGGTCGATCCAGCATCTGGCCGAGATGGCATCGGACGCCTGACGGTTGAAGACGGCCGCATCGCCGCTATCGACACCCCCGAGACGCCAGAAGGCGCGCGCGTGATTAATGGTCAGGGTGCAGTTCTGTGCCCTGGGCTTGTGGATATGCGTGTCGCCTTGGGTGAACCGGGCTTTGAGTATCGTGAAAGCGTCAAGTCAGGTGCGCGGGCTGCCGTAGCGGGTGGGATTACCACCATGGCCGTTCTCCCCAACACATCTCCAGCGATAGACAATCCGGCTTTGGTGCATCTTTTGAAGGTGCGCGGCGAAGAGACGGGTATGGTCTCCATTCACCCTTATGGCGCGCTGACGCGTGGCTGCGAGGGCGGAGACATGGCGGAGCTGGGCCTTTTGCAAGATGCAGGAGCTGTTGCTTTTACCGATGGCACGCGTGCCATCACAGACGCCAAGCAGATGCGCAATCTGCTGTCCTATTCCCGCTTCCTTGACGCGCTGGTTGTGCAGCACCCGGAAGAGCCTTCGCTCGCCAAGGGCGCTTGCGCGACCGCCAGTGCGCTGGCAGTCCGGCTAGGCCTACCGCAGGTTCCGGCCGCTGCTGAGGCGATCATGATTGCCCGCGATCTTCGTTTGGCCGAGATGACTGGGGCGAGACTGCATTTCGCACACGTCTCTACCGCCGAAGGGCTGGATCTGATCCGAACAGCCAAAACACGTGGCGTCAAAGTAACATGTGACACAGCGCCTCCTTATTTCGCCATGACGGAAGAAGACATTGGGGACTTCCGTACCTACGCGAAATTCTCCCCACCGCTCCGTGCAGAGTCGGACCGGGCAGCTGTATGTGCTGCGCTTGCTGATGGTACGATTGATGCCGTGGCATCTGATCACGCCCCGGCAGATGCGGACGACAAACGTCTTCCGTTCGCGCAGGCGCGTGCAGGTGGGACAGGTCTTGTCACGCTCCTGGGTGTGACACTGGGTGCAGGGCTGCCTCTGATGGATGCCCTGCGTCTTGTCACCTGTGCTCCTGCCGCTCTTCTGGGTATTTCGGCTGGAACACTGGCAATTGGTCAGGATGCCGATCTCTGCATGTTCGATCCTGACGCCGTCTGGGAAGTGACGGCTGGCGAACTGCCGGGCCGGGCGCAAAATACGCCGTTTGATGGTCAGAAGCTGACAGGACGGGTCCTGCGGACCTTCCGACGGGGCCGCGAGGTCTTCACGGCTGAGGGCTTGGCATGACGCTGTCTCATCCCAATCTGCTGCTTGTCGCCACAGTCGCGTATGTTATCGGGAGCATCCCGTTCGGGCTGATTTTAACGGCTCTCGGTGGCGGTGGAGACATTCGCCAGATTGGTTCCGGGAATATCGGCGCCACCAATGTCCTGCGGACCGGTCGCAAGGGCTTGGCAGCGGCCACCCTTCTTCTGGATGCCCTCAAAGGGGCGCTGGCAGTCTTTCTGGCGCTTCGGTTCGGTGGTGGCCCGCCGTCACTCGCCATGGCCGTAGCGGCAGTCTCTGTGGTGGTCGGACACTGTTTTCCCGTCTGGCTGGGATTCAGGGGCGGCAAGGGCGTTGCCACGGGACTCGGGACAATCTGGGTTCTATGTTGGCCTGTTGGTGTGGCGTGCTGCGTGGTCTGGCTCGCCGTAGCGCGGATAAGCCGGATTTCGTCGGCTGGAGCGCTTTCAGCATTTCTTGTCGCGCCGATTTTGATGGTTGTCGTGCTGGGCCGGGGTGCCAGTTCTCCCATTCCTGTCGCGACTTTTCTCATCGCCCTCCTGATTTGGGTGCGACACTATAGCAATATAGTCCGTCTGCTGACGGGCAACGAACCTCGGGTGAACGCCAAGACAAAATCATCCTGATTTTAAGCAACCGTTAATGAAATTCGTATAGGAGCGAAAACATGACGACGTTTTCTGCTCCACCGTTCCGGTTGTCTGATCAAGAGCGACTCGACGCTATGCGTCTTGCTCGCACGCCGGGCGTGGGTCCGATCAATTTTTCCAGACTGATTTGCCAATATGGCAGCCCGACTGCGGCTCTTTCCGCACTTCCTGAACGGATGCGTCAGGCTGGTCGCCTGGATCTTCCGGTTATTCCATCGGCTAACCAGATGGCCGATGAAGTTGAAACCCTCCGGAAAATGGGTGGAAAGGTTTTGATCCGGGGGGACGCCAATTATCCCCTGATGCTATCCTTCATCAAAGACGCTCCACCTGTGCTCTTTGTTCAGGGAGATCCAGCTAAACTCTCTCTGCGCTCTGTCGGCATTGTGGGAGCACGCAATGCTTCTGCTGCGGGCATTCGCATGGCCGAGAGCCTCTCTGCCGAGCTGGCAGACTCGAAAATCTGTGTTGTGTCAGGTCTGGCTCGTGGGATCGATTCGGCGGCTCATGAGGCAGCCCTTTATCCCGGCCTGACGACGGCAGCTGTCGCTGGAGGGTTGGATCACGTGTATCCGCCAGAAAATGCGAAGTTACAGGCCAGTATTGCCGAACGCGGGTGCCTGGTGACAGAGGCGCCATTGGGTACCGTTCCCCAGGCGCGGCACTTTCCTCGCCGCAATCGGCTGATTGCCGGGATCTCTCTCGGATGCGTTGTTGTTGAAGCCGCACTGCATTCCGGAACGCTGATTACGGCCAGTCTGGCGATCTCATACGACAGGGAACTCTATGCCGTTCCCGGCTCGCCACTTGATCCCCGGTCTCGCGGCGGCAATGAGCTTTTAAGGCGCGGAGCGACGCTCACGGAAAATGTGCAGGATATTCTTTCTTGCCTCCCTTCCGAGCTCCCGGCTCCCCTTTCACCTCCATGGGTAAAGCAGGCGCACCAACCTGGTATTTTACAAGGCTTTTCAGAACCTTACACAGCATGGAATGTGAGTACGGAGGATCACTGGGAAGACCCAGATCTTGTACTATCTGAGGTGCTTCCGCTTCTCTCCATGACACCGGTAACAGTTGACGAGGTGATGCGCCGCTGCCAGTTCTCCGTTTCGGCAGTACTGTCGACAATGACCGAGCTTGAGCTTGGGGGTGTCGTGGAGTTCGTGCCCGGCGGGCGCGTGGCGTTACAGCCGAACAGGAAGTGACGCGGAAGACCGGAGTGGCAATGACAGACGTTGTGGTAGTCGAGAGCCCATCAAAGGCCAAGACGATCAACAAGTATCTGGGAAGCGGGTTTACCGTTCTTGCTTCCTTCGGCCATGTGCGGGATCTCCCGCCCAAGGACGGGAGCGTACGCCCGGACGAGAACTTTGCCATGAGCTGGCAGACGGACGACCGGGGCGCAAAACAGATTGCGGCCATTGCCAAGGCTCTCAAAGGAGCAAAGAACCTCTATCTGGCTACTGACCCGGATCGCGAAGGTGAAGCAATCTCGTGGCATGTGCGCAGTGTCCTTGAAGAAAAGAAGCTCCTGAAGGGAATCGACGTTCATCGCGTCACCTTCAACGAAATTACAAAATCTGCCGTCACTGCTGCGATGGCTGGCCCACGGGAGCTGGATCAGCCCCTGATTGACGCTTATCTGGCCCGTCGTGCGCTGGACTATCTGGTGGGCTTTACGCTGTCGCCAGTGCTTTGGCGTAAGCTGCCCGGCAGCAAGAGTGCCGGCCGCGTGCAGTCCGTAGCGCTCCGCCTCATTTGTGAGCGTGAAGCCGAGATCGAGGTTTTCAAGCCGAAGGAATACTGGACCGTTACTGGCGGGTTCAATACTCCGGCGAAAGCCGCTTTTCAGGCGCGCCTTACCCATCTTCGTGGTGACAAACTCGACCAGTTCGATCTCAATAACGAACAGCTGGCCTTTGAGGCTCGTGACATCGTACAGGCCGGTCAGTTCACCGTTCGCTCTGTCGAGCGCAAACGGACAAAGCGCAACCCACCGCCGCCATTCACGACCTCTACGCTTCAGCAGGAAGCCTCCCGCAAGCTTGGCATGAGCGCGCAGACAACGATGCGCACGGCCCAGCAGCTTTATGAGGGCGTAGATCTTGGTGGTGAGACGATCGGTCTGATCACCTACATGCGAACCGATGGCGTCACGATGGCCAAAGAGGCAATCGGCGCGATTCGCGGGCATATCGGCAAGGCGTTTGGGGACGAGTACGTACCGGATTATCCGCGCGCCTATTCGACCAAAGCCAAGAACGCGCAGGAAGCGCATGAAGCCGTGCGCCCTACGGATGTGTTCCGCACACCTCAACAGGTCGCTCATGCGCTGTCTCCTGAACAGCGGCGGCTGTATGAACTGGTCTGGAAGCGCGCGGTGGCGTCACAGATGCAATCTGCCGAGCTTGATCAGGTTGCAGTCACCCTGGCGGATGCCAGCGGACAAACACTGCTTCGAGCAACGGGTTCGACGATTGCGTTCGACGGCTTCCTGAAGCTTTACATCGAAGGCAAGGACGATTCGAAGGCGGAAGACGACGACGGCAAGCTGCTTCCTGCCATGAAGGAAGGGGACCGCGTCGCGACGACGGCTATTGACGCTGAACAGCACTTCACCCAGCCGCCTCCGCGCTACTCCGAAGCGTCTCTGGTCAAGAAAATGGAAGAGATCGGCATTGGTCGTCCTTCCACCTATGCCTCTGTTCTGGGCGTTCTGCGGGACCGTAACTACGTTCGACTGGAAGCCAAGCGCTTCCTGCCGGAGGACCGCGGACGCCTTGTCACTGCGTTCCTGACGTCTTTTTTCGAGCGTTATGTCGATACCGGCTTCACGGCGTCTCTTGAAGAACAGCTGGATGACATTTCCGGTGGCCGGGCTGACTGGCACGACGTCATGGCAGCCTTCTGGCATGACTTCTCGGCAGCCGTAGATCAGACAAAAGATCTGAAAATCTCAGACGTCATTGACGCTCTGGATGAAGATCTGGGCGATCACTTCTTCCCGCCCAAGGAAGACGGTACTGATCCTCGGGTCTGCACATCCTGCGGCACAGGCCGTCTGGGGCTGCGTCTTGGCAAATTTGGCGCCTTCATCGGCTGCTCCAACTATCCGACCTGCCAGTTCACGCGACGTCTGGTCGCTGATGACGGTGCGGATGAGGGGCTCAAGGACGGCATCAAGGTTCTGGGCCAGCATCCGGACACCAGTGAGGACATCACCATTCGTCGTGGGCCCTATGGACTGTACGTCCAGCAGGGGGAACCTAACCCGGAAGACAAAAAGGCTAAGCCCAAGCGTACAACCATCCCCAAGGGGCTGGACGGCAACACCATGACCATGGAGCAGGCTCTGGGACTTCTGTCCCTACCCCGGCTGGTTGGCATGCATCCGGAAACTGGGGAAAAGATCGAAGCCGGCCTTGGACGGTTTGGCCCCTATGTAAAAATGGGTGCGATCTACGGCACGCTGGACAAGGACGATGACGTTCTGACGGTTGGGCTGAACCGGGCAGTCGACAGCCTGGCGAAGAAGCTCGCCTCCATCCGTAACCTGGGAGCACATCCCAAGGACGGTGAGCCGGTCATGATCCGCAAGGGTCGTTTTGGTCCGTATGCGCAGCATGGCCAGTTGATTGCCAATCTGCCCAAAGATCAGGACATGAACGACATCACGCTCGACGCTGCGGTGGCACTCCTGGCTGAGAAGGGCAAACCTCTGAAGGGGGGCGCCAAGAAGACCACGGCGAAGAAGGCTCCTGCCAAAACGGCAAAAAGCAAAAAAACTTCGGATGTGGATGCAACTTCTGGCGAAGAAGCTCCAAAGAAAAAGACGACCCGCGCCACAACAAAAACTTCGACGGCGCGGAAAACAGCCGGATCCGCAACAAAAAAGCGGAAAACGGCAGCAGACTCTTCCTCGGAAGCCTGAAGCGTTACTCTGGAGGGGGTGTGACCTGGTTGCACTCCTTCCAACAATGTCATTGGTGTGTCTTTACCGGGGCTGAAGTTTGTGGCGTGGTCAAAAGATGGATGGGGTAACCACTTCCTTCTTTCCGCCTCTCCTCAAGGACCCCTCTTTGCGCCATGCCGCACGTCCCATGATCCTGTTTCTGTCGCATATTCGCGAGACGGCGTGCCGCCCGGTTCTTATCCTAAGCCTTCTCACACTGGCACTAGGAGGGGGTATCCAGCCTGCTCTGGCCCAGACGCAGGCCACGCCATCAAGCACCACACCTACAGCACCTGAAGCCGCTCCGGCCTTTTCTGGTGGAATGACCAGGGACGTTCTTGTCGCCGCCCTTGGGTTTCTGGCGCCGCGCACCCTTGATGCCCATTCCGCAAGGGAATTCTGTATCTGGGGACTGGATGGGCTAACGGCGATTGATCCCACCATTATCGTGACAACGAACCCTGCTGAGGATCGTGACGGTCAGCATATTCCTGAAACCGTGACAATCACGCGGGGGCAGAAGGTTTTCTTCAAGCATCCCCTCCCAGCCGATACCAGCCGAACCGGATGGGCCGATCTTGTAACTGCCGCCATGGGCGCTGCCTGGTCCCACTCATCCACGATCCGGGAGGCGGGTGATGATGCCCTGCTTCAAGGGTTCTTTGATGAACTGTTCAACCACATGGACCCGTATTCACGGTATCTGGGACCGACCCCCGCGGTTGCGGACAGAACACGCCGGACCGGCCAAAGCGGCACTGTAGGCCTGACGCTGGGACAAAAAGGTCATTCGATCGTTGTGACGGCTGTCAATGCCAATGGACCGGCCTGGGAGGCTGGGGTGGACATGGGACAGCGCGTGGTCTCGGTGAATGGAAAATCTACGCACGGACAGTCCCCTGATACCGTCCAGAGCTGGCTGGACGGCGATGAGCGCACAGCCGTATCTCTGGCCTTGGCTTCTAAGGGAAAACGTCCGGCGACCTTGAAGCTGATGAGAGCACAGGTTCCGCCCGAGACTGTTTTTGCATCTACGATGGATGCCTACACGCTTTTGAGGATCACTTCCTTTTCGACCCAGACGGCTGAGGAAATCAGCCAGTATCTCGACCAGGTGGTGGAAGATGACACACCTGATGGCCCTGGTGCCACGCAGGCAGCAGGCAAAGCGAAGCGCCCTGCGGGGATTATCATTGATCTGCGCGGGGATCGTGGCGGCGTTCTTCAACAGGCTGTTACGGCTGCCGCCCTGTTCCTTGATCATGGCGTAGCAGTCACGACGCATGGCCGCGATCCTCAGGCCAATCACATCTGGGCCGTTCAAGGCGGCGACATGACAAGTGGAGCGCCGATTGTCATCCTCGTGGATGGTCGCACAGCAAGTGCAGCGGAAATTCTTGCCGCAGCCTTGGCCGATCATCGCCGCGCCGTCGTCATTGGCAGCGAGACCTTGGGCAAGGGTCTGGTTCAGGTGATTGGCCAGATGCCCAATGGCGGCGAACTGTTCGTGACATGGAGCCGCAATCAGGCCCCGCTGGGTTGGCCCATTCAAGGTCTGGGCGTCATGCCTCAGGTTTGCACCTCCCGGGGGAGCGACGACCTGCATGCCCAGCTTGACGCTCTAAAAAACGGGAATGCCCCGCAGGCAGGCGCCGTTCAGATGGCTCGGGCAGCGCGCTACCCTGTTCCCGTTGCCCGAATTCTGGACATTCGACGTCATTGCCCGGCAGCGATTGGGACAGACGCAGACATGGACACGGCAAGATTCATGCTGTCTTCTGCTTCGGCCTACAAGGCAGCGCTTGAAGCTGTCCCTGACGAAAATACCGCACCTCTGCACTAACTTTTCAGGATATGGACGGAACTTTCATGGGTGCACGTTTAAAAACAGGTCTCTGGGTGCGCGCCGTGATGCGACGGATTTCTTCCGACGGCACGTCCGCCATGGTCCTGAAAAAAGGTGATGAGGATGCGGGAGCCGTCCTGATCGTTCTCAGGGACCGCGACGACAATGTTGCCCTCCTCCGTGAAAATGGTTCGGACTGGATTCGGGCGGACGTTGAAGGTGCTGCCGGACTGGAAGACTATCTGGAACGCCAGCGTCGTTATGATCCGGACCTCTGGGTCATTGAACTGGAAGTCCGGAATGTGGCCACGCCACTGGAACGAACACTCGGTTCGCGTCGCGCAGATCTGGACGTGATGCACTGAACTGTGGGAGGGAGGACACACTGGGCGACGAACATGCCCATTGTGAAACTTTCGCATCACCCATTAAAGGGTTCGGCGCGTTGCCATCGCCTGTAGTTTCGGCAAGAAGACTTTCAAATTGGGTTGGTTGGAGAGAAATGACATGATGCAGCGATCCGTTTTCAGGACCTGGCTTGCCCGGGCCGGGCTCACTGCAGGCGTTTCGATGCTGGTCATGGGGGCCGCAGAGGCGCAGCCGGTCAGGGGACTGTACGTTTCCGGGTCTGGCGGCGCGAGCTTCAACCAGGATCAGACAGTCCGTCTTTCTCCTGTCTTCCCGAGCGGCCGTGACCACTATCAGGCAGGCGTCACGGGACTCGGCAGCGTTGGCTGGGGCCTTGGAAACGGGTTCCGGGTCGAGGTTGAGGGAAATTACCGCAACAACCGTCTCCAGCAGTTCAAGAGCAGCCTGTTTCCGTCTTCTGTTGGTGGTCGCCAGCAGAGCTACGGCGTAATGGCAAATGCCCTGTTTGACATGGATATCGGGCAGTCCTGGGTTTATCCGTATTTCGGCGCAGGTGTAGGCTACGGCTGGCAGTCCATGAACACCTATGTTCATGCGCCCAGCGGTGCATTCGACCAGCACGTCACGGGTACGGCAGGAAACTTCGCCTATCAGGGCATCTTCGGTCTGTCCTTCCCTGTTCCCTGGGTGGTTGGTCTCTCTGCCACGACAGAATACCGTTTCTATTCCCTGCTTGGTCCTAACGGTCATCACGCTACGGCAACAGGCGTTTACGGCGGCTGGGATCAGAAGCAGGCTTATGGCTCTTCCACGGGCAACCGCGATACCCGCACGAACTTCAATCACTCGTTGCTCCTAGGCCTGCGTTACGAGTTCAACCCGGCTCCGCCGCCTGCACCACCGGCTCCGGCAGTGATCGCTGCGCCAGCGCCTGCCCCGACACGCACGTATCTGGTCTTCTTTGACTGGGATTCGGCTGCTCTGAGCGAGCGTGCGAAGTCTGTGGTGGCTGAAGCTGCCAAGAACTCCACGTCGACCCAGGTTACGCATATTGAAGTCAGTGGATATACGGACACATCTGCTGCACAGCCAGGCCCCCGCGGTCAGGCTTACAATCTGGGCTTGTCCCAGCGTCGTGCTGAGAGCGTGAAGGCTGAGCTGATCCGTGACGGTGTGGCAGCTGGCCTCATTTCCACGCAGGGCTTTGGCGAGACTCACCCCCTCGTTCCGACAGGCCCGAATGCTCGTGAGCCTCAGAACCGCCGCGTTGAAATCGATTTCAAGTAAGGTTTAGCCTTACGTTTTAAACGCTCTTGAAAGCCGGCACCCAGTCAAAGGCGCCGGCTTTTTTTATGTCTGATCCGGTAAAAACGACACAAAAAAAGCGGGGATAAACCCCGCCTTTTTCGTCACGAAGATTAAGAGCTTCAATGCTTGCGACGTGTCGTCTGACGCGTAGCTGTCTTCTTTTTCGTAGTGGTTGTAGCAGCCTTCGGCGTTGGTGCCGTAACAGCAGGCTTGGCAACAACAACGCCGGTCGCGTCCACAGTGATGTGTACAACGAGGTGTTCGCGCTTCTTGCCACCACCTGGGATCAGCTCCGCCGTGAACGTGTCTGCACCAGCATAGGCCGTTGCAGGGGTATAGTTCACGTAGGTGTGGCCATCGTAATTGTAGAGGAAAGCCTTGCCGTGTGACGGCGCAGGATTCACACCGAAAGAGGAATAGCTGCTGCCAAAGGATTTCTGCACGGAGATCGCACAGAGGCCATCGTCACTGCGAACGGTCATGTCCACGTTCATCGTGCCATCAGCGGCGGTTGTGACCGGCGAGACGTGGCAGACTGCAGAAACCTTCTGGTAGCCGAAGGGGTTCGGCGTCACAGAGCGTTGAACGATCGCCTGCTGTGCGCAGCCGGAAAGAAGCAGGGAAAAGGCAAAGGCCGATCCCAGGGTAATGACGGAACCTCGCAGGCGCACGGTCAACTCCAACGCTCGTGACAGACTTAATGCCGCGCTTCCCGCGACAAGATAGACGTTCGCATGTAGAACAGGACGAGGGAGGGTGAAAGCCTGTCCGTCTCCCTTAAGCGCACTTTCAGGGCTTTTTTTGCGGTCGGCGCGATAAATTACAATTGAGAACGCCAACGCCCATTTTCCGCCACGAAATTATGTTGCAGGTAAAGAGCTTGCCGCACGTTTCTCACATGCGGATTCATCTTTCCGCGGGCCGCAAGCCCGGATTATGCTGTCTGTCTGTTTCCGGCCATCAGTCCCGGCCTTGTGGAGTTTGTCGATGCCTTCGTTTTTCCGTCGTTCCTTCGTCCGTCTGGCTGGTGCTGGCCTGGCGTGCACAACACTGTTCGCCGCTCATGCCACGCCAGCTTTCGCAGCTGAGTGCGGCAACTCCCCAGCTCATGAAGCTTTTGACGTCGCGGGCCTGAAGTCCGAACTGATGGTAACGGCTCTCTCCTGCAAGTCGCAGGATCGCTACAACGCATTCGTTGCCAAGTTCCGCCCGTCCCTTCTGGACGCGGAAAAGCGCCTTGATGGCTATTTCCGCACCACATACGGTCGCCGCGCTCAGGCAGCTCATGATGATTACATTACGCAACTGGCTGATGTGCAGTCTCTTGGCGGCCTGAAGTCCGGCACGGTCTTCTGTGAACAGCGCACAGCTATGTTCGATGAGATCGATGCACTCGAAAGCGCGTCTGATCTGGCTCACTACGCAGAAGCCAAGGACGTAGCGCAGCCTGCCTCCTATGAGAGCTGTGCAGCACCTGCCACGGTTGACCGTCGTCCGCGCCATGGCACAACCAAAAGCACCACGACCCGCCGCACGCACCGCGCCTGATCTGCTGCCGGAAGTCAGTCGTTCTGTTCCGTCCGGAAGCGTTCTCTTGACGTTCCGGACTGGGGCGGCGACAACGCAGACATGAGCGATCTGTTCGAGTCAGGCAAAGCAGGAAATACCAAGGCGACTGGCGGCCGCAAAGGCGCCGTCAACACGGATTATGGCGCACAGGATATCGAGGTCCTTGAAGGACTGGAGCCTGTTCGTCGTCGCCCTGGAATGTATATCGGTGGCACGGATGATAACGCCTATCATCACCTTGCCTCCGAAATTCTCGATAACGCCATGGATGAAGCCGTAGCCGGCCATGCCAGTAGCATCGAAATGCGACTGGAAGGCCCGCGGACACTCATGGTGCGCGATAACGGCCGTGGCATCCCAACGGACCCTCACCCCAAATTCCCGGATAAATCCGCGCTGGAAGTGATCTTTACGACGCTTCATGCGGGCGGAAAATTTTCTGGCAAGGCGTATGATACGTCTGGCGGCCTGCATGGTGTCGGCAGTTCGGTTGTCAACGCACTCTCCGAGAAGCTCGAAGTGGAGGTCGCCCGGGACCGGGTACTTTATCGGCAGGATTTCTCCCGTGGTGTGCCGCTTGGCCCTTTGGCCGAAGTCGGCAAGGCTCCCAATCGCCGAGGCACCACGGTCCGATTTTCGCCGGATCCGGAAATCTTCGGGAATCTTCATTTTTCCGCATCCCGCCTGTACCGGCTCTGCTGCTCCAAGGCCGCCCTGTTCCGTGGCGTCATCATTCAGTGGAAATGTGATCCGGAGCTGATCAAGGCTGGCGACGAAACACCAGTTGAAGCCACGATCCAGTTTCCGAATGGTCTGGAAGATGCCCTGATGGCAGAACTCGGTGCCAACCCTGATCTGTTGACGCCACTTTGGGCCGGAGAAGCTGAGCTGCCTCTGGCAGCCGACGGCCGGACAGGTGGCAAGGTAGAGTGGGCTGTCGCGTTTCTGGAAGCTGGTACATCCACACTCACCTCCTACTGCAACACGATTCCCACGCCGCAGGGCGGAACGCATGAAGCGGGCTTCCGAGCCGCTCTGGTTAAGGGTTTCCGTTCCTGGGGGGACCAACGGAAGGTCAAACGCGCAGCAGCGATTACGGCTGAAGATGTTCTTGGCGCCGTTGCGGCCAAGCTTTCTGTCTTTATTCGTGACCCGCAGTTTCAGGGCCAGACCAAGGACAAACTGACCAATCAGGAAGCCTCGCGTCTTGTAGAAGGCGCCCTGCGTGACCGAATCGACCATTGGCTCGGCGGGAACCCGCAGCAGGCCGATAATCTTCTGGCATTCCTGGTGGAGCGCGCTGAAGAGCGTTTGCGCCGTCGTGAAGTCAAGGAAACAGCGCGGAAAAGTGCAACCCGCAAACTGCGCCTTCCCGGCAAGCTGACAGACTGCACCCGCGAGAATGCCTCCGAGACCGAACTGTTTCTGGTCGAGGGCGAATCGGCCGGTGGCTCTGCGCGCCAGGCACGTGACCGGGAAACGCAGGCTGTTCTGCCACTGCGCGGCAAGATCCTTAACGTCGCCTCCGCCACCGCCGACAAGCTGCGCGGGAATCAGGAACTCCGTGACCTGACGGAAGCTCTTGGCTGCGGTCTGGGGGCGTCTTTCGACATCAGCCGGCTTCGCTACGGCCGCGTCATCATTATGACAGACGCAGACGTCGACGGTGCGCATATCGCCTCCCTTCTGATGACGTTCTTCTATCGCGAGATGCCGGAACTGATCCGTCATGGGCATTTGCATCTGGCTCAGCCGCCGCTGTATCGCCTGACGCATGGGGCAAAGACGGTCTATGCGATGAACGATCAGGACCGTGACAAGCGCATCAAGGCGGACTTCAAGTCCAATGCAAAGGTCGAAGTGTCCCGATTCAAGGGTCTGGGCGAGATGCCTGTGAAGGACCTCAAGCAGACGACGATGGACCCTGCACGCCGGACGCTTCTGCGGGTTGTTGCTCTTCCTGAGGATCGCGCGCTGACAAGCGAACGCGTGGAAAGCCTCATGGGGCGCAAGCCGGAACTCCGATTCCGCTTCATTCAGGAGCACGCCCGTTCCGTCGAAGATCTTGACGTCTGAACGTGACCACTGGTGTGCAGCCTGTTGAAAAATACGGACAACTCAAGGCGGTAGGGCTCCTGATCGGAGGGATATCCTCCTTCCAGATCGGCGCCACGCTGGCGAAGGGGCTTTTTCCGCTCTTTGGTCCGACCGGGATGGTGGGGCTGCGTGTCTGTATGGCCGCGCTTATTCTGCTGGCCATCTGGCGCCCGACTCGCATGACCCTGACACCAGCTGCCCTGAAGCTGCTGGTGCCTTATGGCGCGTCTGTCGCGGTCATGAACTTCTGCTTCTATGTGGCGCTGGTTCGCCTGCCACTGGGAATCGTGGTTGCACTTGAATTCACGGGCCCGCTGACGCTCGCACTTGCTGGGTCACGTCGCTGGCTCGACCTGTGCTGGGTGCTCTTTGTAATCTCTGGACTGTATCTGCTACTGCGCCCAGAGACGGCAGCCGTTGCCGGATCTGCCCATGCTCTGGATATATTCGGAGTCTGTGCAGCACTCCTGAGTGGCTGCGGATGGATCGTGTACATCCTCACAGGCACACGCATGGGGAAGATCCTGGATGCGGGGCAAGCAACGACGCTGGGTATGGCAACGGCGGGAATTTTTCTTCTTCCCTGCCTGATCCCCACAATTCCCACCGTCATCACGCATCCCTGGCAAGGTGGAGCGGCCCTCAGCGTGGCCGTTCTCTCCTCAGCCGTGCCTTATATTCTCGACATGATGGCCATGCGTCGCCTTAGGCCGAAAGACCTTGGGATTCTGCTGAGCATGGAGCCCATGCTCGGCGCCGTTTCAGGCTGGATCTTTCTGGGCGAAGCGCTGTCGATCACACGATGGGCAGGCGTTCTGTGCATCGTTGTTGCGTCTCTCGGCAACGTTCTCACAGCCCGGAAAGCCACTCTGCACTGACCATCCGGGCAAAGGATAATCAGACGCTTTCAGCAACCCAGTTCCGGCGTTTGGTGGCTTTGCCAATACCCGGATTGAAACAGTTGCATGGATCCAGACTGCGATAGTGTTCGATCATCTCTTCCGGCGCATCGTAAAGATGACCAACGTTATGCTCGGCAGGATAACGGGCGCCCCGGGCTTCCAAACCTGGCAGCATGGAGTGTTCCACGGCCATGGCGTTGTAGCCCTTTTTCACCACGTAATCCTGATGCATCACGTGGCAGAAGAAGTGGCCGTAGTAGAGTTTGACGATAAGCTTGTCTTCAATCTCTTTCGGCAGGGTTTCAAACCACTCCCGGTCATTTCGGCGCAGCGCCACATCAAGAGCAACAATGTCTTCTGCCGTCTTTGAATGAACGGCACGATAACGGATGGCTGCTCCGGCTGCGGCAAAGCGATGAAGGAACGCCAGCTTGCCTTCTTCCGGGGTGCAGGCAAAGAAATCGCCAGACGTTTTTGAGTGCCATTCTTCAAGATACGCTTTGACGGGCGCTGCAAGCTCCGCCGATACCTTGAGCATGAGATGATGCTCGAAACGATCCCGGAAATCACACATGCGTGCTGGGAGCTGCTTGGGAATGACCTTGCTGAACGCCTGAAGCAACAGGTCACTCAGGTGGCCTGAAATGCCCGGGATGCGCTGTACGGCAATATCAAACCGGGATTTCAGACCGAAAAACGTGGGCAGGAACCGTGTGCCCATGTAGCGAATGATGGCTGTCGTGTCCTTGCCATACACTTCGGCAATATTGAACGCGTCGCGGTGGATATATTCCCCGGCGATTGGCAGCTCGTCGAAGCTTGTGAGGATATGGCGGCGTAGGTCTTCCAGATCCTGCGTGCTGTTGGTCCCGATGTAGAACACCGCTGGATTCTTATTGGCCTTGAAGGTGTCGAGGCGAACGGCAAACACAACCAGCTTCCCCGCGCATCCAGCGGCTTCATGCCAGCGGTTGGGATCCGCATTAAAGCGTGCAGGCGTTTCAGCATCCACGTCCCGCACATGCTGGGCGTAACCAGCGTCATGGCCGCGGCCTGCGTTCCAGTCGATAGCGCTATCCGGAAGTTGCCCAGCCTGGACGGCAGAAAGAATCTGCTCTGGATCACCTGCAAGGCGGATTCCCAGATGGTTGACGAGATGCAGTTTCCCATCTGCCCCCATCTGACCGAACAGGGCCATTTCCGTGAAAGCAGGCCCGCGCTGGACCAGAGCGCCGCCGGAATTGTTACTCACACCCCCGAGAACAGAGGCACCGATACAGGATGAGCCAATAACCGAGTGGGGCTCGCGGCCAATCTTGGCGAGCTTTTCTTCCAGATCATGCAGGGTCGAGCCAGGAAGACAGACAACCTGCCGCCCCTCACCGATCAGGTGGATGCCATCCAGCCGGTTCGTGCTGATGATGACGATCTCGCGGTCGTAGTCATTGCCGTCTGGTGTAGAGCCACCGGTCAGGCCAGTGTTAGCGGCCTGCATGATGATGATCTTGCCGCTTTCAGCACAGAGCTTGGCAGCTTTCCACAGTTCAACAAGGTTTCCCGGCTGCAGAACGGCCAGCACATCGCCGAGCCCAAACCGGTATCCTTTACGGAAGCGATAAGTCGCGTTGGGCTTGGTCAGAACATGACGACGGCCAACGATCGAACGAAGGGCATCAAGGAAAACCGTGTTCCTGCTGGAGCTGGCCGGCATGTCTGTATTCTTCCTTCAACGTTTCTGGCGTTGCTACCTTCAAAGCGCAGCCAGCGGACTCCATGGTTCCAAAATTTACGCCTGTTCAGCGACTGGTTACAGACACACCCGCAAGAGCACGCCGTCCATGCCTCAGATCAAGCAATGGGATCACAATCGGGCGACTATTTAATACGCCCGAAAAGACGCTCGATCTCGCTACGCGTCAGTTTTAACCAGGTTGGACGGCCGTGCGAACAGGTATTGGCGCGCGGAGTACGCTCCATTTCCCGCAAAAGGGCATCCATTTCTTCCGGTTTCAGGCGTCGGCCCGCGCGAATGCTTCCATGACAGGCCATCCGGGCCAGAATGGCATCCAGACGATTGGAAAAACTATCCGTATTGCCAGCATCAAGATCCGGATCATTGGCGAGTTCATCCGCTACATCCCGCAGAAGGCCCTGAACGTCCTTTGTGCCGAGAAGGGCGGGGACTGATCGAAGCAGCACACTCCCTGCGCCAAAGGATTCGAGGTCTATCCCCAGTCTGGACAGATCTTCAGACCTTGCCAGCAGAGCCTCAGCGTCCCGTCGGGGAAGGTCCACGACTTCAGGCAGAAGAAGAGCCTGAGACCGTAAAGTTCCGCTGGCATATTGCTCTCGCAAGCGCTCATGAGTCAGACGCTCATGAGCCGCATGCTGATCCACGAGAACCAGATCCCCATCAGGGGCAACGGCAATAATATATGTGTCAAAGACCTGAGCCACCGAAGCGCCGAGCGGAAAAGAGGCGTCAAGATGCTCTGGGACAGGTTGGGGCGCACGCGCAGCCGGCGCAAAACCGGCTTCCTGTTCAGCAAACCCCGATCGATCGGGAGCGAATGGCGCTGCCTTTGGCACACTTAAGGGCAACGATGCTGCTGACTCTGCCCGGAACTCATTGAAAGAGGGCAGTTCAACAGGAACGTCTGGCCGCGACGGATAGGAAATTGAAGGACGCGCTGGACGTGATCCAAAGCTGGCGTGGATTCCGCCTCCGCCGCTAGACCCATGCCCGAGTGCCCGACCCAAACCGCCAATAACGAGTGCCCGGACTTCAGCTTCATCGGCAAAGCGCAGTTCCGTCTTGGCAGGATGTACGTTCACATCCAGTCGCTCCAGAGGCACCTTGAGATGAAGAGCCATCACCGGAAAACGCCCCCGCTCAATGACGGGACGATACGCCACACGGATGGCTGTCCGCAGCATGGGATCTGTAACCGGGCGGTGATTGACCATGATGAACTGACCCGAACCGGTAGCCTTGGTTTTGGCAGGGCCACATGCAAATCCGGACAGGCGTATATGGCCGCGCTGTTCATCAAGCGGGATCAGCGTGTCTGGTGTTGTCTCCAGAACCGTTGCCGTCCGGGCGATAGGGCTCTGTTCGGGTAGGTCAAACAGGACCTTGTCGTCCAGCGTGACGCGCATGGCGCAATGCGGCGCGCTCAGAGCCAGACGCCGCATGACCGATTCGGCATGACTGTTTTCAACACGCGGGCTTTTAAGAAATTTGCGTCGCGCAGGGGTGGCGAAGAACAGATCCGTAACCACAATCCGTGTGCCCACCGGACCGGAGGATGGGTGCGGCGGCGTGATAACGCCTCCATCGACACGAATGCACCAGGCCGTGTCAGATTCGGCTGTTCGGGATGTAATGGAAAGGCGCGCGCTTGCCCCAATGGATGGCAGGGCTTCTCCACGGAAACCAAGCGTGCGGATCTGAACGAGACGTTCGTCCTGCAATTTGGATGTGCAATGGCGCTGGACAGCCATGTCCAGCTCTTCCGGCGTCATGCCGCAACCATTGTCGGTGACATCAATACGATCTGTGCCGCCAGCGCGAAGGGCGACCACAAGGCGTGTGGCGCCAGCATCAATCGCGTTCTCGACAAGCTCTTTCAGAGCCGCAGCCGGGCGTTCAATCACCTCACCCGCCGCAATCAGATCAACAACATGACCTGAAAGCCGACGGATAACCGGGCGTGCAAGGGAATTTTTCTCAGACAGGACGGTGACTCACAATCCTGAAGGCAGGGAGAGTGCTGTTTACAGCACGCCCAGAAAGTGACCGCTCTTTTTCTTGACGGTCGGGGTAGCGCCTGTTGCAGGGTTGCGCCCCAGAGCCGAGTTCTCACGAATACGGCGGTTTTCAGCGTCTCCGTCGACCACCGAGCCAGCTTGGCCGCCCTTCCAGAACATCAGGTTGTCAACAAAGCCCGCATCGGCAGCACCGAGTTCGGCATTGTTGGGAGCACCCGAAGCCTTGTCCACCTCGCCCACCAGCGCGGACTGGCCGCTGCTGTTTTCACCGTTAAACGGGTGAAGGGCTGCATCCGGAGACAGCGTTTCAAGAGCCTGCATCCGCGGGCTCTCGTCCGGACGGTGCGCGTCGGCAGCACCAGGAAGCTGCATCTTCTCTGTAGGCGGCATAGACAGCGGAGCACGCGTCGTGACGGTGTATTCGTCTGGCATGTAGCGTTCCATGCCGAAGGCCCGCTCCAGATCGCTGCCTGAGCAACCAGACAGCATCAGGCCGAATGAAGCAATTGCACCCATCTGTACGCTGAGACGGGCAACTGGAAGACGGTTACGGCGCATTGAGGGACCCTGGGACGCGATCATGATGGGATAGTCCTACAGTCCACACAGCGTGGGGGCAAGCTCCCCTTGCTCACTGCGGCTGGCTGTTACGTTCAGCAAGAAGAGAGTCGATCAGCCAGACGGCCACTCCACACACAATACCGGCATCGGCAATGTTGAAGACATACCATGACCAGCCGAAGGCATGAGCATGGAGGAAGTCTACAACAGCGCCGTACCGCAGGCGGTCAATGACGTTACCGATGGCGCCGCCTGCGATGGCCCCGCAGGCGCCGGCAACCAGTGTTCGGCGCGTCTTTGTCATGGTCCAGACCAGCAGGCAGACAGCCAGCAGCGAGACCGTGCAGAAGACCAGAGGCCCTTTGCTGCCCAGACCACCAAACATTCCAAACGTCACGGCATGGTTCCAGACCATAGTGAAGTTCAGGAATGGGAGGATCTGAACGGACCCTTTCTCCGGCAGATTATAACCGTAGAGAATCCAGTCTTTGCTGGCCTGATCCAGCACGAGGACCAGAACCAGCAGGGCGAGCCCAAGAACCAGCCGCCCCATACGGCTCATACCTTCCTGCCAGAGGGACATCAGGCACTCACCACACTGACGCAGCGACGGCACAGGGCCGGATGCTCGGCATTTTCACCCACATCCGGAAGCACCTTCCAGCAACGGGCACATTTGTGGCCCGGCGCACGCTCGACTTCTGGGCCACCGTGAACTGTTTCGCCCGGAAGAAGCTCGATCTCCGCGTGGGACGTGATGAGCAGCTCTGCCCAGTCAATTCCGGTAAGAGACGCTGCCTCTTCCTGTGAGATCGGAAGCGTCACACTGGCTTCCAGAGAGGCGCCGATGACGCCATCACGGCGGGCTGTTTCCAGCTCGGTCGTGACAAGGCGGCGGTAAGCGCGGATCTCGTCCCAGTTGGCGCCCAGTTCCGGGTTGTTCCACTCGGCCTCAGGCTCAAAGAACTGCTCCAGATGGATGCTGCTCTCTTCACCGAAACGGGCGCTCCAGGCTTCTTCTGCGGTGAAGACCAGAACGGGTGCCAGCCAGGTGCAAAGCGCACGGTGCAGTGCATCCAGAACCGTGCGGGAGGCGCGGCGCGTCAGATCAGAAGGAGCGTCGCAGTAGATCGCGTCCTTACGGATGTCGAAATAGAAGGCGGACAGATCCGTCGTGCAGAAACCATGCAGGGCCGGATAGACACCCACCCACTGATGCGTTTCGACGGCCGTGCTGATCAGGCCGCGCAGTTCCGAGAGGCGGTGCAGGATATACTGCTCCAGCGGCGGCATTTCAGCGTAGGAGACAGCCTCTTCTTCCGTGAAGCCATCCAGCGCGCCCAGCAGCCAGCGCAGGGTGTTGCGCAGGCGACGGTACAGTTCGCCCTGCTGCTTCAGGATCTCGTTGCCGATGCGCAGATCTTCGTTCGTGTCGGAGTTCAGCACCCACAGGCGCAGAATGTCAGCGCCCAGTGAGTCCGTGACGTCTGCCGGGGCAATGACGTTCCCGAGGGACTTGGACATCTTGCGGCCCTGCTCGTCCAGCACGAAGCCGTTCGTCACAAGGGCTTTGTAGGGGGCGACGCCACGTGTGCCGACGCTTTCCAGCAGGGATGACTGGAACCAGCCGCGATGCTGATCAGAGCCTTCCAGATAGACGTCTGCCGGGAAGTTCAGGCCTTCCTGCCCCAGAACAAACTGATGCGTGGAGCCGGATTCAAACCACACGTCCACAATATCGAAGACCTGTTCGTAATCCGCCGGGTCACGGTTTGGACCAAGGAAAACAGCCGGGTCTGTGTCGTACCAGACGTCCGCACCCTTTTCGTGGAAAGCCTTGACGATCCGGTCCATGACGTCTGCATCACGCAGAACTTCACCGCTCCGCTTCTCGACGAAGACGGCAATCGGCACGCCCCACGCGCGCTGACGGGAGATGCACCAGTCCGGACGCTGCTCGACCATGGAGGTCAGGCGGCGACGGGCGGCCTCAGGCACGAAGGTGACAGGATCAAGCGCTTTGAGAGCCTTCTCGCGCAGCTTCGTTTCCCCATCCATCGCGATGAACCATTGAGGTGTGGCGCGGAAGATGATCGGCGCTTTGGAGCGCCAGGAATGCGGATACGAATGACGGATCTTGCTGCGCGCCATAAGACCGGTCGCTGGCGCGTCGTCATGTTCAGCGGACTGACGGGCTTCCGTCAGCAGATCGCAGACCGGGTCAGCCGCTTTGAAAACATGGATGCCTTCGAGATGCGGAACCCATGACGCGTAGCGACCGTCATCCTGCACCAGTTCCGGCACTTCAATGCCGAACTGGCGGCAGACGATAAAGTCATCCTGACCATGAGACGGCGCCATATGAACAAGGCCCGTACCAGCATCTGTCGTGACGAAGTCGCCCGGAAGCATCGGCACGTCATATTCGTAACCACGACCACGCAGCGGATGCGCGGCAATAGCACCTTCCAGCGCGCTGCCGGGCAGCGTGTAAAGAATGTGATGCGCACTGATACCGGTTTCAGCGCAGAAGGCCTCAACACGGTCTTCCGCGATCAGCAGACGCGCGCCCTGGGGGACAACGCTGGCTTCCGTGATCTCGTCAGCACGCAGAACCACGTAAGTGATGTCCGGACCATAAGCGAGCGCGCGGTTGGCTGGAATGGTCCAAGGCGTTGTGGTCCAGATAACGGCTGAGACGCCATCAAGGGCGTCCCCCGGCGTCGGGTCCTTGATGATCGGGAAGGCAACGAAGATCGTGGTGGAATCAACGTCGTGGTATTCGATCTCGGCTTCGGCCAGCGCGGTCTTCTCGACGGGGCTCCACATAACAGGGCGTAGACCCCGATACAGACCGCCATTCAGCAGGAACTTGCCGATTTCTCCAACGATTTTGGCTTCAGAGCTGTAGTCCATCGTGACGTAACGATTGGCCCACTCGGCCTGAACACCGATGCGTTTGAAGTCTTCCGCCTGCTTGCTCACCCACTCGGCGGCATATTGGCGACACTCTGCACGGAACTGAAGCAGGGGAACCTGATCCTTGTCCTTGCCAGCCTTACGATACTGTTCCTCGATCCGCCATTCGATCGGCAGACCATGACAGTCCCATCCCGGCTGATAGCGGACTTCGAAACCGGACATACGATGCGCACGGTTGATGACGTCTTTCATCACCTTGTTCAGCGCATGACCAATGTGAATGTGCCCGTTGGCATACGGAGGGCCGTCATGCAGCGTGAAGACCGGGCGTCCCTTCCCTTCCTCACGGATTTTCCCGTCCAGATCCATGGCCGCCCAGCGGGCAAGCGTCTCAGGCTCACGCTTCGGCAGGCCACCCCGCATGGGGAAGCCGGTGCGCGGCAGGAACACAGTATCGCGGTAGCGGTCCTGCTGTTCTTTGAAGGTCGTATCGGACTTGTCGGACATGGGACGGGCCAACTTTGGTCATTCACACAAAATAAGGGGGACCATATGGAGATTGGGCGGGGATGTGGTCAAGTCTTCTGAGGGTAAACCGCGTCATGTTCTGCCAAAAACGCTGTTATTCAGGCCTTCAAGACAATTGAATGACAGGTCTGGTCATGGATTGTTTCAGGGGCAGAAGCATGATCTGTTTTGGCAGAAGATCTGTACAGGGGCATTTTCATGAAGACATTCTGGCTGGCTGCGATCCTGGCGATTGCTCCTTCTCTCGCGGTAGCACAGGCCCCTCGTTGTCCGGCGCCGGCAGCTGTTCCGTCCAAATCTGATCTGCCTCATCTTCTGATGACATCCCAGGACCGCGGTTTTCTGTGGAAAGCCACGAAAGATGGTCATACGTCTTGGCTGTACGGCACTGTTCATGCCTCTCGCGAAGAATGGCTGATGCCTGGGCCGCTCATACGGTCCGCCATCCTGCGAAGTCAGGCTGTTGCGCTTGAACTGAATCTGCAGGATCCCCAGACACTGGCAGCCCTTCGCAAACCCGAAGAACCAGCCAACCGTGAAAAGCTGATTGCTTCCGGGCGGAAGAAAAAACTCGATGCCCTGGCAGATGAACTCTGCATTCCCACGGCAGGCTTTGCCACTACGGCAATCGGCCTTGAAGCGGCCGGGCTTAGCGCGTCAGCTGCGCGCGCGGATGGATATTATCCCGATTATGCCGTCGACTTTGTCCTTCAAGGAATGGCTGGCAGCCTGAAAAAAGAAGTTATCGCTCTCGAAGATATTCAGACACAGCGTAACCTCCTGATCTCCCCGAAACTGTCCGAAGAAAATGCCTTCATTGATGAAACCATCAAGCAGATTTCGTCGGGGGAAGCGCGGAAAGATGAAGATCAGTTGATTGCGATGTGGGGACGCAGCGATCTGACGCGACTGAACCAGTACAAACAATGGTGCAAATGTGAGCGGACACCACAGGAGAAACGCCAGACGTTCCACATGATTGATGAGCGAAATGCAGCGATGGCCCAGAAAATTCTGACCCTTCATGATTCTGGAAAGTCCCTGTTCGTGGCAGTTGGGTCTTTACACATGGCGGGCCCACAAGGACTTCCTGCGCTTCTGAAAAAGGACGGCTTCGACGTTCAGCAGATCGTACCTGCGCTTTCGGCAAATACATCGCTTTAAACAGCTGGCGCTTTGCTTGAACGACCTGGGAAGCTAAAGTCCGGCGGCAGTATTTTCTGCATTCGGACAGGGCGAATGGTGACCCCGGCATGAAGCGCGTTTTCAGGAAAATATTTCCCCGCCCACCCGAACGTGAGGCAGCCCCTCTGCTGCCGTCTCATATCGAGATCATCCGTGAGAAAGCCCTGAAAGGGCACCATCTGGAAATCGTCCAATGGGGACAGATCCTGCTGGAGAGCATTTATGTTCCCAAAGACCCTATCGGAGCACTGGAATGGTTTACCATTGCCGCAAAGGCTGGGTTCGGACCGGGGCACAATATGCGGGGCCGGTGCTTTCAATTCGGCTGGGGATGCGAAAAAGACCTTCAGGAAGCCGCCCGGTGTTATACAGCAGCGGCTGAAGCTGGAGACGAATGGGGCCGCTATAATCTGGGCATTCTGACCAT
The DNA here is from genome assembly GCF_018812105.1 of Gluconobacter sp. P1D12_c. Lineage (NCBI taxonomy): Bacteria > Pseudomonadati > Pseudomonadota > Alphaproteobacteria > Acetobacterales > Acetobacteraceae > Gluconobacter > Gluconobacter sp. P1D12_c. The sequence continues at coordinate 83,790 of NZ_JACSIQ010000009.1, forward strand.
GCGGGGCATCGGGCAGCCCCAGGATCTGCCTAAGGCGCTCAATCTGTTTCGAACAGCGGCGCATAACGGCCATGCCAAATCCATGAACCTGTATGCGCGTTTTCTGGAGGAAGGCTGGGTTGTGCCCCAAGACCGCGCGGCAGCCTTGGACTGGTATCGGAAGTCAGCAGAAGGTGGAGATTACCGGGGGCAGCACAACTATGCGACGGCGCTGGTGGATGCTGGCCAGATTGACGAAGCGCTGGGCTGGTGGCGCAAGGCTGTTGTGGAGGCCACGTCTGATATTCTTCTGGCGATGAACAAGAAGCTGGCTCTTCTGGGAAACAAAAGAGACCAGGCTCTGGAAACACGAGTTCAGGATCGTCTGAAAGAAATGGGCGTACCGCCCTCCACCGAGGACGCAAAAATCAGGCCGGAATAATCCGGCCTGACATGAGGCTCAATAATTGGCCGAAATATTGGCCAGGAAGGAGCGACCGACTGCAGGTGTTGCGCGGTCAGAGAACAGGTTGCTGTAGTTCAGGCGGTTATCGAGGTTGTAGCCATTCATGGCGATCCGCCAGTGCTTGCCGAAATTATGGGAAATCACGGCATCCCACTCCATGGTGGCAGGAACACGCGCCGTATTGGCGGCATTGAGCCAAACCCCGTCGCGCCATGTCAGCCCGCCACCAAACGTCAGGTTCCAGGGACGATTGGGAGCGATGGTGTAGGTGGACCAGATGGTTGCCGAATTTTTCGGCGCGTACTGAATACGCTTGCCAACGTCCGCAGCCGTCAGGGAGCTGACTGTGGTTGCGTCGTAGTAGGCGTAGGTGCCGATCATGGTCCAGTTCTTCAGGATCTCACCGGACACACTGAGTTCGACGCCCTGATTGCGCTGCCTGTCGCTGGAGGATGAGACTGTGCCGGTTGCAGCATCCGTCATGAGGGCATTGCCCTTTTCAAGACGGAACACAGAGGCCGTAAAGCCCATACGACCATGGAATGCATTATACTTTGCACCCAATTCGTAGAGGCTGCTGCGCTCCGGACTGAAACCTTGCGTTGAGGATTTCAAGGGCTCCGAACTGTTGGTCACATACAAGCCCATAGGCGTCGTGGACTGAGCCCAATTGAAGTAAACCATGATATTACTGGTTGGCGTGTACATGAGACTGACGTTCGGATTGAACGTATCCTGTGTCTGACCATACGAAACACCGCCGCCTGTTGTGCCGCCATTTGCTGAATAATGGCTGTCCCAATGGTCCCAACGGAAACCACCACGCACCGAGAACCACGATGCCAACCAGATCTGGTCGGAAAAGAAAGCACCGACGTCTGTTGCATCACCAGTCTTGTACAAAGCATGACCAACGCCAGAAATATTCACGAGGTTGGAGCTGTATTGGCCAAGAGAGCCGAGCAACAAGCCGGACTGTGTTGAAGAAGGATGAGTTAGGCTGGTTGTGTCTGTTCGGGTGCCATTCTGACCATTGAAATTATATGCATAATTCGTCCGCCGGTCGTACACATGCTCGATATCAACACCGGCAACGATCTGGTGGCGAAAACGGCCCGTAGAAAATTTGGCGACGCCTGAAAAGACATCCTGAACAGACCAGTCATTCTGCTGATAGGGCTCAGGACCACCGAGATGACCGCGTCGATTGATCTGTGCAGCAGCAGGATTGGTAAAGAATTCTGTGGCGCACGTCGTGTCACATCCCGGCTGGGATGCTGAAAAATACCTGCTGTACATGCCCCCACGAAGATCGTTGTAGAGCGTGACGTATTTATTGAGGTCGAATTTCAGGCGCCCCGTCAGCATGTCCACGTTCGAAGCATCCTGATCGTAACTCGTTCCATACCAGTTATTACGGTTCAGGCCATATTCAGTAGCGGGTTTGGCAATGGCCGTTCCAGGCTTCGTGATGACGGGTACGCCGTAATCAGGAACACGATTGTCGGTCTGATGAAAATATTCCAGCGTAAAAGTCGTACGTTTGCCCAGGCCAAAAGCGATGGAGGGCGCGATACCCCAGCGATGGGAATATACGTCATTCCGGCCGACGGTGTTGTTCTCATTTCCCATGCCCGTAATACGAATGGCCGTGGATTCACCGATTTGTTTGTTGAAGTCGAGCGTACCGCGTGCGTAATCGCCGGAACCACCAGACAGGCTGGCACCGTAGCTATCACCCAGATGGGCGACTTTTGTCGTGATATTGATGGCGCCCCCGGTTGTGCCATTACCAAACACTTCCGAGGACGGCCCTTTGATGACCGAAATATGGTCATAATCGAAGCTATCCCGGGTATAGACACCAAAATCTCGTAAGCCGTTTTCGTAAATATCGTTCTGAGCCTGGAAACCACGGATGAGGAACTGGTCTCCCGCCATTCCACCTTCGCCCTCTCCGACGGACGCTGTGATGCCAGGAACATTGCGCAGGGCTTCATCAAGGGATTTGACGTTCTGCTGCTCCATCAGGACTTTAGGCACAACGTTGATGGTCTGCGGTGTATGCAGAACATCATCCGGGAGGCGGCTAATGCCCATCGGCGTCTGCAGAATGTTCATCGGCGAACCGACGACATGCAGGTGCTCGGCCTCTGCGGCGCTGGCCTCCACACTACTGGCTTGCTGAACATCAGAATGCGGCATTGGAGCCGTAGTTTTCGGTGTCTCCTTGGAAACAGATGTTGCGTTGCGCCGCCCTTGTGAATGGCGCGTTTTGTGATGGTGCGAGGTGGACTGGGCATGGGCGGCCGTGCCCACCAATGTCAGACCAGCGGCAAGAGAAAGTGGCCCAAGGGGCCGGATGGAATGTTTCGGGTGCATCGCATCACGATCCTGCAAAAGGATAAAAGCGATTGCCCTTAAAGCGACAATGAGAATGATTCTCAATATAGGAAGACGAGAATTTTACATCTTTCGTCATAAATTAGACATTAAGTGATATAATTAACACAGAGGACACCCTATGGATGTGGGCATAAAAAAACAGGCTGTTCCGTACGGAACAGCCTGTTGGAAGGCCCATCAAAAAATGATGCGGGTTTTAAATCCCTAGAAGACCGCGCGCCTGTTCGGCATCCTGAGCAATCTGGGCTTTGAGCTCCTCGAGCCCCGTGAAGCGCTTTTCATCTCGCAGCAGAGCAATCAGAGCGACACTCAAAGTCTTCCCGTAAAGGTCTTCCGAAAAATCAAAGAGATGGACCTCAAGACGGCTTTCCTGCCCGTCGTTGATCGTCGGGCGGCGGCCAATATTTGCCACTCCGGGGATGACACGCCCATCTGGCAGCGTCACCTGAACGGCATAAACTCCGCGTGCGGGTTCGAGATGCTGACGGAGGGGAATGTTCGCTGTGGGAAAGCCCAGGAGGCGCCCCCGCTGATCTCCATGGATAACCGGCCCGACGATCGACCATGGCCGACCCAGTTCCAGAGCTGCCCTTTCAGGATATCCTTCCTGAAGGAGACGACGAATACGGCTGGATGAGATAGGGCCGCCCTCATCCACGAACTGCGGCACAATCGTCAGTCCGACGCCCCTTGGCGCCAAAAGCGCTTCCAGATCGTCAGTGTTGCCGGTTCTGCGGTGACCGAAGGCAAAATCTGCACCACAGGCGACGTGACGAACACCTAGAGACCGCAGAAGAACATCCTGAACGAAGGATTCAGCGCTTAACCGTGAAAACTCTTCGTCGAAAGGAATCTGGAAAACGTGCGACACACCCTGCTCTTCGAGAGCCTTGGCGCGAACATCCGGGAGCATGAGCCGACACGGCGGGTCCTGAGGGCGAAACAGCTCTCTGGGATGCGGATCGAATGTCACGACGGACAGCGGATGGTCTGGACGTGCGGCACGGAGGCTATTCAGAAGGTGCACATGCCCGCGATGAACGCCGTCAAAATTCCCTAGAGCGGCAACTGTACCAAGGGCGCCCTTCGGGATATCCCGCCAATCAGTGTGCAGGGTCATGCGGGGAGACTGAACTTCTGGGTAACGTCATTCAGATCTGTCGCGTGCGGTACGCCTTCATGCGGCACTGTCTGATCCTGTGGCCGTACGAGCTGACAGACCTGAAGGCCAGCTTCCAACGCAGCATCCAGTTCTGCTCCGATGTCAGAAAGGAAGAGAATATCTTCCGGCTTCAGGCCGCAGGCTGCCGCAATTTTTGTGTATGACGCCGCGTCTTTCTTCCCACCTGTGGAAAGGTCGAAAAAGCCGTCGAACAGGGACGTCAGGTCACCCTGCTCTGTGTAGCCATACAGAAGCTTCTGGGATGGAATGGAGCCCGAGGAGTACACCGCGAGACGCAGGCCGCCCTCAGACCAAGCCTTCAGGGCTGGAGGAACGTCTTTGTAAAGATCTGCACGGAGCGTGCCATCTTCAAAACCCTGCCGCCAGGTGATGCCCTGAAGTGTTTTGAGGGGAGCCGCTTTCTCGTCCTTGGCCATCCAGTCCTGACAGACCTTCAGCGGATCTTCTCCAGGATGGGAGATGGCAATATCTGCTCGTGCGGCCACAACCTGCGGGTTTGTGTGGTCTTCGATCAAAGCCGGAAGGGCCTTGGCCGCATAAGGGAACATGACGTCCCGAACGAAAGAGATCGGCAGTGTCGTGCCTTCGATATCAAGCAGGACGAGACGGATCATGTCGGACTTTCAGGAGGGAATGGAGACGTCTGCGGGGAAACGCTCGGCGATGTCATCGCCTGTATATTGGGCGATCCACCCGGTTGTGTCGGTGAAAACGCGCAGAGCGACCACATCCGGGGATGGGCCAGCATCAAACCAGTGCGGAATACCTTCCGGCACAGAAATCAAGTCTCCGGCCGTGCAAAGAACCGAATAGATCCGACCGTGAATGTGCAGGACGAAAGCGCCCTGACCATGCACGAAGAACCGGACTTCATCTTCGCTGTGCGTATGCTCCGAGAGGAACTTCTTGCGCAACTCCGGCAGATTGGGTGTGGACGCATTGATGCGCACCACGTCTGCACTTCCTGCGCCCGTTTCACCCATCAGGGTGTCGAGGTAGGGGCGATACGCGTCCAGAATTTTGTCCGTCGTCGCATCTTTTGCAGGCGTGACAGGCGGCGTCCAGCGTTCAAAACGGATGTTGTGCGGGCGCAAGGTCTCGGCGATTTCCCCGGGGGTGGTGACGTCGAGAAGGATCGTTTCGGGGCTATCGTCCCGATAGACAGTCAGTCTGCTCATGGTTCAGCGTGCCTTTTGGAGACGGGCGAGATGGCAGGCCAGCAGGAATTCAAGCCCTTCAAGCCGCGCCAATGCTGTGAACATGTCCTTACCCCAGACATAAACGCCATGACCGCGGATCAGGTAACCCAGACGCATGTCCGACAGTTTCGGAGCAACAACTGTCGAGAGACGGGCGATATCCTGATCGTTGTGAAACAGCGGCAAGTCCAGGCCGGTGTCGTGCGTTGACTGGCCTTCGAAAACCTTCAGCACTTCATAGCCCGCGAGCGTGATCGCGTCTGTTGGTTCATCCATGGATAGGATGGTGGCCGCAACGGAATGACCGTGCAGTACAGCCCCGATCGACGGATCATGTGCATAGAGCTGGGTATGCAGCAGGGTTTCCGCACTGGCCCGCTTCGTCGGGTCCAGTGACACGCCTTCAGGGGTGATCTGGATCACGTCCTGCTCTGTCAGGAAGCCTTTGTGCCCTCCTGACCGCGTGATGGCGATGCGGCCATCTGCCAGACGTACGGACAGGTTGCCAGCTGTAGCTGGAACCCAGCCGCGCTGATCCATCCGCTGGCCTGCCCGGACGATTTGCCCGGCGGCCTCGGTCCATGCCGTATCAGACGTCGTATTCAACATCAGACCTGCGTGCGGTGCGTGTCGCTGTTGGTGGTCGTCTGGCTGTAGCCGGGCGACTGATTGGGGGCCGAGATATGACCCGGCGCCTGATTGGCTTCAGGCGGCGTCATGTTCTCGTCTTCGCCCATGTTCTTCTTGAAGGACTTGATGCCCTTCGCGAAGTCTCCCATCAGGCCGCTGATCTTTCCACCGCCGCCAAACACGACGAGCAGGACGACCGCCAGGATCAGCCAGTGAACGGGGCTCATGCTGCCCATAATGTATTACTCCGAAAAGCCAAGGCTACACCTTCATGTGGCAAGGCTTGGGCGTTTGTGCAAGCGTTCGCTCAGGACGCATCATCCGGACCGGAGGCCGAAACGAAGCCGTAGGTTGGATAGGCTCGGCGCCCCAGGCCGTGAATGGGTGCCCACCAGACCCGGACGAGTGTCCAGTCATGACGGGGTGAAACATCCGTGATGGGAACATTGCGGTCAATGCGTCCCGGTTCCCAGTTAGCATGATCTACGAGGATCGTGTTTGAAGAAATCTGTCTGCGCACGATGGAAACGTGTCCACTCGGTACACGGGACGTTGCCCGGAAGACCAGAACAGAGCCTGCGATGGGGGCATGGCTTCTGGCATAATGCCCAGCAGACTGGCGCCACCATGAAGCAGCATCTCCCCGCAACTGAAGACCTGTTCGGGAGCGGGCATAAGGCGCGCACTGGAGTGGCCCATTGAAACTGGCACGACTGTATTCGCGACTACCGCCACAGGCTGTGAGCGACAGCAGCAGGCAGAGTGCCAGTTTTTTCATGGGCGGCTCCGGAAGGCGATGATGCGGTCTTCTGCTTCTTCAGTGTCCATTTCCAAAGCTGTCTGCACGACATCCCTGGAGAAACCATTGCGCGCAAAGATTCCCATGACGCGAACCGGATCCTCTTGCGGACGGTCCGGGCGGCAGAAGGGACCGACGCGACGTTTGCGCGCCAGAACGAGCGCCGCCGCCAGTTCCGCCTCACGCGCCGTTTCGTCTGATCTTTCACCCAGCGATTCGTTGAGCGCTTCCTGTGTGGTCGTCTGATCAACGCCCTTCGTGGCCAGATGTGCGGCGACAGCCCGGCGAGACCGTCCGGTCCGGGTCAGGTTCAGAGCGCGGGAACGGGCGAATCCGGCATCATTGACGGCTCCGAGTTCTGTCATGGCGACAATGACGTCTTCCACGGCGGGTCGAAGAGTTCTGATTGTGGCTTCGGCATCTTCTTCAGGCAGCCCGGCATGCACGGCTCGCGTGCCCCAGCGCCGAAGACGACGTTCCAGCGTCTGGCGCAGACTATGCTCGGTTGTGGCAAAGCGAGCCACGTGGGCCAGGGCCATTTCGCGCAGTGCCTTGAAATCAGGTGCTGTTGGTATGTCCTCCATAGTGGATGAGTATGCTGCGAAGAGGGCATTTACGGCAAGATCGGATAGGGTCATCATTCGACCCATGAGCGACTCTCTTTCAGCCTGCCTCGAGGCGGCTGTCTCCGCCCTTCCTGTCCGTTTTCCTGGCCCCGGTGGGGCTGTGGCTGTCGTGAAAGATGGGGAGGTTCTTGTCCGTCACACATGGGGCTACGCCAATGCGGAGCGGCGCCTGCAGTTCACCCCGTCTTCCCTGTTTCGCATGTGCTCCATCACGAAGCAGTTCACCTGCGGCGTATTGCTGGATCTTTTCCAGGACCCGTCGGAACTGGATGGAGATGTGGACGACCGGTTGCCGCAACTGGATGAGCCTGCGCCAGGCGCGCTTCACCTTGCACACAACCAGTCAGGCCTGCGTGACTACTGGGCTGTGGCGATGTTGCATGGCGCACCAGTCGAAGGATTTTTCGGGGATCGGGAAGGACGTCGCGTTATTGATGGCACGCGTACGCTCCAGTTCCAGCCCGGTACGTCTTACTCCTATGTGAACCAGAATTTCCGCCTGCTGTCTGACATTCTGGAAGACAGAACAGGACGGAATTTTGCTGAACTGCTTCAGACGTCCATTTTCAATCCCGTGGGTATGGAACGGGCCATTCTGGCTGCCGAAACACGCGCCATGCCGGATGGGACTGTTGGATATGAAGGAACCGTGGAGAGCGGTTTCCGCCCGGCTGTCAATAACATCTGGTGGACCGGGGATGCAGGTCTGGGCGCATCGCTGGATGACATGATTGCCTGGGAGCGTTTCATTGATGCGACGCGCGATGATCCTGACGGGCTTTACAACCGTCTGACAACGCCGGTGACCTTCCGCGATGGTGAAGCCGCGCCTTACGGATTTGGTCTGCAACGGACATCACTTTTCGGGCGGGATGTGACGATGCATGGTGGCGCGCTTAGGGGCTGGCGGTCCCACAGGCTGCACGTCGCGTCTGAGCGCCTGTCTGTTGTTGTGATGTTCAATCATATGTCGCCTGCACAGGTTGCGGCGGGACAGATCTTGGCAGCAGCGCTGGGTGTTCCCTATGAGCCGGATCGGACGACACAGCCGCCTCATGAATTGTACGGCACCTTCATTGAGCGAGAGACCGGGCTATCCGCGCGAATCGAGCCTGCTCCCGGCGGAGTCAAGCTTCGATATCTGATGGTACCGGAAATGCTAGAAGGTGTTTCCGCCTCGCGGGCTGAAACACCGGGCGTCCAGATTGTTCGTCAGGGAGACGAAATCCGGATGGAGCGGCCGGGTGAAAACCGCGTGGGCATTCTCACCACCTGTGACGAAACTGCCGGTGAAGACATTGAAGCACTTGAAGGCGTTTATCGCTGTGAGGAGCTAGATGAGGCGGAAGTCACCATCGAACTGGCAGGCGGCGTGGTCTATGGCGGTTTCTCAGGCTTTCTGGGCAATGGCCGGATGGAACCGCTTCAGAGGCTGGCACGGGATGTTTGGGTTTTGCCGTGCCCCCGGGCGCTCGATCATACGGCGCCGGGCGACTGGACGCTGCTGTTCGAGCGGGATTCTTCAGGCGTCAACACGGTGAAGGTCGGATGCTGGCTGGCGCGGGATCTGGTTTACAGGCGCGCCTGACAACCGTTCTTTCCCCGCAAGGGGTTTGACGGATCGCATTTCTGCCGCACAGTATGTGTCTGCGGAATCTTTGGCCCTGCCCCGGGCGACCGGGGCAGGGTTTTCCGATTCTGCAGCTTTCATTCACCCTGATCCAGGATCGACGATCATCATGATCTCCTCCCTCATGCCCAATTACAAACGTGCCGACCTTGCTTTCGAGCAGGGCGAAGGCGTCTGGCTGACGGCATCGGACGGGCGACGATATCTGGATTTCGGGGCTGGCATTGCCGTCTCTTCGCTGGGCCACGGCCACCCGAAGCTGGTGAAGACCATTGCGGATCAGGCCGCGAAGGTCATGCACGTCTCGAACCTCTACCGTATTCCGCAGGCTGAAAAGCTTGCGGATCTTCTGGTAAAGAACTCATTCGCGGACTCTGTGCTGTTCTGCAACTCGGGCGCTGAAGCGAACGAGGGCATGGTGAAGATGATCCGTCGGGCGCAGTTCGAGAACGGCCATCCCGAGCGTACGCGCATTCTTTGCTTTGACGGCGCGTTTCACGGTCGGACATTGGCCATGATTTCTGCGACCGGAAATCCTGCCTACCAAAAGGGGTTTGGGCCTGTTGTTGAAGGGTTCGACCATGCGCCGTTCAACAATACCAATACCCTGCGCGCGGCTATTACACCGGAAACTGCCGGTATTATCGTGGAGCCCATCCAGGGTGAAAGCGGCATCAAGCCAGCGTCCGAAGTCTTCATGAAAGCCTTGCGCGCAGTCTGTGACGAGCACGGCATCTATCTTGGCTTCGACGAAGTCCAGACCGGTGTTGGTCGGACAGGAAAGCTGTTTGCGCATGAATGGTATGGCATCAAGCCGGACGTCATTTCCATTGCCAAAGGCATTGGTGGCGGCTTCCCGCTCGGAGCTGTTCTCGCAACGGAAGAGCTGGCCAAACATCTGACACCCGGTTCTCACGGAACGACGTTTGGCGGCAATCCCTTGGCTTGTGCGGCAGGAACAACAGTTCTGGAAGAAGTTCTCAGCCCCGGCTTTCTGGAGCATGTCTGCGCGGTTGGAGAGGCCTTCGACGGCATGCTGCGAGATGTCGTGAAGCGTTCACCGGGCGTTTTCGACGATGTCCGCGGCATGGGTCTGATGCGTGGTCTGCACTGCATCCCGCCTGTTGGAGAGGTGATGCCACTCGTAACGGCCGCAGGGCTTCTGACCGTTGGTGCGGGCGATAATGTGCTGCGTCTGGTGCCTCCGTTGATCGTGACGGAAGAAGACTGCCAGGAAGCCTGCAAGAAATTGATCGAAGCTGCCGAAGCATATGCAGCAGCCCATAAGAAAGAACAGGAGAACGTGTCGTGAGTCTGGCAATTGCCCCCCGGACAGCAGGAACGGACCAGCAGATGCCACGGCATTTTCTTGATATTCGCGATTTCAGCGGCGACGTAATCCGACAGATCATTGATCTGTCGGCCCGCATCAAGGCACTCCAGAATAATCGTAAAAACCCACTACATCCGGACCGTCCTCTTGAAGGGCGTACGCTCGGACTGATGCTGGCACAGCCCTCCACCCGCACACGTGTTTCATTCGAAGTGGGTATGGGGCAGTTGGGTGGCCAGGTGTCTGTCCTGTCGCCGGGCGACATGCAACTCGGCCGGGGGGAAACCATTGCAGACACAGCACGCGTTCTGTCGCGCTTTCTGGACGTAATTGTTCTGCGAACGGGTACGGACGAGAACCTGCGCGAGCTGGCAAAGTGGAGCACGGTTCCGGTCATTAATGGTTTGACGCCGGTCTCCCATCCTATCCAAATTTTGGCAGACGTGCTGACATTTGAAGAGCATCGTGGCCCGATTGCGGGAAAGACGCTCGCGTGGATTGGGGACGGCAACAACGTAGCCACTTCCCTGATGGAAGCGGCAGCTCTGCTCAAATTCAATGTTCGTCTGGCAACGCCAGAGGGTTTCGCGCCCAATGAGCGTGCTGTTGCCTGGGCCCGCCAGAATGGTGCCTCCATCGAGGTCTTCCAAAATCCTACCGAAGCTGTCGTGGGCGCAGATGCTGTTCTGACAGACACATGGGTCAGCATGGGGGACAAGGATCGCGATCAGCGTCTTTCTGCTTTCCGTCCTTACCAAGTAGATGCAGCCCTTATGGCAAAAGCTGCACCCCATGCCCTGTTCCTTCATTGCCTGCCTGCCCATATCGGGGAGGAAGTGACTGCCGAGGTGTTCGAAAGCCCGGCGTCTGTTGTTTTTGACGAGGCGGAAAACCGCCTTCATACGCAAAAGGGCCTGCTTCTCTGGGCTCTTGGAAGAGAGAACGGGTGATAGATACACCGCCATTCCTTGACAGGGGACGCCCCAACGTCCCGAACATGGTCGTTTCAGGGGGGATTGTGCCATTTCATCTGGCACAGTCTCCCGTCCGCGGACGCCTGATTCGACTGGGAGCGCTGGCAGACGCCATCCTGTCACGGCATGATCTCCCGGATGCTGTCCTGACTATGGGTGGTCAGGCTCTTGCATTGGTTGCAGGCATGGCGTCTGCCTTGAAATTCAAGGGGTCTTTCTCCCTTCAGATCAAGGGAGACGGCCCAGTCTCCATGCTGCTGGCTGATGCCACAGACACAGGCGACCTGCGTTTTACAGCCCGGCTTTCGGAAGACACTGACCCTGCAGCGCTACCGACATCTCCCAAAGAGTTGCTTGGTAACGGCTACCTCGCTTTCACGATCGACCAGGGGGCGGATATGGACCGCCATCAGGGTATCGTGGAGCTGACGGGTGAAACCCTTTCTGAGATGGCCGTTCACTATTTTCAGACCAGCGAGCAGCATGACTGCTGGATCCGGCTGTTCTGCCTCAAGACGGTTGACGGCTGGAGCGCCAGTGCTCTGGTGCTGGAACGGATCGCAGATGAAGGCGGCATCGAGAATGCCGCTCAGGCTGAGGATGCCTGGGAAACGGCCTGCACGTTTGCCGAAACATTGCGGGACCAGGAAATTTTTGACGAAACGCTCGAAAGTGGTGATCTGATCCATCGTCTGTTCGGGACGTTAGACGTTCAGATTGCCACACCCCGCGCTCTGGCTTACGGCTGCCGTTGCTCCCGGGCACGACTGGCCTCAGTTCTGGAGCGCTTTGGCGAAGACGATCTGGATCACATGGTGGAAAACGGCGCCATCACGATGAACTGTGAGTTCTGCAACGTCGGCTTCCGTTTCACCCGTGATGAGCTTGGAGAAAAACCTGCATGACGCTTCCACTGCTCGACGGAATCAGGATCGACGGCCTTCCCGTCGAACAGCTTTATCCAGGCTGGATAGCTTTGGAGCGCCACCCGGTTGTTGGCCAGTTCGAAGTTATTCTCTTTCAGGATGAGGACAGCGGGCGACAAGCCTGCTGGTGGATTGAGGATGGAGCCTACAAGGGCAGCCATGTCATGGCGCTTCGCCCGGATGTGCAAGATTGCCTTCTGACGGGCATGGACCCGGTATTCTGGCCATTGGCAGAAGGCGTTCTCGGTGGTGACATCCGGGACGATGCCACCTCTTTTAGAACTGACCTTCCTTCAATAGCTTTTCGGGAGCTGTCGGGCCTCTGGCTAGGACGACATGCGCCCCATGCAATTTTCATTGCTGCCGGACATGCGGACAGCGGCGAAGCCCTGACCTGCCCTGATGGGAAGCCCGTGGCTGAAGGGCGGATGAAAGCACTTCTTTCAGCTCGCAGAGGAACGGACGTTCTGGTCGTGTCCTCTCCTTTTTCTGCAATGCCTGTACGGGCGCAGATTGAAATGAAGCTGGGCACAGCAACTGCTTATCGCTTCCACGATGCACTGGAAAATTCAGTTTTCTACCTTGTGTGGAACGAAGCAACACCGGGAAACCGTCCATCATTTTACTATCCAAGAGGCCCACTCCTAATTAGTGAGGACCCGTCAGGACCGCTGATTCCTGGATGGATTTTAGAGTGGTTTGCACGACATTCCAGACATGCCGATCTCATCAGAGCTGCACGTCCTTTCCTTCCAGAAGATTTTGGTGTCGGTCAGGCGTCTTCGCTACGGACGCCCCGCGTTCCTCAGGCGGCTCCGGCTACGGCAGTTGTGAAACCGACTGATCCTAAGCCCGAAAAGCCTTCTGATAACAGTCCGGAAGTGACGGAAATTCGGGAATCAGAGCCTGTTCAACGTCGGTCTTTTTTGCCGGAGCTTCCGTTGGAGCCGCCTCCGGTATTACAGTCACCGCACAAGAAGGGGCTGTTCGGGCGTTTCAAGAGCCTATTGGGCCGCGACGACCAATAAGATCATGGGGAATAGCGTGATGGGTGTACGGTACTGGTTCGGAGCAGTCGCTCTGGGATTATCACTCGGTCTTGCGGGTTGTGCAGATGATGAGCCAGCGCAGACATTCCCTCCCGCAGACTACAGCTATTTGTCGCAGTTGCACCTGAATGTGGCGACAATCAACATTCAGGATGAAGCTGTTCCGGCCCCAGGTTCCCTAAGTTCAAAAGCCCCTACGCCCCCTGATCAGGCCCTGAAACAAATGGCTAACCAACGACTGGTTGCCAGCGGACAGCAGGGTCAGGCAGCATTCATCATTAAACAGGCCTACATTTCTTCAGAGGGGGAGAATGCGATCTCAGGCGCCTTGGATGTGCAGCTGAATATTGCCGATGCGGGAAATCTGCATACGGGATATATCCATGCACGGATCAGCCGAAAGCTCGACACGGGCACTAAAAGCGCTACATCCCGAGCCTCTCTCTATGCCCTGACCAATCAGATGATGCAGGACATGAATGTTGAACTTGAGTTTCAGGTCCGTAAAAAACTCATGAGCTGGATGACAGATGCGGTAGGGAACCCTCTGGTTGATGGCGGCGTGAAACAACAGGCTCTTGATGGACCAGGCAGTACCGCATCAGCTGCTCCCGCCAAGCCTGTCACACAGGATGTTCCAGCCGCAGTCACAAATACGCCAAGCGTTGCTGCCCCCGTTCAGTCCAGCATTCCAGATGCAATTTTCCCGACGGGCGCAGGGGATGACAGCACAGCCCCTGTAACAGCAGCACCGAAGCAGAAGTCTCCTCCTGCAGGCGTTCTGCAACTTCCATCCAATGGGAAAGCCAGCGCTTCAGCAGGGTAAATAGCGCTCATCGCTAAATGATGATCGAAAGTTCTCTGGCATTGGGACCTCTACCCGTCCTATGGGGGTCTGATATCTTTTATTCCGGATATGTTTGTTTTCCGAATATGACCCTACCCTTATGCTGGAGAACAGTGTGCCTTCGACGGAACCGACCGTGACCCGCCCTCTTCGCCGCAGTTTTGTCAAAGGCCTGCTTGGGTCCACATCCTTCTGGATGGTTGGGGGCCATGCCCACTGGGCTGAAGCCCTGGCTGAAGAATCCAAACAGCCATACCACCCTTCCTTCTTCACACCTGACGAGTACCGCCTGCTGGAATCCGCTACGGAACGGCTTTTTCCACAGGATCAGCATGGACCAGGTGCGCGCGCCTTGGGTGTTGCAGAGTTCATAGATCGTCAGATGGAAACGCCCTACGCGCAGGGAGACAACTGGTATATGTCAGCCCCTTTCGTACAGGGCCCGGCTAATCTCGGTTATCAGCTACCGTTTGTGCCACGCGATTTGTATCGCAAAGGCCTTCAGGGACTGGACGCGTATACCCGCCAGCAACATGGAAAATCCTTCCCGGATCTTCCTGTGGCAGAGCAGGACGCTATTCTGACGGCACTGGAGGGCGGCTCTGTCTCGTTGGGAGATATTCCTGGCCGGGTTTTCTTCGAGCAACTCCGAACCAATACCCTTGAGGGTGTATTTTCTGATCCTCTTTATGGGGGCAACAGAGGGCTGGGCGGGTGGCTGATGCTGGGCTTCCCGGGTGCTCGGGCGGATTTCATGGACTGGGTCAATCAGGACGGCGCAGCCTATCCGTTTGGTCCGGTTTCCATCTCAGGTGAAACGGCCTGAGGGGCTTAAATCATGACAAAAAAACACGTAGATGCCATCGTGGTCGGAGCTGGCTGGGCTGGTGCGATCATGGCGAAAGAACTGACCGAAGCCGGACTGTCGGTCATCATGCTGGAACGCGGCTCCGAGCGTACGACGCCCGTAGAAGGCGCTTACCCGGAGTCCATCGATGAACTTCGAGGGGCAATTCGCAAACGCCTCTTCCAAAACCTTTCCCAGACGACAGTCACGGTCCGCAATACCATTGATCAAACTGCACTGCCCTATCGTCAGTTAGCAGCATTCCTGCCAGGCGAAGGCGTTGGGGGAGCGGGGCTTCACTGGTCAGGCGTCCATTTTCGGGCCTCGCCAGAAGATCTCAGGCTTCGTAGTTCAGTAGTGGAGCGTTACGGCGAGAAGTTCATTCCTGAGGACATGAACCTTCAGGACTACGGCGTGACCTATGCGGAGCTGGAACCTTTTTTCGACAAGGCCGAAAAGGTTTTCGGAACATCTGGCGAAGCTTATCGGGTCAACGGCAAAATTGTCGGAAACGGTAATATCTTTGATGGAGACCGGTCGGATAATTTCCCGCTCCCGGCCATGAAAGACACCTTCACAGCCTCTACCTTTCGGGATGCGGCATCCCAGGTGGGCTATCATCCCTATTCCCTACCCGCAGCCAATGCATCCCGCCAGTATACGAACCCGTATGGCTGCCAGATGGGGCCCTGCAATTTTTGCGGGTATTGCAGCGGGTATGATTGCTACCTCTACTCAAAAGCATCCCCGAACGTAAACGTTCTGCCTGCTCTCCGGCAGGACCCTCGGTTCACTCTTATTTCCGATGCGCACGTTCTTCGTGTCGACTTGGACAGCACCAAGAGCAAGGCAACCGGTGTCACGTATCTGGAGACGAAAACGCAGAAAGAAGTTTCCCTCTCCGCTGATCTCGTCATTCTGAGTGCGTTTCAGTTTCATAACGTCCATCTGATGCTCCTCTCGGGTATCGGAAAGCCGTATGATCCTGTTCAGAACGCAGGCACAGTTGGGCGGAACTTCGTTTACCAGACAATCACTTCGTCGCGCATCTGGCTACCACCTTCCAAATACACCAACCAGTTCATTGGTGCGGGCGGCGTTGGTGTCGCATTTGATGACTTCAACAGCATGAATTTTGATCATGGCCCGCTTGGCTTCATCGGGGGGTCTCCGGTGTGGGTCAATCAGGCCGGAACGAAGCCCATTGCTGCCGCCATCGGGACAGGCGGCGGGGGCACACCAAGATGGGGCTCAGCGTATAAAGGCGCGCTCATCGACAGTTATAAGCACTCTATCGGGGTGGATGCACATGGCAGCAACATGGCCTACCGGGATGTTTATCTAGACTTGGACCCGACATGGAAAGACGCTTACGGCCTGCCCTTGCTTCGCATGACCTTCACGTGGAAAGATAACGATATCCGCATGAACCAGTACGTTGTCAGCAAGATTGAACCGCTGGCAAAAGCCATGGGCGCCACGAAGACCAATCTCGTTCATCTCAACGCTGGCCAACCTTTTGACACGCGTCACTATCAAACCACTCATCTCGGCGGCGGCGCAGTCATGGGGACAGATTCCAAGACAAGCGCGCTCAACCGCTACCTTCAAAGCTGGGATGTTTCGAACGTGTTTGTGATCGGCTCCAATGCTTTTCCGCAAGGGATGGGATATAATCCCACAGGCACAGTCGCGGCCCTTGCCTATTGGGCGGCCTACCACATCCGTACAACCTATCTGAAATCTCCTGGTCCATTGGTGAAGGCATGAAATTTTTTCCTTTTCTGGCCTTTACCAGCAGCGTTCTGTTCTTCAGTTACGATGCCTCAGCCAATGATGAGAAATCTGCCCTGATCGAAGAAGGCCGTTATCTTGCCGCCGCTTCTGATTGCGCAGCCTGCCATTCAATCCATGGAAAACCGGAATATTCTGGAGGAGTATCGTTTTCTCTTCCGATCGGTACCGTTCATTCCACGAACATTACCCCCGATATGGAGCACGGGATCGGCAAATATTCAGAAGCCGAATTTGGAAGAGCCCTGCGAGAAGGCATCCGCCGAGATGGTGCAACGCTTTATCCCGCAATGCCCTATCCATCCTATGCCCGCCTGACAGATCATGACGTTCACGCGCTCTACACTTATTTTCATGAAGGTGTTGAGGCATCATCCGTTGCAACACCGGAAAATGGCATTCTCTGGCCACTTTCCATGCGTTGGCCGCTGACATTCTGGCGCTGGATGTTCTCCCCTGCTCCAGTCAAGGCTCAAGCCAAAACGCTTCAGACATTTACAGATCCACAGATAGCCCGCGGAGCTTATCTGGTGGAAGGTCCAGCACATTGTGGAGCCTGTCACTCACCACGTGGTCTTGCAATGCAGGAAAAAGCTCTTACGGCGGCCGATAGTGAGGCCTTTCTGTCGGGCGGAGTAGCCGTCGATGGATGGGTCCCAACCTCTCTTCGTCAGGAAAACCGGACTGGCTTAGGTCGATGGAGCGAAGAGGACATCGTCGCGTTTCTCAAAACCGGACGAAACATGCAGGGAGAAAGTTTTGGTGCCATGACGTCTGCCATTGTTCATGGCACGCAGCATCTTTCTGCCGCAGATCTTCTTGCGATGGCTAAATATCTGCGCACTCTCCAGCCTTACGATAAAACGCAGAAGAACTGGGTCTATGACCCGGCATCAACCAATGCTCTGCGTAGAGCAGACATTTCCGCGCGAGGTGCCAAAGTCTATATCGATAATTGTGCAGCCTGCCACAGAACAGACGGCAAGGGATATCCTGCCGTCTTTCCACCGCTTGCAGGTAACCCTGTTGTCATGGGAGAAAATCCGGCGTCACTCGTTCACATCATTCAGAGCGGGGCAACATTACCGAAGACCGAGACAGCCCCTTCTGCCTTTACGATGCCGGATTTCATGCATCGCCTTAGCGATCAGCAGATCGCAGATGTCACAACGTTTATCCGTCATGCATGGGGAAACAACGCACCTGCTGTCAGCCGAGAGGACGTTGTAAATCTAAAAAAAGACAGGCCGCCGCGCAATATGGTGGACGGCGAAATTTCATTGAACTGAGTCTACGTAACGAGGGGAACACCCAGTTGAGGTCCCCTCGCCTGCCTTACGGCAGAAAACGGTACATAACACACCCGGAATAACCAGCGCCGCCCGGCGAGTGCGTTCCATCTGCAGGTGTCGAATAAGAGCCCCCGCCTCCGGCACCAAAATGGGTGCCATTGCGCCCTCCTTCGTTTCCGCACCGACCGCTGCCACCCCATGGGCCGCTACCGCCGTAGCCTGCAAAGGTACTGGAATTCGTTTGACCGTCTCCTCCTGAGGTTCCAGTCTGATTCCAGACGGTGCCGCCTGACGCTACGCCACCTTCACCACCTGCAGAGCCCATGGCGCTATAAAAATAGCCACCCTGCCCTCCACCAGCCTGTAGCAATGTTTGCCCATTGTAACTGACCAGGGAGGTGCCACCTGTCTGTTCCGATCCGCCACCTGCGCCAACTGTCACATTCAGTGCACTACCAGTTGCGAGGCTGACGTCATAAATCCCTGAAGCATCTCCCCCACTGCCGCCGCCGCCGCCTGAAAATGATCCGTTCAGTGTCATGGAATTAGACGATGCGCCCCCGCCTCCGCCGCCCACAACACGCAATTCCACACGGGACGCCCACACTGGAATGGAAACTGATGTATTGGCTGTGACAAGCTGTAGAGGCTGCATAGCGGCACGCAGTAAAGTCTGCGTTGCCAATTCAGGAATTGTTGGCCAAAAAACCTTTCCTGCCTGCGGCTGTACGCCAGAAAGAGACGTGGCTCCCTGAGGCACATTCAAAGTATATAGCCCAACAATCGCACCGCCCGGCGGCACAGCTGGTGTATCTGTCGAAACAACAAAAGAAAGGCCTGCCTGTCTCCGCGTTGGTAAGGCATTCCCGTCATTATTCATGCCCGCCTGCGTCTGAGAGGGGTTTGAGGCATTGAAAAACGGGAGGACGGTCTGATCGACATCCTGTTCGGTACAAAGAGCAAAAACCGTATATGTCGCGCCAGTTCCTGGAACAGAAACCGTTACATCCCCATCACTTGAATACTGGCAAGTTGTAGGGGTTGCATCCGCTCCATATCCCCCGCCGGCGCCCCCCAGAAATGCAGCATCCATAGTCCCAGATGCTGTGATGGACCCTGCCCCGATTGTAACAGACAGACCGGAGGGAGAAGGCGTACAAATCAGACCCGAAGCAGCTGTCACATCCCGGCCATAAAGCATATCAGACAGATGACCGAGCGCCGCCTTGCCATATCGCCCTATTCGCAGCAGATCCGTATCCATTGGAATTGATCCTGCGTATACAATTGCCCGATCCATTATTTGCTCACCTTGACCCAGCCGGTTATGCCGCTGGCTGCCGTTTTTTCAATTGTTTGGTAAATTACGTGGGCATCAGCTGCGTGCCCCAGCGCTGTCTCCACGAAGAACTGGCCACCGTGCCGGCTGCCGTATCGCAACCCTGCGCTCCCATATCCATAACCTCCACCACCGGCAGGAGCGGCGAGTGATGCCAATGCATGGCAATCCGCTGCATTCAGAGGTTCGAGAATAGTGGGCGCGACACCTGTGATTGACAGCAGCGCGTTGAAAACAGATTCACGCGTATTCTTTTGCGCCACCAAAGAGGACACGATGCGGGTGCGATAGTCCCTGTCCAGCTCCGAAGTGCGACGCGTCAAACCAGCCGGTCCAAAATAATCAGCCGCCAGCATATCCAGAAATGGGCCACTCATCGTTATGAGGCGTGTCTGCTGCTGACATTCATCAAGTAATGTCCATATTCCAGCCAGAACGGCTGAAAATCCCCTCAGAACAGCGACAAGAACTGGTGCAGTTTCCTCCTCCAGATCCTGAGGCGCTGCTGGGAACCAGCCGACAGGCAGAAAGCTTCTCAACCTCGACGCAAAATCATCGACTGATCCGGGAACCACCCCCGTATCCAAAAGAATTTTCCCATCAGTCGCCTGAAGGACCACTTTCTGGCGGTCGTACAATCTGGCCATGCTTCAACCTCCAGCCTGCTCTGGAGTCATCAGCGGGATACGATAATCCGTTCCATTGACGCTGATATGCAAAAAGCCGCCCCCCACTGTGGCGGGAAGCGTGCCTGCCGCATTCGTTACCGGAGAAGAGATTTGCAACTGCCCTCCCTCTTCCGGAAACAAACCAAGGTTTGACGATCCGTTTTCGCCACTCTGCACATACAGACCAGCCGCCTGAGTGCCTGCCCCAGGTTGGACCTGCAAAGTGTTGTTGGGTGCCACAGCACTTGCGACGGAAAAGAGTGTCTGTCCTTCAATATTGCTGAACAGAATTCCATTATCGACAAAATCCTGTCGTACGCCTTTCGAACGCTCTGTTACGGTAGAGCGGACAAATGCTCCAACATTACCGCCCGCGACCCCACTAACAACTTCCGGCGTATGCCACTCCAGAGCATGATTACGCGCAAGAGACAGGGCGGAGGCATATCCATTATCTGTCCCGTTTGTGCCGCTTAAAGCCGTCGCGCCGAAAACAATACCGACCTGCCAGGCGTCAGGGTTTGAAACAAAAACGACCCCCGCAGCAGCATCGGAAGTACCCGAAGTCTGACCACCACCCGCACCGAGCTGAATGCCATAAACACCACCGCCGACATTGGGGGCATACGGCGTAGACTGACCAATCGCCAAGCCACCAAAATTGACCGCTTCAAGTTCCATGACGAAAGTCGGTTGATAATTCACACCAGCCAGGCGCCACGCTTCTCCATAATAAGCGTAGGCTGTCGTGGTCGTAGGTGCAGAAGTGTCATCAGCGACACCCCATGACGCAATGCCGATCGTACTTGGCTGAAACCCTAAAATATCTGGTGCCGTTTTTGCATCAGATGTCCGGGACGCTGCCACAAAAGCACTATTTCCAAACTGGGCTACCGAAGCGCATTGCGCGTCCTGCAATGCCCAGGGCCCAATCGAGGTGGCTCCCATTGTCTGGGATAGCCACTCATTTTTAGACGCTGCATCCCGATCGCTCAGTCCTGGATTAGCCGCAGCATCCCCGATCAGAACACGATCAGCGAAACGACTGATCTTTGCTCCTTTATCCTGATAGAATGCCCCACTCGGCTTGGAAACTGCTGGAGTACCTGCAATCTGGGAAGCCGTTGCAGTAACAGTTTGATGGCCGCTGGAATCTGCCAGCACCAGAACTTCATCGCCCGTCAACGTATCAAGCCGCGGGTATGTATTGAAAACAGGCATAGCCTTCCTTCTGCCCCGATACAGTTAGCAGGGGGCCTGTTTGGTCAGTTCTGAAGAACGTTGATCTGAATTGTGCCGACTGTCAGTGCCTGCTCGCCATTCGCAGCAATATCGGCTTGCCCACCATTCAGGCGGACATCCAGAACGGAGGTAACCGTCACGCCGGCCCCGACATACGCTAGATATGATAGGCGGCTATAGGCATAACCTGCACCAACCACTGCGCCTGCAATGTCCAAGCTAAGGGCATTCTCAATCGCTGTTGCCGCCTGCTGAACCACAACCGACATTGGCACGACGACTGTCATGGACACATTCACCGCAAGCGTCTGGGGAGGTCTGACGGCAAAGCCGACTCCCAAGGCCCGAACAGCGTCAACAGCCTCATAAACTTGTGTCAGGAGCGCGTCCGAGGGCGAGCCACTTCCGTCATTCACGACGACCGTAAAATACCCGGTCTGCGCAGTTCCATCAGCAGCAACACCATCTCGAAGCGAACTCGATAATCCTGTCTGAACACCCGCAACAGCATTCCCAACGGCTGCTCTGCACCCAGATGCTTTTGCAGCAAGCCACAGAGGAAAACGCGCACGCAGCTGCGCATCCGTTTCCTGATCTGCACCGTTAAGAAAAGCCGCTGGATTTGTAACAGTATCAATGCCGGAAATAGCTGTGCCCATCAGACAGAGCGCACCAACAGATACGTTACCGTTTGATCCCGCAACCTGACATTGAACTGGAACCGATATGCTCTGCATGTCCGTCTGCCGAACATACCCGCCTGCCACGTCGGACCAGACAGGCAGCTTGCTGTCTTTGATCACTGCGAATGACAGGCCGGAAACAGTACGGACAATGGCTCCTGGCACAATCACTGCCGATTGCTGGGACGGCGAAAATGACATCATCGTCACCATCCCGGTCGATGCCGTTCCAAGTAAACGCATCATCCCAAAATCTTCGACAAAACTGTCGCAATCCTCAGCAGAGGATGTTGCCAGACGTGTGCGGAGCAAGGTTTGTAAAACAAGATATTGCAGCCATAGTCCTATGCCACCGACACCTTCCATCAGTGCCCGCACGGGCGATCCAACAGAGCCATCCAAAAGCTGCGCACAGGAAGACTGCGCCGTCGCCACGGCGGTGGAAACCGTCGTAGCAAACGAGCGAAGAGAAAGAGACATTACGTCCTCCGGAAGCGCAGAACATAGCTCTGCGCTTCTTGTTTAGGCGGAAAAATCCAGTGTTTGCTGCTGCCCCGTGTCAGCATCGACATAGGAGATATGGCAAAGGCAAAGCCCGTTATCGGCAGCACTCACAGTCACATCAACAGAATGACCGGAATCAACGCCAGGGTCCTTGAGAACCTGCCCCCGAATACCAGCTTGCATGACGGCTGGAACAACGACTTCCCCAACCATGCTTTGCAGACCCACCCCGTATTCCGGCTGCCAGATGTAATCACCAGGATTGGTTAACAAGCGCCTTAAAAGCCTCTGGCGTGTTTCGTCAGCCCCGGAAATAACCTGTAAGCCACCGTTCTCCAGCAGCAGATCACCGCCACACAAATGACTGATGGCACTCATCCAACAGGTCCCCCTGTCGTCTGGCTACCCATCAGATGTACGTGTTGCGTCAACGAGTGCTGATCTGTTTGAATATCGCCACCAGAAACCTTCAGACCATTTGCAGAAAACACAGCCGTTACGTCGCCTATCGTCAGTGAAATACCACTCTCTGCGATATGTAGGCGCGCATTGCCTGCCCCTAGGATAACCCCGTCAGAGCCAATCTGACACCAACCAGCCTGAGGACTTACATCACCAGCCTTGCCGTTCATTTCTGTCGGAGGGGCACCGCATCCTGCCCTGATCAGCATGGTCCCTGGCTGAATAGCCTGCCCATCAGAGGGAGAGACGGGCGCAGTCACAACTGTGTCAAAAACAGCCCCGATAGCAATCAGATGCTCACCATCACCTTCAAGGGGTAACAAGGCAACGTGGGTCCCTGGTTCAGATGGACAAGAAATACGCAGATTTCCGGCCTGTACGCCCCCCACATCAGGTATCCAACCGGTTTCCACATTGTCGGGCTGGATACGAACCTTGATGGTATGGTTCGAAGGATCAACTGCGGACACAATTCCAAGGACAGCGTGCGCGCTTCGGTTCGCCAGGGCAGCAGCTAGCATTCTTGTATCACTCATGACCCGTTTCTTCGGCTACGCAAAACCACATGCTGAATAAATCCATCATTCACAGAAAAACGGGAAACAACCTGATCCACACCCAGCGTCTGCTCCGTTGTCCCCAGTGAAATTTTTATAAATTGCCGTGGGCGCAGCCTTATTATACCGGGCATTGAAATACGGACTGACATTGCATGTGCAGAAATACGCTCATACTTACCACGAGCCAGTCGGCGCAAATCTTCCAAACGACGGCCCGGCACACGAAAGCTATGGAGTACAGTCAAACCTGACGGTGCATTCTGGGAAAATGTTTTTCCATCATAATAAACATGCGTACTGCTTCTCTGTCGAGAATCCCAAGATGCCATGTGCACTACAATACCTGAGAGCAATTGGAGATCTCGAGAAACATCTGTCTCGAATACGGCATTTCGAACATCAATAATTTCAGCGGTGTCTTCGTCTACGTAAGACGGCTGACAGACAAGCGTTTTTCCATCTACATAAAGGTCACACAATGCGTCCCTCGCAACAGCAAAAGCCAGATCTGCCGCCGTCTGAAAGCGATGCTGCGACAGGAGGGCGCCCCTCTTATGCTCTACTTGCCAAAACTGACCCATCATATGGTCAGAGCCATCGTTGGGAAGAGAAATCCGGGTCGCAAGTGCAGCGCTTCTGGCAATATCCTGCAGCAGATCAGACCCCGTATGGTTAAGCCAGGAATCTTGGACGCGAAGGTCTATAAGTGCCGCGAGAGCGTCCCGACACTCCATTTCAATAAGAGAATGCTCGTCAACGTTCCGGACATGATCTGCACGCCCTTGAAATAGAACCGTCCATCCTGAAGAAATTTTAGTGTCTCTAATTTCAACAGAAATCCACGGGCTTAAAGGTGTACCCTGTTCAAACCAGAACGATGCCTTTCTGACCCTCGGCCTCTTTATTGCGAACGTTAAAACTGCCGTATCACAAGACTCATATCTATTAGAATCCAGTTCGAATTTTTTAAGCGCAAGATCCGGATTTTCTATTCCATCCCATAAAATTCGAACTTCGATCTGGCGTGTGGTCATCCTCCCTCCTCATTGGGAAGCCCTGATGAGAACATAAGGTCTTTCATCGGAATTTTCAGAGGTTGGACTGTTTCAACTTTGCTTAAATCTGGATCTGATATCCCATTGGTCTGAGCAATTCTCCACCACTGGCAAGCATCTCCCAGTTCACGCGCCGCAACATGAAAGAGCGAAATATCAGCTGCCGTTACAACAATATTTTTCATAATTCCTCACGCGTGCACTACCGGCAATTGCCCGGAAGCACCTTGAGAACCACTGACATACGCCAGAGAATGATTAACCAGACCACCCGTATCTGATGCTGCACTAAGCAAACCGGCACTCCCGGCAACCGCACCCAGAGACGATGTATCCGCAATCACAACACTTTCCAGATTGCTTCCCGTGCTCTCCATGATGGACATCAACTCATTTCCCGCGGTCGTAAGCTGACGAGATATAGCGGTCATGCTAGACGGAGTAGCCGCAAGATTAGAACCACTCTGACTCAAGGTATTTGCCATACCCAGAGCATCAACAACCCTGGCCGCAGCTCCCCCCGCCCCTACTAAAGTAGCCAATGGCATAAGCTGGCCTACGATGGAATTAACTTGCCCAGTGCCTGTAAAAACGCTTTCCGAAATACGCGCAACCATATCTGAAACAGTCTTGAGGCCACTCTCAGTATCATTTCCTAGAATGCCTGTGAGTGAACTTTGGTCTGTCCCAAAATCAGTAGCTTCCGCTGGCCGTTCCAACGTCAGTTCATAGGAGCAGACAGCCCCCTTCGCTTCATATGAATAAACAAAGCGAGCAATCCAAACATCACTTGCCATACCTGCCGCAGAAAACGCGACAGGCTGCCCCGAAATGCGCATCCGCTCCACGGCTTGTGCCCGAGCCTGTGCGTTCGGCCCTAAAAAACGCCCTCGCAATTCCAGTCGGCCAGGATCGTTTCCAAGCGTATCAACAACACGCTCGCCTCCGGGAAGCCTATGCACGACCATCATTTGATGGCCACCAACCTCAAGTCGGTCAGGAACTTCAATACCGCTCAGTACAAGTGAACCGAGCGTAACCGGAGCAGACGCCCCCAAACGACCGATGGAACCGATAACGTTTTCAATAGCAGAGAGCGTTACACTCATTGCGGCTCTCCTCTGATCTCATCCAACTCCAATGCTACAACCTGGATATTGGGGAAATTGAATTTCATCGACGCCACCCGTTGCACGTCGCGCAGCAAGACGGCTCATTTTTCCAAAATCGCTGATGTCTTTTCGCTGCTCTTCACCCAAAGTGGGCATTCCTGGCCGGAAGGCGTGAGATATGGGGGATAAGGTATTTTCTTCAAATTCAGGATGCCGTATCCGCCCCAATTTTCCCAACGATGTTGGAAGGAACTGTGATGAAACTGCTGAACAACCTTCCAAGTCTCGCACACCAGACTTTAGAACAGGGACAGACTTGGTATTGATTGCTGACTTCAGAATTTCAGGGCGAGAACCACCTAAATCTGGCGTATTGCGGGAAAAAACATGAGGTGCCACGCGGCAGTGTTGCTCCCGGCTTTTTGCAGAAAAAAAAGGCTTTCTCGTTGAGGCCGCGCTTAATCTTCCCGGCTTGATAAAAAAATTCTTCGGGACGCCCAACAGCATATCATCACGAATTTTTTGCGATACAGCATGGCCAGACTTCTCCAATTTAGCCTGCACAATATGCACGAGACTTCTTTGCTTAGGCCCCATTTTAAAAATGCTGCTTTTATTTCTTACAAGTTTTGGAGCGTTTTCTAATATGCCTTCGACATGTGTCTCAGGGCCAACTTCCGAGAAGAAAGAGCTCTTGGCTGACGTCACGCGGGGTATTAAAGAAACCATCGATAATTTCGGGAAATCCAAATTTCCTTTTTCGCGGCTCTTAACAAAACTCACTGGGGGAATGACAGCCGTCCTCCCCTCTAGCAAAGATCGTCGCAACACATTCCGGGAAAACAACTTTCCTGACGAAAGAACGCCTTTCCACAATTTATCCGTATGCATGCCTATTCTCGGTACTGTCTTTGGTCCCAGTCAAAGACATGACCTGCACGCTCTGCCGTCACAACACACGCAGCCATCCGCCTTGCGCGAGACCACGACTTCAACAAATTCCATGGCACCCCATGATCCAGAAGGTAAAGCATCTCCTGAAACGCAGAGTGCCTACTCAGTTTTTTGCTGTAGCGACCACCATCTCTTCATCAGTATCCTGATGAAAACATGGATAAAGCACTGCAATTCCACCTTTACCGATACGGCGCGCCAGATCACGAATTTCTTCTTTCGTACCCGGCATCTGCACTGGCACACCGTCGATAGCCGTAACTGAACAGATCATTTCCGCATAGCCCAACCATGCAGCAGCCGAAGCACCAGTCACAGCAGAGCCTGCCGCCTCAATCAGATCCAGCATATCCGCAGGATCAATCTCTCTCAGAGAAAGACACCGTCCATCAGCAAGATGGACTTCTTTTGGGAGCGTGTTCATGAAATCTTTGCCCTCGTCGACGCAAAGAACTGTACCGTCTGATGAACCATCTGATCCGACTGCCAGGCATCATTTTTCAACTTGATGGACACGTTCGTGTATTCCCACGTACTTGTCGTGCCATCAGGCTCTGTCACGTACTGGTAAATTGTACCGCTACCAACCGTTCCAGCATTCCAGTAAGCAGCTTCAATAGCGGCAACCAGATTATCCAGCGCCGCACTCGCACGTGCGATCTGAAACGAACCACGCCAGCCATTCGGAACATTGAACTCGACCGGCATGCCATTAAGCGGACTCGCTCGCAGAGCATGCGTCTCCTGTGATGCCCCGAAAGACGTGACATCACGCAGATCAACCCGCTGGCCGTTCCAGAGAACTGTAATCCGGCAGTCACGACCAATACTGTAAGGATTTGCCATGCTCAGACGCTCCCGCCCGCAGTCGTCACCGTCACGGAGGTGCCGCCCTGCAAATTCACCACAAATTTTTCATTGATGCCCTGGTACCGCACAGCCACGTCAGCCTGCACATATCCCAACGCAGTCCGCGACTGAGGATTATTCGAACTATCGCAAACAACGCGGTAAGGCAGTTCAGAATTCTGAACACCTAAAATACCTTGAGACAACAAGGACGACAGGAAACCCAGCAAGGTCGAGCGAATGTCGGAAAAGAGCGTATCATTCACGACCTGTCCGACATATGCTCCCATGCCACCGGCAAGGGATGACGCAATATAATTGGTCAGACGGGTATAATTGTCTCCATTTACCGTCGATTTGCTTGACGTATTGTGCCCACACCGTACTGCCCAGTAAGTCCCGCCCGGCGCTGGATTGCAGATAACATCGATCCCAGCCGTAAACAGTGTAGACAGTTCGGCTGTGGAATAGGTTGCGCTACTTCCCCCTAACCCTGCCTTTTGGCTGCCAACAATACCCGCAAGTGCTTTGTTCAGGCTCGACTGTTCAGGTGAAAGTGCGGAAAGAATGCCTGCAGCAAATGCCTGAGGGCTGACAAGCATCATGCCATTGACGTCATCGTTCCACCAGATCCAGTCACCAAACATCAACTTTACGGCTGAAGAGTCCAGACCGCTGGCGACTTTGGCGGACACTGCATTGCTTACACTGTCATATGCGGGGCTTGCCGCCACCATATAAACCCCTTCACCGAGGCCAAATGCCGCCTGCGACGAGTAGGACGCGCTATCTGTCACGCCATGAAGGGTGGCAACGGCACATCCCTGGCCCCTCAGAGCATACATTCCCGTCCGAATGATATCGTCCTTTCCTAGAAAAGCTGACGTATCAGGCGCCCCACCATCTAGTCCTCCAGACAGCGTCACGCTTCCAGGAACAGGATCAGGAACTGCATCCGGCAAATGGACCGTCACCAGAGCTGACAGATCCTGCGCAACAGCGGCTTCCAGGATATTCCAGGTCGCACCTGAATAATTTGCCGCTCCAAGAACCGGATGCGAAACTGCCAGCCCATAACCCGCCCCCGTTGCGGTCAGGGTCACAACGATAGAATTACCAGAAGCGCCGGTATGAACAGCACTGAGTGTAACGCCTCCCAAAGAGGCCGTTGCGTTTACATCCGTTCCATCTGTTACACGCACGACAACAAACGATGACGCCCCTTGCAGAGCCGCAATATTTACAGCCAGCCCTGCATCAGTCGTTTTGTTCTGCTTACTTCCAAACGCAGAGAGATAATCACTCATGCCACCCACGGGCACCGGAAGCCCTACCGGGCCCCATCCCGCCGTTCCAACGATACCCAGCTTCGATGAAGAGGCACCCGTCAGTCCCAGCGGCTGTGGCTGCGCAATCTGTACATAAAGGTTAGGAACCGTAAGCGCAGTCGTATTTAGCGTACCCGCCTGATAAACCAGAGACATCCCCCGATATTTCCTCCAAAAAATACAGTATATTGTTCCGATAAACGAACAATTAATTTTTCTCTATTACATTGAGTTTGTTTTTAATGGCTTTGACAGACGACAGTCCCAAACTGATTGACCATCATTCCCGGATATGAATTCTGAGCTGTCTGAGAAGTTTGTGCAGCCTGCATTGCTTCAAGAGCATGCAGAACCACACCATTATCAAAAGCAGGCCCGATTGCGCCGAAACTGCTAACCTGATCACCAGCAGAAACAGCCCCGGCCCCAAACATCATGTCAGACGACCACTGAACCTGAAGGGTGTCAAAAACCAGATCGTACAAATAATCCCGTCGATACAATGCCTGATTTTGCATCGTATCGACATCCTCAACACTTACGAATCTAAGCTGTGCCCGCCGACCATCCAGCGTGGAAATCCAGCTCTTCTCAGCCAGCTCCGTATCCAGAAACTGTCCAAGCGTATCCCGAACACCAGAATCAGCCGTCCAGAGCGAAACCCTATATCGCTGATTCTGTCGGCGGTTCACCCTTACGGACTGGCCATAACCAACAACGTTTCCGGCCAAGTTATACCTCGGAACCTGAACAGAATTTCCGTCTGCAAGACCCTCTGGGAGTTGCCCGGCCAAGGCCAAAGCCACAGTTTCAGGAGTGTCCTGCTCAGTCACGGCATAGGCGGCAGAAATCTGAGTTTTTCCCGCCTCGTACCAGACACCGACAACCCCTGAAGGCGCGCCCTCAGACGGAAAAGCAATGCAAACAGCTTGCGCGCTCTGCTTCACCGACACCGTGGGCAGAACACGCGCCTGAACCTGCCAGGGGCGCCCCAAAGGCTCTGGCACAACAATACCTTTCTGAGGTGCCAGTGTGACCGTCAGGAAATCCGTATTATTCCGAATATTTTGAGCTGCAAATATATCACTCGGTAAAAGCCACCCGCGACGAACGATCGTCTGCCGTCCCGTTACAGACGGCCTTTCGAGGCCTTCTGGATATAAAATTCCCGCACACACATAAGCCAGAGCCAATCCGACCTGAGAAGCATCCGCCATTTTTCTCTCCTCAGACCTGTTGCAGAGACATGGTGCAACGCAAACCCCAGTCCGACATCTCGGCAGCGTTAATTGTGTACGTCGTATCCAGATCCGTCGTGACTGTCATATAGGGTTGCAACACAATGCCCGGCAGCCGCGGTAAATACATGACAAACTGCCCAGGCTTGGCTGAACCCGGAATGCCACTCCCAGGCCCCTCTCCTTTAGACCGCAAAACAATCGCAGCAGGACATTCCTCAACGATGTTCCCTTGCGTCCCAGAAACGCCACTGATCTCCACAATTCGATTACATGCCACACATAGCGGAGGCCGAAGGTCATCCACGGCCGCAACAAAAAACGTATTTCCCCCGCAAGTCAGAATATCTCCGACCACAGTGTCTTCACGGCAATCCGTAAGCACATATTCCATAACCCCACCCCAATTGGGGGATCGGGAGAATGTAAAGTCAGCACTCGAATCAAAAGCGAGCATCGGATGTGCATAAATATTTTGCATGGGAGACAACGGATTATCCGGCCGGTATTGCTCTCCGGAGTGACCTAAAATCCCTGCCGCTTTTGCATACCCTCGACAAAGTCTGGACGCGATCTGTTCCGCCCGCATCATGCCCCCTTCAGATGACGACCAATCGGCCATCCTGCAATTCCAAACCGCCTGTCACCCCAAGAAACGCGCATAAACGCCGACGCCATAACGTCAGAAGCATCACGCGATCACGCACTTCATGACCGTTGTGGTACCAACTCGCAGCCTGTGCCGTGTCCAGATTTTCAGACGCCCCCAAAAGAGCAGCTTCCAACGGGTAAAGCTGTGAAAGGTACAAACGCACCTGCTGCAGTTCTGCGCCAGACAAGCTGTTAATCCGCCACTCCAACGCTCCCTCAACCTGAAAGAAGCGCCAGGATTCCTGCCCTGTCTCCCGCGATCCGATTGCCGGATACCCGCAGAATCGCCGAACATCGACCTTTTCCCCGTCCGTCAATGGGCCCGAGGAAAGGCTTGCGGTCCCAGACATATAATCCTCCTCCACCAGAAGAACCCCCATGGAATCATGGGGGTTCGAAATCAGCTTAGAAGGTCATGCCAAGTGCATCCGTGCCCAGGCTCTCAATTATAACGCCACGCTTGAGATAGCTGTTCGTCGCCGTGGGAATAACGTTTGTATCTGCCGTCACATCCGTCGGCAGCGCAAAACCCCCAATCCAGTACCAGGACTGAGCGATAATCTGACGCAGTCGATCCAGTGGCTCACGCGTCACCATTGCAACCCCATCCACCATCTCAATCAGTGCGCGATCAGCGTCTGGGATGTCCGAATGGCCAGTCAGCGCACAGTCACCCTCGATCAGAGCTCCCTGGCCCAACAGCAGAGCACGATGAATAGGACCAGCACCAAGAGAAAGCTGCTGAGGGGCCTCTGTCGTCGGAATAAACCGAACACCCAGAAGCTCAATAACTTGTCCGGAACGATACTCTTCCGAACCGTATTCCCCCCGATAAAGATGCTTGAAATCATCGTCACGGAACAGCGACAGAAGCTGAATATCATCCAGATAACAATGATATGCCCCATTGATCATAGGAACGTTGTTACGGCGAAGCGTCGCAACACCAGCCAGAACCTGCTGAATACCCAGCGTATCTGCGAGACCGTTTGCACTTGCCGTCTGTAGAGCTGCCGTCGTCAGACGGCCATTAGGACGGATCACCTTCGGTGCCGTTGCCGCAACCACTGGCTGCCCAACACCACCATCTGCAACAGATACGCTACTGGAGAACGTCATCTGCCCAGAGACTCCACCCGGCGCCGTAGAAACATTGTTCGCATCCGCTACCACGCGCACAAGCGTGTATATATCCGAACCAACAGTCACAGTCATGCCATTGCTGGATCCAATCAGCGTAACCTGACCATTAACAATGACGGACTGAAATCCCCGAATGTCATCAACCTGAATGGTGTCGCCTTCAGCATCGAGCGCAACACTAACGCGCGTATTGCCCCCCAGATAACCACCTACTCCATTCTGAGCTCCACCAAACAGCGTATTGCGTGCAAGCCGGTCCAGAGACTGCATGGCCTGCACACCATTCGTGTTGGCATTTGCAAGAAACTGCGATGCAATCCCCACACCACTCGTCACCATATTCAGATCAATCGTGTCGCCATACTGATTGATCGAAAGAGTGTATTGCTCAACAGACCAGCCAGCAGGACTCATTCCATTATCAAAATTGGTATTACCCGTTGGATTCAGCGGTGTCGTAACAGGAGCCTTCAGACTCTTACGCGTCTTGGTAAGAGTCTCACCAATAGCGTTGGGAAAAATCTCGCGATCAGCAACCTGTCGAAATCCCAGTCGAGATTTGAGGCCGTTTTCAAACTCCCGTGCCAGAAAACCCTGCTGAATAGCGGCCTGAAGCTGAACTGGAAAATTTTCGATGCTCATGAATGTCATTCCGTAAATATTTATGAAAAATTCCGGCATATTTGGCCGGTCAAATATTTAATTCACTGTCGCGCTATCAGGCCCGGGCCAGAAACTGCCACTTGCGCGCTTCGTAATCAGCTTCAGTAGCTGCGCGCGCATCAAAAGGTTCGATGCCGCCAGGCTTCGGTGCCGGGTACCCAACTGTTGTGCCACTCGAATATCCGGGCCGCACAATTTCTCCGAACAGATATGCACGCTCCTGCCGCGCCTGTTCCAAAGCCTCAATCACTCCCACAACCGCGCCATCCTCAGTGCGGGTAACACCGCCCATATCAATCAGACGAACAACATCTTCAGGATTATACGCGCCCAAACGAACAGCCTCTGACCGCAGGGCTGCAACCATGATTTCACGGTCACTTTCCTGCTTCACACGAGACACAATTTCCTCATGCGATCGCTGCAGATCTTCCTGCCGGGCAACAGCATCCGCCATTTCCCGACGAACGGATTTGACCTCATCCTGCGCTTGAGCAAGCGCCTGACGCAGAGCCTCCACACCCTCAATAGTTTCTTCAGACACGGATATTTTCCCTCCGTTCAACGTCACGCCTCATCCGGCGCAACCCACTGTTCAAGCACACGCCATTCTGCCCCGGGGTCAGAATTTCCAGATGCCGTCGCATACATTCTGACAGCCGTCTCTCGGCTTAGAATCCCGTTGGAAACAGCTGTCACCAGCCCCTGCGACAGAGACAGAAGCTCCGGATCCGTTGCAGGAAACCAAGCGGGCCACCTCAATGCCATGCGACAATAAGGGAGGTCTTTCACCAAAGCCCCACCCAACCGCAGACCGTTTTCCAGTACACAGGAAAAACGGCAGGCCATTCGGTAAACAGCCAAAAGTCCATTCTCGCCATAAGAATGCCGCAGCCGATCCACCAGCCAGATCAGAGGCTGGCACATCATTTCCATGGCCTTGCCAGACTGCACGCCTGAAATCCGATCGCCATGCGCTCGGTTGCCGTGCAGTTGCTCCAACGCAATTTGCCGCAGTTCCCGATAGTGCTCGAGCACGGCCCCTGCGGCATTGCCGTTAATTTCCAGAAGCTTGGCATCCCCTTCAGGAGGCAACGTCAGAGCCGACGACGCTCCGCCTTGGTGAGCCACACCATCCGAAAAACCTCCAGTTTTCAAAACCAGCGTCGGATCAGAGCCATATTTCAGACCTCGCCCAGCCTGAGACAGAAGGTAATCCGCCTCAATAACCGTATCGATCGCCCGTTCAAAAGTGCACTCCCCTTCCGGGTCACGCCCATGTACACCACCCAGATTGCGGATCCAGATAATCGGTACAAAACCCAGCCCATGGCGTACGGACCGGCTTTCATCCCGAATCCCACCGTCCATACCGACAAGCCAGGGTACGGAAACTGCGCAATCCATTGGTGTCCAAATCCGCTGCCACCAGAATTGCGCACCCAATAGATCTTCACCAATTGGATAACCCTGCGCAGCAAGATCCCGGCCTCGAACAAGAAACCGCTCCTCAACACGCAAAAGCTCGCCACTGGCATCATCCCAGACAGGCGTCAGATAAGCCGTATCGAGAACCGAAAGCTTCGGCACGCCGGCCGACACCTCAAAAAGAACCACCACAGAGCCAATGGAACCACACGTTGCGGCCTCCATCATCAGTGATGCTAAACGCGTCTGTGCGGCGAAAACACTCATGGCTTCCGCAACCCGCACATCATCCGTAATCAGACTGGGCCAGTGCGTATCGCCAAAAAGTAACGAGACGGATTCATCGACAACCGTTCGGCATAAATTGCTCCGGACAGATGGGCGTCTATTCGAAAGCGGAATGTATTCCCCCGCCCCTGATCGTTCCAGCGAGAACGGATGAGGCAAGGCATCATATTGCGTACCGTCCAGAACGCGCCTTAACGCCAGCAGACGTGCTGTGCGCGCAGACGCACCCGCCGGCACGGCATACCGCCGTTGCAGGGACAACCAGTCCATGAATTCTCCAATGCTAAAGCCCGCCTGCAGCCGAGAAGCCAGTCAGCGCGCCAACGAAAATGCTGACGGGCTCCAGCCCGCCATACTGCTGCTGCTGCCAGACAGCATCAGTTCACTCAGTCCCCAGACCATCGCATCCGCCCGATCCGGAGACCGGGGCCCTCGATATCCACTAACTGAAAAATGACACAGCTGATCCTCAAGCGCTTCAAAGCGCCCGTGATGAACCACCTTGCCAATCTCATAGAGCGCCGCCACAGGCTCTGCCCGCGCAGCCTTGCCTCTCGCTGCTGTGACCAGCCGAACCGGCGCAGTCGCTCGCACACTCCGAATGGTATTCTCTACCAGAGCACCGCCGAAATTTCGTTCGGCAACAATCCGCTCCGCCCGCCAGTCATCCAGAGCATGCAATGCCCGTGCCGCCCATCCTGCCGGGCTGTCTCTGGCAGAAAGATCTTCCAGAACATGTCCGACACCAGCAGCATCCACGCCGCAGACAACAATTCCGATTTCATCAGATCGATAATCTTCCGGACCAGATGCTCCCGAAGGATCAACCGACACCAGAATACGCCTCATGCGTGAAGCAATATCCATCCGCGTCTGAGCCGCAACAGCAGCTTCGCGTCTGAACGATTCAATCCGCCAGAGCGCCCCTTCAACAGCAACCTGGTATTCGCCATGAAGAAACCTTCGCCGCTCCCGTTCCGGCAACGCTTCCAGCGCTGCAAGATAATCGTCTCCCAGATTATCCCTGTTAGAATGCGGATTAAGAATCATCGTGCCATATAAAGAACGATCCGAAATGGGTTGCCCCGATTTCGGCTCTATTCCCAACTCGAAAAGCGCATACAGCCAATGACCAACACTCGGCGGATTGGCATCAATATATTCACGGTTCACCAAGTCACATTTCTGCGCTAGGCGCGTCAGCAACATGTTCCGCGCGCCATAACTGATCTGGCTCGCCTCATTCAGATAAACCGTCGCAAATTCAAGACCCAGAATTTTCTCGGTACGCTGCTCATCATCCAAACCACCGAACAGAATGGTAGAGCCATTGGAGAACGTCACGACACAGTCCTGCCGATCCAGCTTCCACCGAACCTGCGGGAAACAGAACTGCATGACCTTCGGGAACGTATCCCGCAAAACAGATGCCTTAAGAGCCGTTAATCTGTGACGAAAAATACCGTGACGACTGTCTGGAACCTTCAACGCTCGAATAACAACGGCTCGGATCAACACAAACGTTTTGCCTGAGCGTGACCCACCCCGTAGTAAAATATGACGGGCAGGCCCTCCCAACAAACGAACAGCCTCGCTTTGTGCATCATTCAGTCTAAAGGGCGCTGTCATCATGGCTGATGCAGATGGAAATGGAACCTGTCTGGTCTTCGGTATGTCCGGCTTTAAAGCGAGAGGGGCGATGTGCCTTTAAAAGGAACGCCATCAGACCATCACTATATTTTTTCCTGACGAGCGGGCTTCCCGTCTCCGGGTTGCAAATAATTTTTCCACCATAGGTAATTGGCTCGTCATACCCTTCGACAGCGCGACGCCGGGCCTCAGCTTCCAGGGCATCTGCCGCTTCCTCCAAAGCATCATCCCAAAGAAATGCAAATTGCGGGTCCGTCTCTTTCCAATGATACAGTGTGCTTCTCTGAACATCTGCAAAACGGCCAGCTGCAGAGATATTTCCATTGGCAGCAAGATGCTTCAGAAACTGTTCCTTGCGCTGGCGAGATCGCCCATGGCGTATCCGTTGTGTCTCGCTCATTTGTCCATTCCCTTCCCGACTCTGAGCGTCAATCAATCCGCAGCTCTGCTTCACGTCGGCTTTTCATTGACCATCCATCCAGCCAAGCCTCGTGTTTTTGCCCAACATGTATGGGCTTTTCCCTTGGAAAATCTGTTCTGGGAACTTCCTGTAATCGTAATCTCTGCTCCCGCTGCGCCATAACTTCCAAACGACTTCTGGTCGCCTCGCTTACGCATCCAAGGGCCTTTAGCGAAAGAGCTTTTCGCCGACAGGGAATAGCTCGACAACGCACATCAAGCCGCGTGAGCCCTGCGTCCACCAATTCATGCCATTCAAGAGAACAATCTGCCCGATGAATCGCTTCTTCAGCATTCACCAAAGGGCACGCGACAACATCTAAACCGTCTGCAAGAATAACAACCATAACTTGATGACCAGAAAGGACAACTGATCCGGAAGAAATGTGAAATCGTTCCAACACTAGAAGCTCTTCCAAATAAAAAAGGCCAAACCCAAATTTGAGCTGGCCTTTTGAAATAAGATATCTTCAATGTACTCTTCTTATGCAATAATCGCGTTCGAAATTCAATATTTTTCTGAAAGATTTAAATTTTATTCTTCATATTTTCGTACGCATACGAGAGCTGCTCGAGTAGCAGCGCACATTGTGCCGAAACTTTCATCCGCGCCCGTCCTTCAGAAATGCCGGGATAAAGATGACGTGCCATCGCAGAAAAAGACATTTCTCGTGCCAGCATCATTTCAAGACGCACGTGCCCACACAATCCCAACCTCTCACGAATTTCCGAAATCCGAACAGAGCACTTGCCACGCCCAATCATCCACGTGTGCACATCGCCCTTTTCACGAAAACGACCATCTGACGGTTTTTCTTCCACAATACCAATCGTTGCAAAGAGATACTCCCGGTACCACCGATCTGCAGCAGAAACCTCGTCGTCTCCAATGTCGCCCGCCTCATACATCGAATTCACTGTGTTAACGACACGATGGACCCCATTTCGCTCTACGATTTCATGATGCTGAAAACGTTCTGGAGTGGGCTTCATATGCCCGGCAATGGTCACTGGCGGGATTTCCCGAATTAACGTTTGCATCAGTGGATACTTTCCCAAATCGCAGAAGCCCCCATCGGAGCCAAAACAGGAAACTGCGGAACACGATCAGCGCCCCACAAAGCGTTCCAGCTCACAGGATGTCCTGGCGGCAGAGCCTCAGCGCTTTCACGATCAACGACCAGTCTTTTCGGAGTACCGCCCGATACCTTTGCAATCTTTTTAGCCTTGCGCATCGAACGAGTACGCGCCTCTTTATGGAGAGGCTTCCAACTGTCAGCCGCCAACATGGCTGCAATGGCGCTGGCAGATACCCGACGAGGAGTCTGGCTTTCACTCATCTGCCTCATTCTAACTTCCTTCATGCTGCAAATTTGATTTTTGGCAAAATGCCATAGGTAATAAGAAAAAAAACTTCTTCTGGATTTGGCATAAAGCCATTGCTAAAAAGGCCACATGGCCAAACACAAGCGCTCGGACTCCCTGACTATCCTCCAGCGAGCTATCGGAACACGTATCGCCTGGGCCAGGGAACTCGTTATTCCCAACCAGAGCGAATGTGCCAGACTCCTGGGAGTAGATGCCTCCACCCTCAACAAGATTGAGCGTGGCGATCGCGCGCCCAGCGTCTTCCTCATCGCCGCTCTCTCGAACCGCCTCCGCGTCTCGACAGATTTTCTTCTGAAAGGCGTCCTGAACGGTCGTACCGACGAAGAACTGGCCCTGCGGCTGGCTGCCCTGCACCCAGAGTTGGTGCTCCAGCGGCAAGACATGGCTCCCGACAGGGACAAAAGCACGACTTCTGACATACCTGATCAGCCCACGAGACCAGACGAGGATCTGCACTGATAGTGTCTTCGCTGACTTCAATGCGCATTCGAACGCTCCCCCATTCGTCGTAGTGCAGCAAACCTGCCTCGGCGATGGAATGAACAAATCAGAAACGTTTCCAGCTATCAGCGAAACACAACGCATCAACCGGCCCCCTTCCTTCCTCAGCAGCCATCCCCACGACAACCGCCGATTAACGATAAATTAATGGCAATATGCCACTAGGTCAAGAAGCAAATATGGCTCATTGCCATTGCGGGACTTGCGTGTACTCCCCGCTTGGGAAACGTGGGCTCTAACCAACTCCCTCTCACAGCACTCTGACATGATGAAAACTGTTGGTTTCCGTAACTTGCATCACATTGCGGAACCGATTTTTTCTTAACTCGCTTTTGTACCAAAAATTAGAATGCAACAAAGTGTTGCCAACCTTTGATGCCTTCCGTGAATCTGAAAAGCAGACATTTCTTGGATGTTAATTCCCGTTTCGAGATTCGATCTCGGGTGATATTCGGACATAAAAAAAGCGGTCCGAAGACCGCTTTCCAATTCTTATTCGTGGATCGTATCCAAATCTCCGAACCGGGTATATTCTCCTTCAAAGTACAACTGGACCATTCCAGTCGGACCATGTCGCTGCTTCTCAAGAATCAACTCAGCCTTGTTATGCACAAGGGCCATTTTCCGTTGCCACTCTTCAGTCGCTGCCTGAAACTTCTCGTTGCTATCGTATGCACTATCTTTGGGCATCCGCTGCTGCAGATAATACTCATCACGATACACAAACATCACAGCATCCGCGTCCTGCTCAATAGAGCCAGACTCACGAAGATCCGACAGCATCGGTCGCTTGTCTTCGCGGGACTCAACCTGACGAGATAGCTGAGACAATGCGATAACCGGCACTGACAGCTCTTTCGCAATTGCTTTCAGGCCCTGTGTAATCATCGAAATTTCCAACACACGGCTATCGGGCTTGGTCCCAATCGCAGGACGCATCAATTGCAGATAATCCACAACTACCAAGCTTAACCCCTGCGTTCGCGCCAACCTCCGGCATCGCGTTCTCATCGCGGAAAGCGAAATAGCCGGCGTATCGTCAATGTAAAGTGGCAGCTTCTGCAATTCACGAGACACCCGGACAAACCGATCAAACTCTTTCTGTCCGATGTCACCACGACGAATTTTTTCACCCGATACTTCTGCCTCACCAGACAGAATACGCGTCGCCAACTGTTCAGATGACATTTCGAGAGAGAAGATAGCGACCGAACCGTGAGGCTTTTCTCCGCGCTCTTCAGCGTCTCTCATGATCGAACGCGCAGCCGAGAACGCAATTTTTGTCGCCAGCGCTGTCTTTCCCATGGCCGGACGCCCAGCGAGAATCAAAAGGTCAGACGGATGCAACCCACCCGTTCTTTTATCCAGATCTCGCAGTCCGGACGTCAGGCCAACAACATCGCCCGTCCGTAGAAATGCTTTTTCAGCAACATCAATAGCTCCCGTAAGGGCTTTGCCAAACGAGACAAACCCGCCTTCCTGACCACGTTCAGTCGCCAGTTTGAACAACGCCTCTTCAGAAGCCGCAATCTGATCACTACCATCCAGATCAGGCCGCGCACCAAAAGCATTGTTTACAACTGTCTCTCCGATATCGATGAGCTGACGGCGAACCCATGCATCGTGAACAACACGACCATAATCCCCGGCATTTACGATCCCCACCATGGCGGTCAGAAGTTTGGCCAGATACGCAGGGCCGCCCGCAGCATCCAGCACACCCGTGTGCTCGAATTCGGCCTTCATCGTAACGGGGTCAGCGAGCTGGCCACGCTCAATGCGACGGGCCACAGCCTCATAAATCCGACCATTCACCGAGTCGGCAAAATGCTCGGGCTCCAGAAAATCCGAGACCCGCTCATAGGCCTTGTTATTGGTCAGGATAGCTCCGAGAAGCGCCTGCTCTGCCGCGATATTCGCTGGCGGAGAACGACGCAGGAGCGCGCCTAGCCCCCCATCATCAGAGGACGCGTCAGACGCAGCTGGAGAGGGAAAGGATTCGATCATAGTCACGACAGTCTTTTACCATCAGCATCCTCCAGAAGCAGCGCCTCAATGTGCATCTCCTGCCGAGACAAAACGTTTTCAGTCCTGTCAGCCTCTCAATCGCTACATCAGGACGCAGGACATGATCTCAAAAGAGCAGTTCTATGAAAGCCTCAAGAACACCAGTCCGCCGACCGGCCTGTCTCTTCCTCAAACAGCACTTTGGTGGATTGGAAAGCAGGATTGGGCCAAAGCACACGAACTGGTGCAATCAGCCGAAGGCATACGACCAAACGACCGTATTCACGCCCTTCTTCACCGACAGGAAGGAGATCTGGCCAACGCCCGCTACTGGTATTCCAGAGCGGATGCGAGGATGCCGGACCAAACCATTATGCAGGAATGGGATGACCTGGTCCGACAAAATTTCGCTCAGACGGAAACCCAGCCATCCTGAGCAAGAGCAACGCCCGCAAGATAAAGACTACCGCAAATCAGCACGCGTGCGGGCTCTTGCCCACTTTCGGCCAAACGCTCCAAAGCTTTGACAATCGTCGGCCCAGCGATTGCGATTCCCCCGGACGCAGCAACAAGCTCCTCCACAGGCGTGGCAAGATGCTGGTCAACTTCCGCAACCGCCTGAACACTGGCTGCACGCGCCAAGAGGGGCTTGAGAAATCCACTCACGTCCTTGCTCTGCTTGACCCCGGCAATGATGTGAACAGGTCGATCCTTCCAACCATCAAGCACTTCCCCCAGCACCTCACCTGCACCAGGGTTATGGCCACCGTCCAGATAAAGCTCCCACCCATCTGGCAGCATAGCAGCAAGCGTTCCGTGCAATCGCTGTAACCGGGCAGGCCAGTCAGTTCTGGCAATACCCTCATACGCACTCAACGGGATATTCAACCCAGACACCCGCAAAGCCGCAATCGCAAGAGCTGCATTTGTTGCCTGATGCGGCCCCTTCAAACCCGGCAAGGGCAATTCAAGGCTACCTTGCGGGTCAGAATAATGCAGTTTCAGACCATCCCCCCGAACATGCACATTCTGTCCCAAGCACCACAGAGGCGCCTTCAATGCCTCAGCACGCGACCGAATGGCATTTAACGCTTCTGGAGCCTGGGGAGAGACAACGACAGGCACACCAGGCTTGATAATCCCAGCTTTTTCACCAGCAATGGCCTCCAGCGTTTCTCCCAGAAAGGCCTGATGATCCAGACTAATCGTCGTGATGGCACACGCAGCAGGCTTGGGAACCACATTTGTGGCATCCAGCCGTCCACCGAGACCTACTTCAAGAATGACAAGGTCAGCAGGGATGCGAGAGAAAAGAAGAAAACCTGCGGCCGTCAAAACCTCGAAGACGGTAATGGGCGCACCTGCATTAACGCGCTCAACCTCTTCAAAAGCACCCACCAGTGTATCTTCGTCAACTAGCTTCCCTGCCAGACGAAACCGCTCAGTAATGCTCACAAGATGCGGGCTGGTCATCACATGCACACGGAGACCTGCTGCCTCGGCAATGGCCCGCAGATTGGCGCATGTGCTCCCCTTGCCGTTCGTACCAGCAACATGAATGACTGGCGGCAAGTGCAGTTCGGGATGACCCAGCTTAGCCAGAAGAACTTCCAGCCGCCCAAGAGAAAGATCAATCAGCTTGGGATATAACTGGTGCAACCGGGCAAGAACCTCGCCCGGCCGTCCCTGATATTCACCAGCCAGACGGACCGGCTCCCCCTTCTGGGCCCCCATCAGGCAGCGACGTCCGGAGCCGCCTTTT
Source organism: Gluconobacter sp. P1D12_c (assembly GCF_018812105.1). Classification (NCBI taxonomy): domain Bacteria; kingdom Pseudomonadati; phylum Pseudomonadota; class Alphaproteobacteria; order Acetobacterales; family Acetobacteraceae; genus Gluconobacter; species Gluconobacter sp. P1D12_c. The sequence goes on from NZ_JACSIQ010000009.1 coordinate 125,705, forward strand.
GGCGAGTCAGCATACCAAGAACACGACCCAGAAGCTCAGGTAGCTCGGAGCGCTTTGCAACAATATCAACCATCCCGTGCTCACGCAGGTACTCGGACCTCTGAAAACCTTCCGGCAGTTTCTCGCGCACGGTGTCCTGAATCACACGAGGACCAGCAAAAGCAATCAGCGCATTCGGCTCAGCAATGTGAATATCACCCAGCATGGCGAAAGACGCTGACACGCCCCCGGTCGTCGGGTTCGTAAAGACCACGATATAGGGCAGACCAGCTTCCTGAAGCATCTGCACGCCAATCGTCGTACGCGGCATCTGCATGAGGCTGACAGCGCCTTCCTGCATACGCGCACCGCCGGAAGCCGTGTAAATCACCAGCGGGGCCTTCTGAAGAACAGCCAAACGACAGGCCGCCACAAAAGCCTCACCCAGACCTGCTCCCATCGTTCCCAAGAGGAACTCAGGCGCCATGACGGCCACCACAGCCTTCTGCCCCTGAATTCGGCCATGAGCGACCACAAGCCCCTCATCAAGATGAGACTTGTTCCGCGCGTCCTTCAGACGATCGGTGTAACGTTTGGAATCCTTGAACCCCAACGGATCCACCGGCATCTTCGGCAGCTCGATGGTCGTATATTCGCCACCATCGAACGTCCAGGCCAGACGCTCCTTTGCCGTCGCACGCATATGATGCCCACAATGCGGGCACACCTTCTGGGAACGCTCCATTTCCTTGACGAGCATCATCTGCCCGCAGGAATCGCAGTTTGTCCAAAGATTATCCGGCACGTCCCGCTGAAGCAGGCCACGCAGCTTGGGTCGGACGTAATCGGTCAGCCAGCTCATGTCGTCTCGTTACTTTCTGCCTGCCTTCGGGACGAAGGCCAGAATGGGAAAAGGCTCTTGTACAGGCCATTCATAATCGCCGCGTTTTAGCGTTGCCAGCACATTTATGCCAGCCTTGCCATACAGAACTGTGCCCAGCCTCGCAAAAATATGGCACCATCTCCCTTAAGGAACACGCACCGCGATCACCTGCAACCACTGAGCGTCCTCGCGGTTTAATCAGGCAAAATCAGTGAACAGACGGGCCATTGTTCCCGTCCGGAGAAACCCCAATGTCCGACAGTTTCAATACCGTGCAGTTCTCCCCTCAGTCAGGCCTGAAGCCCGGATGGTTCATCGGCGTGGGAGCCTTCCTGGTCGTCCTGGGGCTTCTGGCAGCCTTTGATGCTATCGCCACAACGCTTGCCAGTATGGTGCTGCTGGGCGTTCTGCTCATCATCGGTGGAATCGCCCAAATCATGCAGAGCTTCGCGCATCGCGGGCTCCCCCTGCCCAACCAGTGGCTTTCGGGCCTGATCGGCGGACTTTACATTCTTGGCGGCCTTCTCCTCATCGAAGAACCCGCAACCGGATCGGTCTTCATTACGGCTATCCTTGCAGGCTGCCTGATCTTCGCAGGCCTTAGCCGTGCCTTCTGGGCCGCCGGGCACCGCACAACAGGTGGCTGGGGCCTCCTCGCCGTCAGTGGCGTCTTCACGCTCCTGATCGGCATCCTTCTCTACATGACACTGCCGTGGTCAGGCCTGTGGCTAATCGGAACCCTGATTGCCATCGAGCTTCTGATGGCTGGAGCATCTGCCATTCTTTTTGGCATGTCACTGCGCAATCGCACGTGATCAGACTGCAAATAAAAAGAGCGCATCAGAGAAACCCTTGATGCGCTCCAAATTCACCACCCGAAACAGGTTTCAACCCCGAACGGCCGCAGACAACTCAATAAGCTGCTTCAATATGGATGGAACCGTTTTTTCGGTCGCCTCCCCCTCAGACAACGTTCCCTCCATCGTCTTGATCAAAGCAGACGCCACAACAGCCGCATCCCCAATCCTGGATGCCGTCCGCGCCTGTTCAGGCGTCGAAATCCCAAACCCGATCGCAACCGGCAGATCCGTTGCTTCCCGAATTTTCGGAAGAGCTTCCTCAAGCTGAGCCTGGCTGGCACTGCCCGTCCCCGTGATCCCCGTGATGCTCACATAATAGACAAAGCCTGAGGCATCTTTCAGAACATGGAACAAACGCGTCCGGGATGTCGTCGGGGCTACAAGGGAGATGATATCCAGCCCAGCGGCCCGTGCATGAGCATCCAGAAGATCCGCCTCTTCCGTGGGCATATCCACGACAATAATACCATCCACACCCGCCTGAACTGCATCAAAGCAGAATTCCGCTGGCCCGTAGCTATCAATCGGGTTCAGATATCCCATCAGAATAATCGGCGTCTCGGAATCGGTCTCCCGGAAAAACCGAACCATCTCCAGAACGCCACCCAACGTCGCGCCAGCCTTCAGCCCTCGCAGCGCCGCAGCCTGAATCGTCGGACCGTCCGCTGAAGGATCGGAGAACGGCACGCCAATCTCGATCAGATCCGCCCCCGCAGCTGGCATCGCCTTAAGCAGCTCCAGCGAGGTCTCATAATCCGGATCAAACGCCTGAAGATACGGAATCAGTGCACCCCGTCCCTCCGTCTTGAGGGCTTCAAAACGGGCTTTGATACGGCTCACAGGTTCACTCCCAGATGGCTCGCCACAGTGAAGATATCCTTGTCTCCACGGCCAGAGACGTTCAGCACGATGATCTTGTCCTTCGGCATCTCCGGCGCAATCTTTATGACATGCGCCAGTCCATGGGCGCATTCGAGAGCCGGAATAATGCCTTCCGTCCGCGTCAGAAGCTGGAACGCCTCCAGAGCCTCCTGATCCGTCACACCAACATACTCGGCACGCCCAATATCATTCAGCCAGGAATGCTCCGGCCCAATCCCTGGGTAATCCAGCCCCGCACTGATCGAATGCGCCTCTTCGATCTGACCATGCTTGTCTTGGAGCAGATACGTCCGGTTGCCATGAAGCACACCCGAACGCCCACGGGAAATAGATGCCGCCGTCTTGCCAGAATCCAGTCCAAGCCCAGCAGCCTCCACACCAATCAGACGCACATCCGCATCATCAAGGAACGGATGGAAAATCCCCATTGCGTTTGAACCGCCACCAATGGCGGCAACAATCACATCTGGCAGACGCCCCTCAGCCCGGACAATCTGCTCCTTCACTTCCGTACCAATAATGGACTGAAAATCACGAACCATCTCAGGATACGGATGCGGTCCAGCAACCGTGCCCACCAGAAAATATGTATCCGCCACATTCGCAACCCAGTCGCGCATGGCTTCATTCATGGCATCCTTGAGAGTCCCGGCCCCAGCCGTTACCGGCTTTACCTCAGCCCCAAGCAGATGCATGCGGAAGACGTTAGGCTTCTGGCGCTCAACATCCGTTGCGCCCATGTAAATGACGCATTTCAACCCAAAGAGCGCACAAACCGTTGCCGTCGCCACACCATGCTGACCAGCGCCGGTCTCAGCCACAATCCGCGTCTTGCCCATCCGCCGGGCCAGAAGGATCTGCCCCATGACGTTGTTGAGCTTGTGCGAACCTGTGTGGTTCAGCTCCTCACGCTTGAGATAAACCTTCGCACCACCCAACTCTTCCGTCAGGCGCTTCGCAAACCACAACGGGCTCGGACGGCCAACATAGTCCCGATAATAGTAATCCAGCTCCTCACGAAACGCTGGGTCAGCCTGCGTCGCGCGATACGCCTCCTCCAGTTCAAGAACCAGAGGCATCAGCGTTTCCGCAACAAAGCGTCCACCGAAGACGCCAAACCGGCCGCGCTCATCCGGTCCGGAACGCAGGGAGTTAGACAAGGAAGATGAAGGGGTCGTCATACCGGGCTCTGTTCCGCTTAAAGGGCTAACCAGCGATACCAAGGCCAGACGGGAACGTCCATCCACACCATTTTCAAGAAACCACCCTTACCGAATTCTCGGCAGCCCCCTTGCACGAAGCGCGTCCTCAAGACATGAGTCAGAACACCTTCTGCCTCCGACCAAGGATCTTTCTCTGATGCTTCTCGCCCGGCCCGCCGGCACACCGGCCCGCGAGATCGGCCCGGACGTCGATATCAATGCCACGAACTGGATTGACCTCATCAATCCAACACATGATGAAATCACAAAAGCCGAGACACTCCTTGGGGTGCACATTCCCAAACTGGAAGAACTGGAAGAGATCGAAAGCTCATCCCGCCATTATGAACGGGACAACTGCCTCTATCTCTCCACCCCCCTTGTACGCCGTGCGGATGACGTCTCGTTTTCCAAACCCGTCGGTTTCATCCTGACGGAAAAGAGAATCATCACGGTCCGCTATACGGACTATTTCGCCTTTGATCTCGTAGGGGGAAAGCTCGCCGAATACCCTGCAGGCAAGGTCTCGCCCTCTTCAACAGAACTGCTGGTCGAACTGCTCGAAGAGATTATCAACCGTCTGGCTGATATCCTCGAAGGCCTGGGGCGCACTCTCGACACCATTTCCCGCCGCGTCTTCAACGCCGAGCAACCGCGCGATCGCGCGCGCGTGGGCGCCATGCTTCGCGAAACCCTGCGCCGCCTCGGATATGCCGGAGACCTAGCCTCAACAGTCCGGGACAGTCTCCTCGGCATCGACCGTGTTCGTATCTATCTGGAAGATTACATCAGCCAAAGCCTGCAAAAGGCCAAGGATCAGGGCACGTCTCCCCTTCCCGCCAGAGATACTGCTGGGAAATCACCAACGCCGGCTGACACATTCAAATCACGCCTCAAAGTCGCAGGCCGCGACATCGCTTCTCTAAGCGACTTCGATGCCCAGATCGTCAGCAAGGTCCAATTTCTTTTGGACGCGACGTTGGGCTTCATCAGCATTGAGCAGAACGACGGTATGAAAGTCCTCACCGTTGCCAGCTCAATCGGGATCATGCCAACCCTGATCGCAGGCATCTACGGCATGAACTTCAAGGACATGCCGGAGCTTACCTGGAAATATGGCTACCCTTACGGCCTTACCTTGATGGTTCTATCAACCATCCTGCCGCTCTTCTGGTTCTGGCGCCGTGGATGGTTCGGAACCCGTTAGGAGTCTTCTTCAACCCGCAAACCACCCTCAACGGGTCGGAAAGGCAGAACAGAGCGCTGATATGCCACCGGGAAACGATGGAGCTGTTTTTCCCACAGTTCCACATCACTTCCTTCCGGCAAAACGACGTTGTCTACGCCACACCGCTTGAGGAAGGCCGCCTGATCTGGAAGGACATGCCCTTCGGCACGAATTTCTCCCGAAAAGCGGAGGTACTCCCGCAACTCCCGCGCTTGCGTAAACACACGCCCATCACGGAAGATCGGAAAGCGCAAAACAACCAGCTCAAGTCGATTGAGATACGGTTTCAGGGCCGTCGCATCATCAGCAATATCCAGAAGAACAGCGCGTGCGTCTGTGTTCTCTGCCAACTCTGAAAGCGTTACCAATGCCTCATGAAACTTGGCGGGACGCTCGTTCAGCTCAAACAGTTTCATAAGCTGCCTCCTTGAAAGGAACGTCCCCGAGTCGATCCAACGTATCGAGGAACGTCTCGCCCCTCTGCCTTATACCAAGGTAGCAATCCACCAGCCGGGCAATCGCATCAACCGTATCGTCCTCCGGAAGCGCTGGCCCGAGAATGGTTCCAATGGAGGCCCCGTTCTCTGCCCGGCCGCCCAACGTAATCTGGAAGAACTCTTCCCCGCGCTTGTCCACACCCAGCAAGCCAATATGACCCGCATGATGATGGCCACATGCATTGATGCAGCCTGAAATATTGATCCGTAGCGCGCCGATTTCTGCCTGCAAGGTGGCATCCCCAAAACGGGCACCCAGCTTCTGGGCAATCGGGATGGAACGTGCATTTGCCAGAGCGCAGTAATCCAGCCCTGGGCATGCCACGATGTCCCCGATCAGACCAATGTTGGCAGATGCCAAGTCCACTTCTTTCAGGGCCAGCCACAGATCATACAGCCGATCCTGTCGAACATGCCCCAGAACAATGTTCTGAAGATGCGTAATCCGCAGTTCGCCAAAGGAATATTCGTCCGCCAAATCGGCCAGACGGTCCATCTGGGCGGACGTCGCATCTCCCGGAATTCCCCCGGCAGGCTTGAGCGAAACAACCGCTATAATATGACCCGCATCACGGTGCGGATGCGTATTGCTTCGAACCCAGAGATCAAATTCCGGATTAGCCTCACGTCTGACTGAGAGCTCCTGAGAGGCATTATCCGGGGCTGAGAGTTCCGGAACAGCAAAACGCGCGCGGATCGCATCCACCATTTCAGGCGTCAGACGGTAATGCTCCAGATCCATCTGCTGCAACTCAGCTTCGACAGCCTCACGATAAGCTTCAATGCCCAGAGCCTGAACCAGAATCTTGATCCGTGCCTTGTAAATATTGTCGCGGCGTCCATGCGCATTATAGACACGGACAATTGCTTCGAGCGTTGCAAGCAAACGCTCTTCAGGCACAGCGTCAAATATCTCCTGCCCGATAATGGGCGTGCGGCCCAAGCCTCCTCCCACAAAGATCCGGAAAACAGGACGCCCGTCCGCGCCACTGCGAGCCAGAATCCCAATATCATGGAAACGAGCCGCAACCCGGTCATTCGGACTGCCAGAAATAGCAATCTTGAATTTCCGCGGCAAAAACGTGAATTCGGGATGCAGTGTGGACCACTGGCGCAGAATTTCAGCATGAACCCGCGGATCCACGACTTCATCCGCAGCCGCACCCGCAAATTCGTCAGACGTCACATTCCGGATGCAGTTCCCGCTGGTCTGAATGGCATGCATGTCCACCTTCGCCAGATCGCGCAGAATGTCCGGAGTTTCTTCCAGCTTTATCCAGTTAAACTGAATATTCTGACGCGTGGTAAAGTGCCCATAATCACGATCGTACCGACGCGCAATATGCGCAAACATCCGCATCTGCTGACTGTCGATCGTTCCATATGGAATAGCGACCCGCAACATGTAAGCGTGAAGCTGAAGATACAGGCCATTCATCAGTCGCAGCGGCTTGAATTCGTCTTCACTCAAGCTTCCATCGATACGGCGCGTTACCTGCCCGGAAAATTCGTCGATGCGAGCGGCCAGAAAATCGCGGTCAATCTGATCGTATTGGTAATGGCCAACAGGAGCATTCATTGCCCGGCCTCCACTGAAAATTCCGGATGTACAGTCGGACCATGCGCACGGATTCGCTCACGCACCGTCACAGGTTCCGGAGGATCAACGTCGCGTACAGCGACCTCATAAACACCTACGACACCATCCTGCTGAGCACGCGCCTGCGCTCCCTCAAGAATATCGCTCACGGCGTCAGAATCTAGTTTTTCCGCTGCCCCAACCCGAGCCGTCCAATGTCCATCATGATCGCGCCAGACGATTCTTCCATCCAGAAGGCGATTAGCCGTCAAAACAAGCTTCTCACCTGCTCCAACACGAACTGGTCGTTTCATAATGCCCTCCGCAGGAACGAAACTGACATAGGATAAACCATCAACTCGCAGGTTTCCCCTTGCATGACATCAAAAGAAGCTCCGCAGACCTTCTCAACGTAATGCAGCGAATGAAAAAGGACTGATCGTAGCAACGAAAAATTCACCATAACGGATCAAATAATGATCCATTATGGTGAATTCTCCAACCTCAATCAGCAAATTTTAGTGATAATTTTTTATAACTAAAATTTTTAGTTATATAGAGAAGGAGATAGGAGCTCGATTAGGTCGCTGCATTCCCGCTTCTTCAGCCTGACGCAACAACCCTTCCAAGGTCACAGCTTCCATTTTTTTGGCTAGCTCAACATTCATTGAGGCCCAAAAAGGTTCAAGAACCTTCTCTATTAACGGATTGGCTGCTTCCCCATCGGGGGTGTGTTCTTCGGTAACGGCCTGAACAATCTCATGCACCGTAATCGTTCGTGGCGGACGCCCCAACCGATAACCGCCTTTAGGCCCTCGCACACTATCCAGAAGTTTTTCTCTCGAAAGAGCCTGAAGAACAGGCTCGATCCCGCGACGCAGCATATTACCCCGCTTGGCAATATCAGCGCCACTCACCACACCGGAACGCCCCGCGTGAAAAGCAACATCCAACATGATTGAAACAGCTGTCAGGGCACGATCGCGGCGGAGATACATGAATTTTCCGAATTCAACGCAAAAGAAAGGGCACTTGAACAACTTGCGATGCTCATTCGTGTATTTGGGTCTTTCAAACAGCCCTGTCAATCATTGAAACGGGATTACACCCTCAATCGGATGACTCTACTCCACATATTCGCGATAATATCGCCCACCTAGAGAGGTCAAAATTTCATATCCGATAGTTCCCGCAGAGGCGGCCACATCATCAACGCTTCTGCGCGGCCCGATCAAATCAACATACATATCTGCATGCAGCTGAGATTCCGGAACGGCTGACACATCCAAGGCCAGGGAATCCATAGAAACGCGCCCCACAATAGGTAGGGCGATATCTCCCAGCCATGCACAACCTGTCCCGCTATGATGCCTGGAAAAACCGTCTGCATATCCCACAGCCACCGTCGCAATACGGCGCGGTTTCTCAGGACGATAGGTCAAGCCGTACCCAACAGCATCGCCTACCCCCACATCCCGCAATTGAAGAACACGGGCATGAAGAGAAACAACCTGCTGCAAGGGATTAGGACGTTCAGCGTTAGGAGCGATTCCATAGAGAGCCGCGCCAGGCCGAACCAAATCCATATGGTAATCCGTACCTAGGAATATCCCCGAAGAAGCCGAGAGGCTCAAAGGAGCTGCAGGCATTAAAGCCGCCATGTCCCGAAATCTTTGGCGTTGGGTTTGGTTGGCTGCACTGGCTGGATCGTCCGCACAAGCCAGGTGGCTCATCACCAACCCAATACTGATACCGTCCAAAAGAGTTTGATCATCAGAAAGCTTCCTGACATCCGCCCAAGAGAGACCAAAACGGGACATACCACTATCCATCTGGATAACAGCCTCCAGAACGGCACCCTCTCGCGCAGCCTCGCGTTTCCAAAGATCTATTTGTTCAAGACTGTTGAGAACAGGCCGAAGCCCGAAATAGACACACTCAGTTGCAGCTCCCGGCCGCGGCCCGTGCAGAACCGTAATCCGGGTCTCAGGTGAGACGATCTGGCGCAGAGCGATTCCTTCATCAACATGAGCAACAAAGAATTCTTTTGCACCCTCCCGTTCAAGAATAGGTGCCACTTGCTCAGCACCCAGCCCATAGGCGTCCGCTTTCACAACAGCGGCACAAACTGCCGTTCCCACCCTATCCCTCAAAAAGCGATAGTTTTTGGCTATAGCTTTGAGATCAACCGTAAGAGTGGCACCCGCCCGGGAGGCAGGCCAGAGGTGAGGAGCTGATAAGATCGTCATACGTCACCCTATCGCAAATCGAAATGAAATTTCCTGCATAAATTCAGCATATTCTTCAGTCTTAAACGTTATATATGCAGCATATAACCAAGGAAGACGGAAAATTGTGACATGATCTTCGATCGCACCACCGAATCCATTCTTCGCCTTCTGCAACATGACGGCCGTATGAGCAATGCAGACCTCGCGGAACGCGTTGGTCTTTCACCCTCAGCATGCCTGCGACGTGTCAAAATGCTTGAAGAGAAAGGCATCATCCGAGGTTACCATGCCGTCATCGACGATCGGTCTGTACATAACCTGACAACAGTTATCGTACAGATAACCTTGGAGCGCCTGACGGACGAAGCTCTAAGACGCTTTGAAGCGCGCATTAAGGAATGCGCCGACATTCGTGAGTGCTACCTGATGACTGGTGAGGCAGACTATCTTCTGCATGTGGCAGCTCGGGACCTTGCAGACTACGAACGCATCCACAAAGAAGAACTCTCTCGCCTTCCGGGTGTGATCCGCATCCACAGCAACTTCGCCATCAGACCAGTTGTGCAGCGTTGGAGCACTCAAAACATAAGCCAGACAACATAAGAAAATTTTAATCGAACTGCATTTGCGAACTAATCTCATTTGGCGTATAGAAAATCATTGCCTCATGATAGGACGCCACGAGCAGCTCATGATCATCTGTTCATGTAACGCACTTTCCCACAAAGACGTCGAGTCGGCGATCGATGCCGGGGCATCCCGTCCTTCGGAAATTTATACTGCCAAGAAATGTCGTGCTCAGTGCGGAAACTGCGTTCCAGGAATGGTTTGCCTCTTAAAGCAAGCCATTCAAGAGCGAAGAAATATCGGTCTAGCCAATACGAATATTCCACAACCAGCAACGCAAAACGTTTATTGCTAATTTAAAGCAAAAAAATGCCCGGAAATTCCGGGCATTTTCAAAGAAATTAGTCTTGGTCGGGCGCTGCGGCAGAATTTTTTTGGATGTACCGCTCAATTCCAACCTGCTTAATCAGGTCAAACTGACGATCAATAAAGTCTTCATGTTCTTCTTCATTCACAAGAATCTTAAGAAGAAGGTCGCGGGAAACATAATCTCGTACGCTCTCACAATACGCAATACCTTCACGAAGATCCTCAAGAGCTTTCTTCTCAAGCTTCAGATCACATTCGAGAATTTCTTCAACGCTCTGCCCAATCAAAATTTGATTTAGCCGCTGAACATTTGGCAAACCACCCAAGAAAAGAATGCGCTCAATCAGCCAATCGGCATGATGCATTTCTTCAATGGATTCTTCATACTCTTTCTTACCGAGTAGCGTCACGCCCCAGTGGCGCAATGTACGTGCGTGCAAGAAATACTGATTGATGGCCGTTAACTCGTTGGTCAACTGCGTGTTCAGATGCTCGATGACTTTAGGGTCTTTAATCGCCACGGGATGATCCTCTTCGTTATCTTGATTCGCCATCCATACACCAAAAGAAAGTAAATAACAAAAAATAGTTCAATATAACCGTTAATAAAAATAATATACATTCTCATCTAGAACTCTTTATTTATATAAATTAAATAGTTTTTATAATTTATAAGAAATTAATTAATATTTTTATATATTTTGGCGTTTAATTTATAGTATATGCACGTTAATTAAATTTATAAAATAATTTGAAAATATTTTTATTCTTCTTTAAATTTAATCTAATTTTTCCATTTATTTTCTGGAGCACCAAAGTAAATAATAATTCCGATGTTGAAGATTAATCATTTTATAATTCATCTTGATATTAAAATAACTGCACTAAAATCAAATCAATCCTATCTGTAGCCATATTGAAACGGATCCGGCCTTTCATGCGGGCATGGATTTTCCTAATCTTCAGACTAGAAAGCAACCGAAGTATTCTGCTCGCTGATCGAGGCCATTATCCTCACGCCATCCGACAAGGGGCTACAGATCGATGTCCGGGGCGATCTCGCCGGCATCCTGACGGTAGCGTCAGGCGGACAAACAAAAACCCCAGCCCGTTTCGGGGCTGGGGTTCGTGATGCGTTCGCATCGCAAGTTCAGATGGTTGCGGGGGCAGGATTTGAACCTGCGGCCTTCAGGTTATGAGCCTGACGAGCTACCGGGCTGCTCCACCCCGCGGTGGTATATGTGATGTTGGTGTGGGGGTTTTTGTGAGTGGGCTAGGGGACCTGGCGGCGACCGACTTTTCCG
>NZ_JACSIQ010000081.1:0-1022 GCF_018812105.1 Gluconobacter sp. P1D12_c
TGGATCAGGCGGGCTATCCCGTCCGTATTCTGAAGGACGCAGTATCAGACGGCGTCCCATTCAAGGATATGCTCATCACAGCCGAGCACTGTCTGTTTTTTGATGGAAAATTCGTTCCGGCCCGTATGCTCGTAAATGGTCGTTCGATCTTCTATGACACGTCGATAACCTCTTACGATTACTACCACATCGAAACTGAAGAACATTCAGTTATCATGGCGGATGGTATGCTGACTGAGAGTTATCTTGACTCTGGAAATCGTGGTGCGTTTCGGCAGGCTGGAGAGGTCGTGTCTCTGACACCTTCCCGTAATCTGTCCTGGGAGGATGCAGCAGCGTCTTTGACCGTAGACCGTGATCTTGTCGAACCCCTCTTCCGTCAGATTGAGACACGAGCTGTTCACCTCAATTCTCCTCTTATGACTGATACTCCCTCCCTGACGCAGGAGAACGATCTTCATTTGGTCACAGATACCGGTACGACGCTCCGCCCGATCCGTAAGAATAATGATCGGATTATGTTCATGATTCCGGCTGGTGTTGAAAACGTTCGGATTGTTTCAAATGCAAGCCGCCCGTGTGATGTTGTCGGACCGTTCGTGGATGACCGCCGTATGCTCGGCCTGCTGGTCGGCGACGTCCAGCTTTTCGAGGGACACGCGACGAAGACCCTGACATCTCATCTGCAGGACATCGATCTGTCCGGATGGAATAATGTCGAGGACGGCCTGTGCCGCTGGACAAACGGAAGCGCGCTCTTGCCTCTTGGGTCCCGGCACTAACCCAGCGTCAACAAAACGCTGGGTTAAGGTGGAGAGGGGTCTGATATCCGCTCTGTGATGTGAGCAGAGCAGGGATTGCCTGCTCTGGCTCGGCTAGCCGGGGGACTAGGTCATGTTGACAAAAAATCTGATCCAGAGCTTTGCTGCGGCGAGATTGAGGAAACTCATGAAGGACAAGGCGGTTTTGTCGTAGCGCGTCGCGATACGGCGCATCTGCTTGAGTTTGTTGAACATCCGCTC
>NZ_JACSIQ010000801.1:0-373 GCF_018812105.1 Gluconobacter sp. P1D12_c
ATATTGAACAGATTTTCAAGCCTCTGTACTTCTCTCTCTATTTCTCTATATTTTTCATTCTTTACAATATCCATAACAATCTCCGTCCCTCAGTTTGTGGGGTAATGGAAACTTATTGTAGCAGATAGAAATCAATATTTGACTTGTCATAGTGTCCGACTATGACAATTACATTGTCGTCGGTCCTGCGGAGMTTCAAAGATACCAGTATGCAAGCTCCTGAAAGGCGTCCTGATTAGCTTCGAAGTATTCGGAATCCGGAACCTCAATAGGAGGCTCATCAAGCTCTACGGGGTCTTGTAGACGCTCTATGTCGAGAACCTTTGACAGCATCCCATCTTCTAAGACGCTACCCCCACCTCTACCCATGTGA
>NZ_JACSIQ010000802.1:0-372 GCF_018812105.1 Gluconobacter sp. P1D12_c
TCTAGAGACACTTCGCCTTCCGAGTGATCCTTCACTCTACGAATGGTTTGTCGGTCAGCCAAATGTGCCATTACCGACAAAAAAAGAAGCTTTCTGAATATATCTGAAGAAGGGGTTTCCTTCTTCAGCTTACGACAATTTGCTTGCAAATTGTGTAGTAAGTCCACCTTTTGAAAAAAGGGGGCTGAAACACCATGTCAAAATTCGCCATTCTTCGGGTTCAGAAACTCAAATCGCCCAAGTCCGTCAGGGCGTCCATGAAGCACGCCTACCGAGAGCAGGATACGCCAAACGCTGACGCCACGAGAACGCCAGACAATGACCTGATCGGGCCGCAGAACGTCAAACAGGGCATGATCGCGTTCGAGAAGG
>NZ_JACSIQ010000803.1:0-372 GCF_018812105.1 Gluconobacter sp. P1D12_c
AACCATTCGTAGAGTGAAGGATCACTCGGAAGGCGAAGTGTCTCTAGAAGCACTTCATTATCTCGCACTATAGAAAATTCAAAAAATTCATCTAAATTTTCATCATGTAATTCCTTAAGATTTTTCCAAATTTTCATAGTTTCTAAGTCGTTTGAATGAGAAATTATAAATGTATTTTGGCATGCAATATGGAATCGTTCGTTAGTTTTCATAATTTTCCTCCTTCTATAACTTCAAGATTAAATCCCGGCTTTGGTATTGTAGAAAGTTCTTCTTGTGTAGCACGACTACCTACTTCAGCAACGTGGCGGTTCATGTAGTAGCGGACAAGACCCGGCCCTCGCATACCGGCTACCTTTTCGCGCTCGGAGA
>NZ_JACSIQ010000804.1:0-372 GCF_018812105.1 Gluconobacter sp. P1D12_c
GCCTGGAGTGTGTACGATCCCTGAACCTCGACAGCGCTCGCGCCACGACCATACCGCGTGTGGCCTTTGACCGTTTGAGCGAAGAAGCTGCCCGGATTACGCCCCAGCATCTGGCCGAGCTTCGGTCATCCCGTCGTTACGCCATTCTGTGGCAGCCGGGGTCCGACTTGAGGAGGTTCTAACCGACGCGGCCCTCACAATGATGGACAAACTCCTCGGAAGCATGATGCGCCGTGCCGAGCACCTGATCCGTGACAAAGCGATTGTCACCATGCGATCGTTGCAGGCCCAGCTTCGTCTGCTGACAACCTCTTGCCGGCATCTGATTGAGGCCCGTGATCAGGGCGTTGATTCACTGTCTGCCATTACGGG
>NZ_JACSIQ010000805.1:0-371 GCF_018812105.1 Gluconobacter sp. P1D12_c
TTAAACGATTAAACGATCCGTACCTCTGTATCAGTCGCGTATTGAGTGTCTCATTATAGAACCACTCAAGATGGCCATCCTCCATCGTCTCAATATCGTTCGGCTTAGTCACATATTTTGTGACCTCATCAACAGACTCAAGAGTTCCCGCATCCTTAACAATGCACGACATCCTCTCACGAACATCAGCAAGAAAATCCTGCCAGCCGTTCCCCTTCAAATACGGCAGATCAAAGAGGATATTCATATGCATGTTAAGGGTTTCATGATCCTCATTATGAGTGAACTCAGTCCCCCTGAAATACAGATTTGAACCATATTTTTCATTGAGCCAACGGAAGCAATCAGAGAGCTTGCGGGTCCATTTCCTA
>NZ_JACSIQ010000806.1:0-371 GCF_018812105.1 Gluconobacter sp. P1D12_c
TATGAATATCCTCTTTGATCTGCCGTAATTGAAGGGGAACCGCTGGAAGGATTTTCTTGATGATGTTCGTGAGAGGATGTCGTGCATTGTTAAGGATGCGGGAACTCTTGAGTCTGTTGATGAGGTCACAAAATATGTGACTAAGCCGAACGATATTGAGACGATTGAGGATGGCCATCTTGAGTGGTTCTATAATGAGACACTCAATACGCGACTGATACAGAGGTACGGATCGTTTAAGGAGTTCAAGGGGTCTCTTAATGATGAGAGGCTTCGCATCGTTCGAGATCAGTCTGATGGATCTCTGAAGATGATGAAGAAGCGTGTCATCAATGATGCTGAGCTTTTCACGAAGCGTGATGAAGGCGAAG
>NZ_JACSIQ010000807.1:0-371 GCF_018812105.1 Gluconobacter sp. P1D12_c
GTATTGCGCTGCTTTGGAGCAGCCACCAGTGTTGCATCCAGGATCTGGCCGGACATCGGGAGATAACCGGCGTTCCGCAGGGTCGCGTCAAATCGGTCAAACAGCCTTTCAATGGCACCCGCCTGTGTCAAACGCTCACGAAACAGCCAGACCGTTTTGGCATCCGGCACGCGGTCCGACAGCCCCAATCCCAGAAAGCGCATGAACGACAGGCGGTCGTTGATCAGATACTCTGTCCGTTCATCAGACAAAGTGTTCAACGTCTGGATGACCAGAATTTTGAACATCAGCACCGGATCAAACGTCGGACGTCCGCCTTTACTTCCGTCTGATTAGGCCAGAGCCAGCTCCAGATCAGGGCGGAACATCTC
>NZ_JACSIQ010000808.1:0-371 GCF_018812105.1 Gluconobacter sp. P1D12_c
CCCATCTTGAGTGGTTCTATAATGAGACACTCAATACGCGACTGATACAGAGGTACGGATCGTTTAAGGAGTTCAAGGGGTCTCTTAATGATGAGAGGCTTCGCATCGTTCGAGATCAGTCTGATGGATCTCTGAAGATGATGAAGAAGCGTGTAATCAATGATGCTGAGCTTTTCACGAAGCGTGATGAAGGCGAAGCCACGATAGGTGTCCCTAAATCATTGGATATGTTCGGGCCCGATATTGCTATGGCTCTCTGTGTTGAGACTTCTCTTGATGGTCGTGTCATCGTTGGTGATGAAATAAAATTCGAGCAGATGTAGAATAAGATTGTTGGGCTGATGCTCCCGCATCATGCTTTCTTTATCGTC
>NZ_JACSIQ010000809.1:0-371 GCF_018812105.1 Gluconobacter sp. P1D12_c
CGTATTGAGTGTCTCATTATAGAACCACTCAAGATGGCCATCCTCCATCGTCTCAATATCGTTCGGCTTAGTCACATATTTTGTGACCTCATAAAMAGACTCAAGAGTTACCGCATACTTAACAATGAACGACATCCTCTCACGAACATCAGCAAGAAAATCCTGCCAGCCGTTCCCCTTCAAATACGGCAGATCAAAGAGGATATTCATATGCATGTTAAGGGTTTCATGATCCTYATTATGAGTGAACTCAGTCCCCCTGAAATACAGATTTGAACCATATTTTTGATTGAGCCAACGGAAGCAATCAGAGAGCTTGCGTGTCCATTTCCTATGCTCCGCCTTGAGGTCATCATATATGCGGACGTTCT
>NZ_JACSIQ010000810.1:0-370 GCF_018812105.1 Gluconobacter sp. P1D12_c
ACAGGCGATCGTTGATCAGATATTCCGTCCGCTCATCAGACAAATTGTTCAACGTCTGGATCACCAGGATCTTGAACATCAGCACCGGATCAAATGGCGGTCGCCCGCCTTTGCTTCCATCTGAATAGGCCAGTGCCTTCTCCAGATCAGGACGGAACACTTCAAAATCCACAGTCCGGGAAAATGCTTCGAGCTCATCACCAAGCCCGCTCAACCGGGCAAGCCGCTCTTCAACGTCAAAAAATCCCGGCTGCTTCATAGCGTCATTCCCTCAGTCAGAACCGGACGAATGGAATCACAGAGCAGACCTCAAAACCAGGGGGTTTTTCGAACCCTCCAGGTGAAAACGAACAAGCGAGAGTACATGCTG
>NZ_JACSIQ010000082.1:0-766 GCF_018812105.1 Gluconobacter sp. P1D12_c
CTCCAGGCGTTCCAGCAATCGCAGGATATTGCGCGCGGCTGGTGACAAGGGCGGGTTACGCAGCCACGAGAGCCAGGAGGCACTGCGATCGCCACGACGCTCCAGCATTTTGTCCAAACGACAACGGGTTTCCGGCGGCAGMTCCCCTGCAAGGACGTCATGGACAAGGTGATCGGCCTGCTGGCGAGCACGGCGCACCAAGGCTTCAATGACAGTGACCGACGGCAGGAGAATGCTTCGGCGACGCATCTCGTCAATCAGGATCGCAGCCATGCGGGATGGCTGGGTCACATGATGTGCAATTGGCATCGCGAAACCGGTCATGTCATGAAATGCCGACCGATCGAAGGTTCGGTAGCCATAACGCTTCATCAGGTGGGCCAGATGGGAKCGACGGGKTTCGTCACGACGTCCGTAATGGGACCAGAGCCCAGGGGACAGGTCGAGCTGCCGCGCAACAAATGACAGAATGGGAGCCGGTGGTGTTTCACCAGATTCCAGCACCCGTCCCGGCCAGCGCATGTAGAGCATGACCATCGTGAAACCCAATCGGGAGGTTTCTCCGCGGCGGGTTGCGATCAGATCGAA
Organism: Gluconobacter sp. P1D12_c; assembly: GCF_018812105.1. NCBI lineage: Bacteria > Pseudomonadati > Pseudomonadota > Alphaproteobacteria > Acetobacterales > Acetobacteraceae > Gluconobacter > Gluconobacter sp. P1D12_c. The sequence continues at coordinate 589 of NZ_JACSIQ010000082.1, forward strand.
CGCATCCTCGCTGAGAGTAAAATGTCTCGTGATCTCGCGATCATCGACAGAAGGCTCGTAATGTCGGGCGAGAGCTTCACGGGTCAGAAGACGGCGCCGCGCCATGATCGGATGTCTCCTTCATGTGTCCGGAAGGGGATCGTTGGACGGACTGTCCCGGACAAGTGCAACACGTCAT
>NZ_JACSIQ010000811.1:0-370 GCF_018812105.1 Gluconobacter sp. P1D12_c
TTCGAGAACCGGAACGCTGACCAGGAGGCGTATTTGGGGTCACGACACGAAAGTGTATTTTACGTACGCTTAGGGTGAACACCTACAGAACCGCCAGCATTGGGGTTCAAGCGACAAGCAGGGATGCAGGCACCCGAAGCGGACGTAACGCGCCCGCTTCGGGCTGCTCATCGACATTCCAGCGATAGTCCCCTGTCAGAGAGATATGCTCCCAGCCGAGGGGTGCAATATGCCGCGCCAGGTCATCGGAAATGCCGAGCGTTGCGATGGCAGACTGAAGATAGCGCGTATTCCATAGGATAACCGCTGCCACCAGCAGGTTTAAACCTGACGCTCGATACGCCTGATTTTCAAAACGCCGATCCCGCAG
>NZ_JACSIQ010000812.1:0-370 GCF_018812105.1 Gluconobacter sp. P1D12_c
AAATGCCGACCGATCGAAGGTTCGGTAGCCATAACGCTTCATCAGGTGGGCCAGATGGGATCGACGGGTTTCGTCACGACGTCCGTAATGGGACCAGAGCCCAGGGGACAGGTCGAGCTGCCGCGCAACAAATGACAGAATGGGAGCCGGTGGTGTTTCACCAGATTCCAGCACCCGTCCCGGCCAGCGCATGTAGAGCATGACCATCGTGAAACCCAATCGGGAGGTTTCTCCGCGGCGGGTTGCGATCAGATCGAAGTCATCCTGGCTGAGTGTAAAATGTCTCGTGATCTCGCGATCATCGACAGAAGGCTCGTAATGTCGGGCGAGAGCTTCACGGGTCAGAAGACGGCGCCGCGCCATGATCGGA
>NZ_JACSIQ010000813.1:0-370 GCF_018812105.1 Gluconobacter sp. P1D12_c
CATAAAGGTGGTACCATATGTTTTGCAGTCATGGGGCCTTATACGTTACACTTTCCCGTATGACACACATAATGATCGGCTATGCCCGCTGCTCGACGGACAAACAGGATCTCGCGGCCCAGCATCAGGAACTGCTCAAACTCGGTGTTTCTGCCGATCGTATTTACACCGACAAGGGCTTCACCGGCACGAACCGGGAAAGGGCCGGCCTTGACCAGGCACTGGCGGCTGTTCGTAGTGGCGATACTTTGGTCGTACCAAAGCTTGATCGACTGGCCCGCTCTGTCCCTGATGCACGGCTTATTGGCGACAGCCTGGCATCCCGTGGCGTGAAGCTTCAACTTGGGAACAGTATTCACGATCCGTCTGA
>NZ_JACSIQ010000814.1:0-370 GCF_018812105.1 Gluconobacter sp. P1D12_c
ATCGCAACGCTCGGCATTTCCGATGACCTGGCGCGGCATATTGCACCCCTCGGCTGGGAGCATATCTCTCTGACAGGGGACTATCGCTGGAATGTCGATGAGCAGCCCGAAGCGGGCGCGTTACGTCCGCTTCGGGTGCCTGCATCCCTGCTTGTCGCTTGAACCCCAATGCTGGCGGTTCTGTAGGTGTTCACCCTAAGCGTACGTAAAATACACTTTCGTGTCGTGACCCCAAATACGCCTCCTGGTCAGCGTTCCGGTTCTCGAACGCGCCAGGTGAGGACGTGACCAGGTATTCGATGCACTGGACGGCGTTCTTGCGGATCTTCTCAGGTAGCGCCTTCTCGAACGCGATCATGCCCTGTTTGAC
>NZ_JACSIQ010000815.1:0-370 GCF_018812105.1 Gluconobacter sp. P1D12_c
AGCCAATACCGCCTCTAGCGTCTGGGCCGATAAAGCGTATCGCTCGAATGCCAACGAAGACTTCATGGATAAGCAGGGCTTTGTCTCAAAGGTCCACAGGAAAAAGCCGCATCTCAAGCCCATGCCCCGCCACATCCAGCGGTCCAACGCAGGGAAATCGGTGATCCGGTCGCGTGTCGAGCATGTCTTTGCCGATCAGAAATCGCAGACGGGTCTGTTCATCCGAACCGTGGGTATCACCCGGGCCACCATGAGGATCGGCCTGGCCAATATTGTCTACAACATGCGCCGCTTTCTCTTCCTCGCAAGGTTGAACGCGAGCGCGTAGTCATCCAGGGGGGCAGTCCCCGATCTGCTCAAAACGCAGAGC
>NZ_JACSIQ010000816.1:0-370 GCF_018812105.1 Gluconobacter sp. P1D12_c
TATYTGCCGATGTCAGGCCAGATCCTGGATGCCACGCTGGTAGCGGCTCCGAAGCAGCGGAACACCAATGCAGAGAAAGCGGATCTGCGAGCAGGCCGTATTCCTGAAGACTGGCAGGACAAACCCGCAAAGCTGTCGCACAAGGATCGTCATGCGCGCTGGACACTGAAGTTCACGAAGGCGAAGCGGCAGGATGATGGAACCATGCCATCCAGCGATCTCGCCATCCCGTTCTTTTTGGCTATAAATCGCATGTTTCCATCGATCGGAAATACCGGTTCATCCGCAAATGGAAAACAACGCATGCCGCTGCCAGTGATGGCGCGCGATTGAGAGAGGGGCTTCTGGATAAARCCAATACGGCCTCAAG
>NZ_JACSIQ010000817.1:0-369 GCF_018812105.1 Gluconobacter sp. P1D12_c
CGGGCTTCTTCGATGTAATCCGCCAAGATATCCATCGATTTAACCTCGACTCACATTCTACCATAAAAATCAGATTATCAAGAACCATCCCACACAGATGGCCTACGGCCACACTACGTGGCTCCCGCTCTGCGCTCGCTCTGTGATGCAGGACACAGCAAATCTGAGCTAATTATCTGCTCATGAAGCGAAGCAGTTTGAGCTATCTTTTTAATACTGATTAGCCTTTAGCATGGAGGTCGAAACCCCAATGCTAGACCCCGGACCTTCGGGGTCGTCGCTCTAGGCAATAGAGCGATCAGAACCCTTTTGAGGCTTCGCCTTAGGTTCCCACGTCGCCTGGAATGACTCAAGCCACTCCTTCGCAAT
>NZ_JACSIQ010000818.1:0-369 GCF_018812105.1 Gluconobacter sp. P1D12_c
CTCGAAGCCCAGCTCGCGGGAATGACGAATRAAGTTGAGCCGGGCGACCTCGTCCGCATCGAAGCGCCTTTGCCGCCCTTCCGTTCGTGCCGGTGTCGGAAGAAGCCCGACGCCTTCGTAGTAGCGGATCGTCGGCACCTTGACCCCAGTGCGCCGCGCCAACTCGCCAATCGAGATCCTCATGGTGCTTTTCCCTTGAAGCTCTAGTGGCTAGAGATTGTAGGGTGATCCCGAGAAGGAGTCACCCATGTCTGAGAACTGCTGCAAGTCCGAGACYGCCTGTTGCGCTCCGCCACCTCTGGTCGTGCCCACGAAAACAGTCACACCAACCGTCGAGGTGACGACATGCGGCACCGTCGAGAATATTTG
>NZ_JACSIQ010000819.1:0-369 GCF_018812105.1 Gluconobacter sp. P1D12_c
GGCGAATTTTGACATGGTGTTTCAGCCCCCTTTTTTCAAAAGGTGGACTTACTACACAATTTGCAAGCAAATTGTCGTAAGCTGAAGAAGGAAACCCCTTCTTCAGATATATTCAGAAAGCTTCTTTTTTTGTCGGTAATGGCACATTTGGCTGACCGACAAACCATTCGTAGAGTGAAGGATCACTCGGAAGGCGAAGTGTCTCTAGAAGCACTTCATTATCTCGCACTATAGAAAATTCAAAAAATTCATCTAAATTTTCATCATGTAATTCCTTAAGATTTTTCCAAATTTTCATAGTTTCTAAGTCGTTTGAATGAGAAATTATAAATGTATTTTGGCATGCAATATGGAATCGTTCGTTAGTTT
>NZ_JACSIQ010000820.1:0-369 GCF_018812105.1 Gluconobacter sp. P1D12_c
GGTCGCACGGTACAGGGATTACTGAAGGCGGTGCAGATCATTGGAGACCTCTATCGGACCGGTAAACGCCGCTTGCCTGACTCCTGTCCGATCCGTTTCATTCCGCCTTCCTGGCACAGCTTTGTCAGGCCAGAGGGAACAGTCATACGACAGGCTTACGAACTCTGTGTTCTGACCCAGCTGCGCGAGCGTCTGCGTGCCGGAGACATCTGGGTAACGGAAAGTCGCCAATACCGCGCATTCGACACCTACCTTCTTCCGGAAGCCACGTTTGCAGCGATGCGCGCGCAAGGACCGTTGCCTCTGGCGATCAATGCTACGGCTGACACGTTCCTTTCTCAACGGCGTGCAGTGCTGGAAACCGCGCTG
>NZ_JACSIQ010000083.1:0-761 GCF_018812105.1 Gluconobacter sp. P1D12_c
GCAGGACCGTCTGAGAATGGGTGTGAGTCATCTTCTCGGATAGGTTTTTATGAGCTTCTTCGTCGCAACAGTGGGAACAAGGTTGATGTGTTTAAACATCTTGAAMGCATTGGCAGGGATGAGGCCATAAGGCTTCAATCTGATCGCATTGCTGACAGGCTTGAAGGTCTGGGGATTCCGTCTAGGCGTAAGAAGCAGGATGGCACCTTTTTCAAGGTGGGTTTGCTGTCTGGATTAGCTAAGCAGATGGATGAACAGTTTAGGCATATCATGTTCATTCCTGCTGTTGCTGTTGCTGAGCGTCGCCAGTTGAGGAATGAGCTGACCTATTGGATTGATAACATTCTCCCGAATAAGGGGAAGTATCTGCGGTACATGGTTATCACCTGCGGTGAGAACGTCCGCATATATGATGACCTCAAGGCGGAGCATAGGAAATGGACACGCAAGCTCTCTGATTGCTTCCGTTGGCTCAATCAAAAATATGGTTCAAATCTGTATTTCAGGGGGACTGAGTTCACTCATAATGAGGATCATGAAACCCTTAACATGCATATGAATATCCTCTTTGATCTGCCGTATTTGAAGGGGATCGGCTGGCAGGATTTTCTTGCTGATGTTCGKGAGAGGATGTCGTGCATTGTTAAGGATGCGGGAACTCTTGAGTCTGTTGATGAGGTCACAAAATATGTGACTAAGCCGAACGATATTGAGACGATGGAGGATGGCCATCTTGAGTGGTTCTATAATGAGACACTCAA
>NZ_JACSIQ010000821.1:0-369 GCF_018812105.1 Gluconobacter sp. P1D12_c
TTTCAAGCCTCTGTAATTCTCTCTCTATTTCTCTATATTTTTCCTTCTTTACCATATCCATAACAATCTCCGACCCTCAGTTTGTGGGGTACTGGAAACTTATTGTAGCAGATAGAAATCAATATTTGACTTGTCATAGTGTCCGACTATGACAATTACATTGTCGTCGGTCCTGCGGAGCTTCAAAGATACCAGTCTGCAAGCTCCTGAAAGGCGTCCTGATTAGCTTCGAAGTATTCGGAATCCGGAACCTCAATAGGAGGCTCATCAAGCTCTACGGGGTCTTGTAGACGCTCTATGTCGAGAACCTTTGACAGCATCCCATCTTCTAAGACGCTACCCCCACCTCTACCCATGTGAGATATCGTG
>NZ_JACSIQ010000822.1:0-369 GCF_018812105.1 Gluconobacter sp. P1D12_c
TCACCTCACCAAGCTGGTTGAAGAAGAGCGCCCGAGCCAGCGCATTCCGGGCTTCTCCCTTGTTGAGGCCTGCCTGGGTTCGCATGCGCAAATCAAGATCCTGTATCCAGTCGAGCATGAAAACCGACCGCTCGATCCGGCCAACTTCACGCAAGGCCACAGCCAGACCATTCTGACGGGGATAAGATCCGAGCTTCCGCAGCATGGCCGAGGCCGTCACGGTTCCACTCCGAATGGATGTGACCAGACGCAGCAGGTCGTCCCAGTGGGCCGCAACATGATCGGTAGTGATCGGGTCACCGGCCATTCCACTCAGGAGATCACAGGGGCTTTGATCTGGATACAGGTGAAGTTTCCGCTCTTACAGAT
>NZ_JACSIQ010000823.1:0-369 GCF_018812105.1 Gluconobacter sp. P1D12_c
TCTGTGTTGAGCCTTCTCTTGATGGTCGTGTCATCGTTGGTGATGAAATAAAATTCGAGCAGATGGAGAATAAGATTGTTGGGCTGATGCTCCCGCATCATGCTTTCTATAACGTCTCTGAACCCTGTCTTATGGTCCAGAATTATACGCAGACGCCTGACACTGAACTCGGCAAAAAGGCTCTCGAACTCATTGAAGTTGTCTCTAAGCGACACCATCAGCAGGTTATCGAAAAACTCCAAAAAATTGGATGCGATGCTCTAACGGGGCGTAATCTGTTTGCGTTGCGTGGTTCGTGGGAGCTTGGCAACAGGGATATCAATGCGGTGGATGATTCCGCAAAAGCATATATGCTTGACACTTACACGA
>NZ_JACSIQ010000824.1:0-368 GCF_018812105.1 Gluconobacter sp. P1D12_c
ATAGTCGGACACTATGACAAGTCAAATATTGATTTCTATCTGCTACAATAAGTTTCCAGTACCCCACAAACTGAGGGTCGGAGATTGTTATGGATATGGTAAAGAAGGAAAAATATAGAGAAATAGAGAGAGAAGTACAGAGGCTTGAAAATCTGTTCAATATAAAGGCTGTGCGATTGAAGGCACGTTATGAGACCAAGGCTATTCGTTATATGTTTGGGAATGGGGTCGAGGTTTATTGCGGTTGGGAAAAGCCTTACGATATCATGACTTGTTTGCATGACCATTATATTGACCATTCTTTTCCTGTGAAGGATGTGAAAAGTTATAGAGATTATTTGCGTTGTCTTCCTTCGCATTCTTCTTTG
>NZ_JACSIQ010000825.1:0-368 GCF_018812105.1 Gluconobacter sp. P1D12_c
CGGAGGTCGGCTTTCTCGGTGTTGGTATTGCGCTGCTTTGGAGCGGCTACCAATGTTGCATCCAGGATCTGGCCCGACATCGGCAGATAGCCCGCGTTCCGCAGAGTTGCATCAAACCGGGCAAACAGCCTTTCAATGGCWCCCGCCTGTGTCARACGCTCRCGAAACAGCCAGACCGTTTTGGCATCSGGCACGCGATCTGACAGCCCCAGACCAAGAAAACGCATGAAGGACAGGCGGTCATTGATCAGATATTCCGTCCGTTCATCGGACAGATTATTCAGCGTCTGGATCACCAGGATTTTGAACATCAGCACCGGATCAAACGGCGGACGGCCGCCTTTGCTCCCGTCCGCATAGGCCAGAGC
>NZ_JACSIQ010000826.1:0-368 GCF_018812105.1 Gluconobacter sp. P1D12_c
ATCAGTCGCGTATTGAGTGTCTCATTATAGAACCACTCAAGATGGCCATCCTCCATCGTCTCAATATCGTTCGGCTTAGTCACATATTTTGTGACCTCATCAACAGACTCAAGAGTTCCCGCATCCTTAACAATGCACGACATCCTCTCACGAACATCAGCAAGAAAATCCTGCCAGCCGTTCCCCTTCAAATACGGCAGATCAAAGAGGATATTCATATGCATGTTAAGGGTTTCATGATCCTCATTATGAGTGAACTCAKTCCCCCTGAAATACAGATTTGAACCATATTTTTGATTGAGCCAACGGAAGCAATCAGAGAGCTTGCGTGTCCATTTCCTATGCTCCGCCTTGAGGTCATCATATAT
>NZ_JACSIQ010000827.1:0-368 GCF_018812105.1 Gluconobacter sp. P1D12_c
AGTATTCCGTCCTGACCTGGAGAAGGCTCTGGCCTATGCGGACGGGAGCAAAGGCGGCCGTCCGCCGTTTGATCCGGTGCTGATGTTCAAAATCCTGGTGATCCAGACGCTGAATAATCTGTCCGATGAACGGACGGAATATCTGATCAATGACCGCCTGTCCTTCATGCGTTTTCTTGGTCTGGGGCTGTCAGATCGCGTGCCCGATGCCAAAACGGTCTGGCTGTTTCGCGAGCGTCTGACACAGGCGGGTGCGGTCGATGGTCTGTTCAATCGCTTTGATGCAACCCTGCGGAACGCTGGTTATCTCCCGATGTCAGGGCAGATCCTGGATGCAACGCTGGTCGCGGCTCCCAGGCAGCGCAACA
>NZ_JACSIQ010000828.1:0-367 GCF_018812105.1 Gluconobacter sp. P1D12_c
TTTATGAGCTTCTTCGTCGCAACAGTGGGAACAAGGTTGATGTGTTTAAACATCTTGAACGCATTGGCAGGGATGAGGCCATAAGGCTTCAATCTGATCGCATTGATGACAGGCTTGAAGGTCTGGGGATTCCGTCTAGGCGTAAGAAGCAGGATGGCACCTTTTTCAAGGTGGGTTTGCTGTCTGGATTAGCTAAGCAGATGGATGAACAGTTTAGGCATATCATGTTCATTCCTGCTGTTGCTGTTGCTGAGCGTCGCCAGTTGAGGAATGAGCTGACCTATTGGATTGATAACATTCTCCCGAATAAGGGGAAGTATCTGCGGTACATGGTTATCACCTGCGGTGAGAACGTCCGCATATATGA
>NZ_JACSIQ010000829.1:0-367 GCF_018812105.1 Gluconobacter sp. P1D12_c
TCGGCTTTCTCAGCATTCGTATTGCGCTGCTTTGGAGCGGCTACCAATGTTGCATCCAGGATCTGGCCTGACATCGGCAGATAACCGGCGTTCCGCAGGGTCGCTTCAAACCGGTTAAACAGCCCATCGATCGCACCCGCCTGTGTCAGGCGTTCACGGAGCAGCCAGACCGTTTTGGAATCGGGCACCCGGTCCGACAGTCCCAGACCAAGGAAACGCATGAAGGACAGGCGGTCGTTGATCAGATATTCCGTTCGCTCGTCGGACAGATTGTTCAGCGTCTGGATGACCAGGATCTTGAACATCAGCTCCGGATCGAACGGSGGACGKCCGCCTTTGMTCCYGTCTGAATAGGCCAGAGCCTTCT
>NZ_JACSIQ010000830.1:0-367 GCF_018812105.1 Gluconobacter sp. P1D12_c
CACAGAAAAAAGCCGCATCTCAAGCCTATGCCCCGACATATCCAGAAATCGAATGCTGGAAAGTCCGTGATCCGATCGCGCGTCGAGCACGTCTTTGCCGACCAGAAATCACAGACGGGATTGTTCATCCGAACTGTCGGTATCACCCGGGCCACCATGAGGATCGGGCTGGCCAATATCGTCTACAACATGCGCCGCTTCCTCTTCCTCGAAAGATTGAACGCGAGCGCATAGTCATCCAGCGGGAGAGCAGTCCCCGATCTGCTCAAAACGCAGATCAAAAGCTCCCCCAAAAACCGTCAATCAAATCGCCAAAAGCCTGAAATCACGAGCCAGGCGCATCAAYCAASGGTTCTTCGATCCCTCC
>NZ_JACSIQ010000084.1:0-760 GCF_018812105.1 Gluconobacter sp. P1D12_c
AATGCTAGACCCCGGACCTTCGGGGTCGTCGCTCTAGGCAATAGAGCGATCAGAACCCTTTTGAGGCTTCGCCTTAGGTTCCCACGTCGCCTGGAATGACTCAAGCCACTCCTTCGCAATCCTATCGCAATCACGCATTAAATCATCCAACGTGTAGACAGTCTTAATGAACGGAACAGGATTAATTCCATGCGAATCCAAAGAATCAAAAACTAAACCAAGATAAGTTTCAAGCTGTTCATTCTTCTTCTGTAAATCTCTGAACGGCTTGCCCTTATCAAAACTTTTTTCGCGTTCGCTTTTCAATTCGTTCAATAGTGATTTTCGTGATTCATTACTTTTGTGAATTTTTGTTTTTAGTGATGAATTACTCGCTTTCAACTTCTCATTTTGATTCTTCAATAAATGAATTTCATTTTCACGAGACTTCGCACCATCATCAAAACGGCTTTTCGTGAATGACTCAGAAACCTGAACAACACCACCAGCAACAGCAGAAGAAACAGCACCAACCAACGTGCCAGCCTTCTCAAACTTTTCAGCCTTAGCTTTTGCAGCATCAACACGCTTTGCAACAGCACGACCATCAGCCAGAGCAATAGCTAAAGCCTTGGCTTGTTGCTTCTCCTGGTTCCACTGGTCCCGAGTTAAACGCCTACGACCTGGACCAATACGAGTTAAGCCAGAAGGCTTCCCGACCTTATCCCAATAACTGTCCTGCCAATCTCTAAACGATTGCTTATAGGCTTCATTTTGTTCC
>NZ_JACSIQ010000831.1:0-366 GCF_018812105.1 Gluconobacter sp. P1D12_c
GGGTCTCGCGGCCCAGCATCAGGAACTGCTCAAACTCGGTGTGTCTGCCGATCGTATTTACACCGACAAGGGCTTCACCGGCACGCACGGGGAAAGGGCCGGCCTTGACCATGCACTGGCGGCTGTTGGTTGTGGCGATACTTTGGTCGTACCAAAGCTTGATCGACTGCCCCGCTCAGTCCCTGATGCACGGCTTATTGGCGACAGCCTGGCATCCCGTGGCGTGAAGCTTCAACTTGGGAACAGTATTCACGATCCGACTGGTCCAATGGGCAAGTTGTTCTTCAACAGTCCCTGATGCACGGCTTATTGGCGACAGCCTGGCATCCCGTGGCGTGAAGCTTCAACTTGGGAACAGTATTCACG
>NZ_JACSIQ010000832.1:0-366 GCF_018812105.1 Gluconobacter sp. P1D12_c
TGAGCGTGAGCATGAGCAGGCTTGCGATGGTGCTGTTGATGTTCAGAAGAATGGCAAGAGCAGGAAAATCAGAAGCACTCAAAATACTATGGCGTGCATTGTTCTGTCTTGGCCAGGTGAGATGGATGCCGATTGTAAGCGTTGGCAAGCTCGGTCGGTCAAGTGGTTGCAGGACACGTATGGGGACCAGTTGAAGACAGTCATCAGGCATGATGATGAGGCTTTTCCTCATCTTCATGCTTTCATCGTTCCTGATGATTTGAAGGCGATCAGCTTACATCCTGGGGATAGTGCAAAGCAGAAGGCCAAGGCGGATGGGTTATCTCCAAAGGAACAAAATGAAGCCTATAAGCAATCGTTTAGAGA
>NZ_JACSIQ010000833.1:0-366 GCF_018812105.1 Gluconobacter sp. P1D12_c
GAACGTCAAATACGAGTCCATTCCCTACACGGCAGCCTGCAAGGGTGTGACGTATTTCACGTCTGCTGCCGTGCCAGAGGGTCAACCCTGCCACAACCGCATTATTGAAGGCACACTGGATATGCGCCTCGTGGCCGTCGATGCGGCAACAGGTGAATTCTGCCCCGCGTTTGGCCATAACGGACAGGTCAACCTGATGCAGGGCATGGGTGAATCCGTCCCCGGCTTCGTGGCCATAACGGCTCCGCCGCCTGTGGTGAACGGTATTGTCGTTGTCAATCATGAGGGTCTTGACGGTCAGCGTCGCTGGGCACCGTCTGGTGTAATCCGTGGTTACGATGCTGAAAGCGGCAAGTTCGTCTGGGC
>NZ_JACSIQ010000834.1:0-365 GCF_018812105.1 Gluconobacter sp. P1D12_c
CTGGCCTATTCAGATGGAAGCAAGGGCGGGCGACCGCCGTTCGATTCAGTGTTGATGTTCARGATCCTGGTGATCCAGACGCTGAACAATTTGTCCGACAAACGGACGGAATATCTGATCAACGATCGCCTCTCCTTCATGCGCTTCCTTGGTCTGGGGCTTTCAGATCGGGTGCCTGATTCCAAAACGGTCTGGCTGTTCCGTGAACGCCTGACCCAGGCGGGAGCCATTGAAAGGCTGTTTGCCCGGTTTGATGCAACTCTGCGGAACGCGGGCTATCTGCCGATGTCGGGCCAGATCCTGGATGCAACATTGGTAGCCGCTCCAAAGCAGCGCAATACCAACACCGAGAAAGCCGACCTCCG
>NZ_JACSIQ010000835.1:0-365 GCF_018812105.1 Gluconobacter sp. P1D12_c
CTGCATGACTGGCATATCAGAGAGGCCGGATACGACGAAGCCCTTGGCCGTATGGTTGCAGCCCATAGTGGGCTGCCCATGGCGTCACTCTGGGGAGACGGCACATCGTCCTCAAGTGATGGTCAATTGTTTCATGCAGGTGGCAGAGGCGCTGCGATCAGCGATATCAATGCGCGCAATGGCAGTGAACCGGGCGTCAGTTTCTACACCCACATCTCCGATCAGTATGATCCGTTTTCGACCCGGGTGATTGCGGCGACGGCCGGTGAAGCACCCTATGTTCTGGATGGGCTGCTGTATCATGCCAACGGGCTTTCCATTGAAGAGCATTATACCGACACGGGTGGGGCATCGGATCATGTTTT
>NZ_JACSIQ010000836.1:0-365 GCF_018812105.1 Gluconobacter sp. P1D12_c
GCTTGAACCCTTTCCGAATTGATCCATAAAACATCAGATTATTGAACGCCTGATATTCAATGCCACCCATTCCGGAAAACTGATAGGTCAGAGCACCATGTCGGCCATACCGGTTGTCAAAAGGCGTTGGATACGCCGGAGTGTTATACCGCATAGTCCTCATATTATAGAGCGTACGGTCATCGGATTCATGCGTCAGGCCCGCCTGAAGATGCAGCCGCTTGGTAAGAGCAAAGCGCAAATGTCCATACTGACTGAACGCCTGCTGATCCTGATTATAGCTCGTCCGCTGCACATAAGGCCGGGACCCGGACTGGGAATAATCATTGAAAATGGAAGAACGCATTTGCGTGCGGTCATAATAC
>NZ_JACSIQ010000837.1:0-365 GCF_018812105.1 Gluconobacter sp. P1D12_c
GGGCGTCTGTGGCTTTGTAGTCCGAGACCTGGCCTCCGGTAAGGACAAAGCCAAGAGGGCATCCCTGATTGTCACATCGGACATGGATYTTGCTCGTAAAGCCGCCGCGTGATCGACCAAAAGCCTCCGAATGAGCCCCCCTTTTGCGCCCGTAGCCTGTGAATGGGCACGGACTACGGTACTGTCGACCATATGCTGCCAGTTATCGGTCAGGTCGAGGTCTATCAGGGTTTGCAGCAGAGCATCCCACACCCCCTGCTCAGCCCAACGCCGGAACCGGACATAGACCGAGTTCCATTTGCCGTAGCGCTCATGCATGTCCCGCCACGGACAGCCTGTGCGCAGAACATGCAGCATACCATTGA
>NZ_JACSIQ010000838.1:0-365 GCF_018812105.1 Gluconobacter sp. P1D12_c
ATCAGACAAATTGTTCAACGTCTGGATCACCAGGATCTTGAACATCAGCACCGGATCAAATGGCGGTCGCCCGCCTTTGCTTCCATCTGAATAGGCCAGTGCCTTCTCCAGATCAGGACGGAACACTTCAAAATCCACAGTCCGGGAAAGCGCTTCGAGCTGATCGCCAAGCCCGCTCAAGCGAGTCAAACGCTCTTCAACATCAAAGAAACCAAGCTGCTTCATAGCGTCATTCCCTCAGTCAGAACCGGACGAATGGAATCACAGAGCAGACCTCAAAACCAGGGGGTTTTTCGAACCCTCCACGTCGCATCAATCAATAATTTTCCGCACTATTCATCTCTATTTTTAATAGAGATGAATAT
>NZ_JACSIQ010000839.1:0-364 GCF_018812105.1 Gluconobacter sp. P1D12_c
AAGCAGACGCGGGCCTGACACCTGCCGCCGAGGGTCGCGCAGTGGCTTTACGGACTGGCACGGCGACTGTCAGACTGAACGCTGGATGCGAGGCCGCCGTCGTGGAACGTGCCTCCCCGGACGGTCCGCAGGACTGGCCGGGGAGGTTGAGGAGCCGTCTCACGGACAGATCCCCCAGACCAGGACCGTCCGTCATCGGAAAAGAAYGCGGGYRARCCGTTACCCGGAAGGGCCGAGACSCRRGGGCCAGACGCCCGACCAAGGGCGGCTGGACCCTGTGGCTCGGTGGAGCTTGGCGACGCAGGAGCCTAGCGGAATAGGGTGAACGAACCCGTCAGGGCCGCCCCGATCCTTCTTTTGCTTC
>NZ_JACSIQ010000840.1:0-364 GCF_018812105.1 Gluconobacter sp. P1D12_c
AGCAGACGCGGGCCTGACACCTGCCGCCGAGGGTCGCGCAGTGGCTTTACGGACTGGCACGGCGACTGTCAGACTGAACGCTGGATGCGAGGCCGCCGTCGTGGAACGCGCCTCCCCGGACGGTCCGCAGGACTGACCGGGGAGGTTGAAGAGACGTCTCACGAACCGATCCCCCGGACCAGGACCGCCCGTCATCGGAAAAGAATGCGGGTGAACCGTTACCCGGAAGGGCCGAGACGCAGGGGCCAGACGCCCGACCAAGGGCGGCTGGACCCTGTGGCTCGGTGGAGCTTGGCGACGCAGGAGCCTAGCGGAATAGGGTGAACGAACCCGTCAGGGCCGCCCCGATCCTTCTTTTGCTTCT
>NZ_JACSIQ010000085.1:0-757 GCF_018812105.1 Gluconobacter sp. P1D12_c
GTTATAGAAAGCATGATGCGGGAGCATCAGCCCAACAATCTTATTCTCCATCTGCTCGAATTTTATTTCATCACCAACGATGACACGACCATCAAGAGAAGGCTCAACACAGAGAGCCATAGCAATATCGGGCCCGAACATATCCAATGATTTAGGGACACCTATCGTGGCTTCGCCTTCATCACGCTTCGTGAAAAGCTCAGCATCATTGATGACACGCTTCTTCATCATCTTCAGAGATCCATCAGACTGATCTCGAACGATGCGAAGCCTCTCATCATTAAGAGACCCCTTGAACTCCTTAAACGATCCGTACCTCTGTATCAGTCGCGTATTGAGTGTCTCATTATAGAACCACTCAAGATGGCCATCCTCCATCGTCTCAATATCGTTCGGCTTAGTCACATATTTTGTGACCTCATCAACAGACTCAAGAGTTCCCGCATCCTTAACAATGCACGACATCCTCTCACGAACATCAGCAAGAAAATCCTGCCAGCCGTTCCCCTTCAAATACGGCAGATCAAAGAGGATATTCATATGCATGTTAAGGGTTTCATGATCCTCATTATGAGTGAACTCAGTCCCCCTGAAATACAGATTTGAACCATATTTTTGATTGAGCCAACGGAAGCAATCAGAGAGCTTGCGTGTCCATTTCCTATGCTCCGCCTTGAGGTCATCATATATGCGGACGTTCTCACCGCAGGTGATAACCATGTACCGCAGATACTTCCCCTTATTCGGGAGAATGTTA
>NZ_JACSIQ010000841.1:0-364 GCF_018812105.1 Gluconobacter sp. P1D12_c
GCCTGGCATCCCGTGGCGTGAAGCTTCAACTTGGGAACAGTATTCACGATCCGTCTGATCCAATGGGCAAGTTGTTCTTCAACATCCTTGCGACTTTCGCGGAGTTTGAAGCCGATCTGATCCGGATGCGTACTCGTGAAGGGATGGCCGTTGCACGCGACAAAGGTAAACTACGCGGAAAGAAACCCAAGCTTTCTGAACGTCAGCAAAAAGAGCTTCGCCGGATGTATGATACCGGCGATTACTCCATCAGCGATCTTTCAGAACTGTTTTCTATTTCTCGGCCAACTGTCTATCGAACTCTCAGCAGAACAGCCTCAACGTTCTTGTTGGGTTCACTCTAAGCGTACGTAAATTACACTTT
>NZ_JACSIQ010000842.1:0-364 GCF_018812105.1 Gluconobacter sp. P1D12_c
CGGAAGCATGATGCGCCGTGCCGAGCACCGGATCCGTGACAAAGCGATTGTCACCATGCGATCGTTGCAGGCCCAGCTTCGTCTGCTGACAACCTCTTGCCGTCATCTGATTGAGGCCCGTGATCAGGGCGTTGATTCACTGTCTGCCATTACGGGAATTGACTGGCCCCGCCTCCAGGACGCCATCGGCAGGGCTGAAACCCTGACAGCTCCAGAGACCATTGATCGCACGGCCGAACTGATCAACCGGCATCGCTCTCTTCGTCCTGCCATTGGTCCATTCCTGAACGCGTTCCAGTTTCAGGGTGGTCGCACGGTACAGGGATTACTGAAGGCGGTGCAGATCATTGGAGACCTCTATCGG
>NZ_JACSIQ010000843.1:0-364 GCF_018812105.1 Gluconobacter sp. P1D12_c
CAGAGTATCTGATCAATGACCGCCTGTCCTTCATGTGTTTTCTTGGTCTGGGGCTGTCAGATCGCGTGCCCGATGCCAAAACGGTCTGGCTGTTTCGCGAGCGTCTGACCCAGGCGAGTGCGATCGATGGGCTGTTCAACCGCTTTGATGCGACCCTGCGTAACGCCGGGTATYTGCCGATGTCRGGCCAGATCCTGGATGCMACRCTGGTRGCSGCTCCAAAGCAGCGCAATACCAACACCGAGAAAGCCGACCTCCGGGCAGGGCGTATTCCTGAAGACTGGCAGGACAAGCCATCCAAATTGTCCCACAAGGATCGCCATGCGCGCTGGACGCTGAAGTTCACGAAAGCRAAGCGGCAGGA
>NZ_JACSIQ010000844.1:0-363 GCF_018812105.1 Gluconobacter sp. P1D12_c
AATCCCTGTACCGTGCGACCACCCTGAAACTGGAACGCGTTCAGGAATGGACCAATGGCAGGACGAAGAGAGCGATGCCGGTTGATCAGTTCGGCCGTGCGATCAATGGTCTCTGGAGCTGTCAGGGTTTCAGCCCTGCCGATGGCGTCCTGGAGGCGGGGCCAGTCAATTCCCGTAATGGCAGACAGTGAATCAACGCCCTGATCACGGGCCTCAATCAGATGACGGCAAGAGGTTGTCAGCAGACGAAGCTGGGCCTGCAACGATCGCATGGTGACAATCGCTTTGTCACGGATCCGGTGCTCGGCACGGCGCATCATGCTTCCGAGGAGTTTGTCCATCATTGTGAGGGCCGCGTCGGTT
>NZ_JACSIQ010000845.1:0-363 GCF_018812105.1 Gluconobacter sp. P1D12_c
TATGTAATCCAAAAACAAAGAAGAATGCGAAGGAAGACAACGCAAATAATCTCTATAACTTTTCACATCCTTCACAGGAAAAGAATGGTCAATATAATGGTCATGCAAACAAGTCATGATATCGTAAGGCTTTTCCCAACCGCAATAAACCTCGACCCCATTCCCAAACATATAACGAATAGCCTTGGTCTCATAACGTGCCTTCAATCGCACAGCCTTTATATTGAACAGATTTTCAAGCCTCTGTACTTCTCTCTCTATTTCTCTATATTTTTCCTTCTTTACCATATCCATAACAATCTCCGACCCTCAGTTTGTGGGGTACTGGAAACTTATTGTAGCAGATAGAAATCAATATTTGAC
>NZ_JACSIQ010000846.1:0-363 GCF_018812105.1 Gluconobacter sp. P1D12_c
GCATGCCAAAATACATTTATAATTTCTCATTCAAACGACTTAGAAACTATGAAAATTTGGAAAAATCTTAAGGAATTACATGATGAAAATTTAGATGAATTTTTTGAATTTTCTATAGTGCGAGATAATGAAGTGCTTCTAGAGACACTTCGCCTTCCGAGTGATCCTTCACTCTACGAATGGTTTGTCGGTCAGCCAAATGTGCCATTACCGACAAAAAAAGAAGCTTTCTGAATATATCTGAAGAAGGGGTTTCCTTCTTCAGCTTACGACAATTTGCTTGCAAATTGTGTAGTAAGTCCACCTTTTGAAAAAAGGGGGCTGAAACACCATGTCAAAATTCGCCATTCTTCGGGTTCAGAA
>NZ_JACSIQ010000847.1:0-363 GCF_018812105.1 Gluconobacter sp. P1D12_c
GACTATTGAGGCCGTATTGGTTTTATCCAGCAAGCCCTCTCTCAATCGCGCACCATCACTGGCGGCGGCATCGGTTGTTTTCCATTTCCGGATCAACCGAAATTTTCGGTCGATGGAGACATGGGATTTGTAGCCAAAGAATGGGATGGCAAGATCTGTTGCGGGGATCGTCCCATCCTCCTGCCGCTTTGCTTTCGTGAACTTCAGCGTCCACCGCGCATGCCTGTCCTTGTGGGACAGCTTTGACGGCTTGTCCTGCCAGTCCTGTGGGATCCGCCCTTCACGCAGATCCGCTTTCTCAGCATTTGTGTTGCGCTGCCTGGGAGCCGCGACCAGCGTTGCATCCAGGATCTGCCCTGACAT
>NZ_JACSIQ010000848.1:0-363 GCF_018812105.1 Gluconobacter sp. P1D12_c
TAATGTGAGTCGAGGTTAAATCGATGGATATCTTGGCGGATTACATCGAAGAAGCCCGATAGGTTAGGAGAAGGCTCATGACGCAGGAACGTCACAACCCGACCCACATCAGTATTATAACACAACTGATGGCGAGGGTTCAACACAAGACCGCCAAGACTGGTGGTCTCGGATGGAATCCGTAGGTCGTTCATATACGAAATTAGAGGCCCAAAGGGTCATCAAAGCTCAGTCATATGATGGGGGGGATTATCCTCGTTCATGGCTTGCGCATGTGTTCCATCTGGGGTGGTCTGTTGATGATATCTGCTGGCTGATATCTGCTGACTGCAAGCACCTTGGGCTTATAGCTCGGGATTATTC
>NZ_JACSIQ010000849.1:0-362 GCF_018812105.1 Gluconobacter sp. P1D12_c
GTGTTCCTGATGCCAAAACACTCTGGCTGTTCCGTGAGCGCCTGACGCAGGTGGGAGCGATCGAGGGTCTGTTCAACCGTTTTGACGCGACCCTGCGGCACGCCGGCTATCTGCCGATGTCGGGCCAGATCCTGGATGCAACGCTGGTGGCGGCTCCAAAGCAGCGCAACACGAACGCCGAGAAAGCCGATCTCCGGGCAGTCAGTATTCCCGAAGACTGGCAGTACAAGCCGTCAAAGCTGTCGCACAAGGATCGCCATGCGCGCTGGACGCTGAAGTTCACGAAAGCGAAGCGGCAGGACGATGGAACCATGCCGTCGAGTGATCTCGCTATCCCATTCTTTGGCTACAAACCCCACGTC
>NZ_JACSIQ010000850.1:0-362 GCF_018812105.1 Gluconobacter sp. P1D12_c
CGTTATATGTTTGGGAATGGGGTCGAGGTTTATTGCGGTTGGGAAAAGCCTTACGATATCATGACTTGTTTGCATGACCATTATATTGACCATTCTTTTCCTGTGAAGGATGTGAAAAGTTATAGAGATTATTTGCGTTGTCTTCCTTCGCATTCTTCTTTGTTTTTGGATTACATAGAAAGCAGGGGATATGGTTTTTTAAGATTCAACGAATATTTGAACGATGACGAGGATGATTTTTGTTACGAGTGTGTTTTTGTTAATGACAATAAAGATGAGATACGCCTTTGGGTTAAAGATTTAGAAGAATGTGACAAGGATTGTTTGTATTCGAGTATCGATAATTTAGATTTGGAAAATTG
>NZ_JACSIQ010000086.1:0-753 GCF_018812105.1 Gluconobacter sp. P1D12_c
ATGATGAAGAAGCGTGTCATCAATGATGCTGAGCTTTTCACGAAGCGTGATGAAGGCGAAGCCACGATAGGTGTCCCTAAATCATTGGATATGTTCGGGCCCGATATTGCTATGGCTCTCTGTGTTGAGCCTTCTCTTGATGGTCGTGTCATCGTTGGTGATGAAATAAAATTCGAGCAGATGGAGAATAAGATTGTTGGGCTGATGCTCCCGCATCATGCTTTCTATAACGTCTCTGAACCCTGTCTTATGGTCCAGAATTATACGCAGACGCCTGACACTGAACTCGGCAAAAAGGCTCTCGAACTCATTGAAGTTTTMTCTAAGCGACACCATCAGCAGGTTATCGAAAAACTCCAAAAAATTGGATGCGATGCTCTAACGGGGCGTAATCTGTTTGCGTTGCGTGGTTCGTGGGAGCTTGGCAACAGGGATATCAATGCGGTGGATGATTCCGCAAAAGCATATATGCTTGACACTTACACGATATCTCACATGGGTAGAGGTGGGGGTAGCGTCTTAGAAGATGGGATGCTGTCAAAGGTTCTCGACATAGAGCGTCTACAAGACCCCGTAGAGCTTGATGAGCCTCCTATTGAGGTTCCGGATTCCGAATACTTCGAAGCTAATCAGGACGCCTTTCAGGAGCTTKCAGACTGTTATCTTTGAAGCTCCGCAGGACCGACGACAATGTATTTGTCATAGTCGGACACTATGACAAGTCAAATATTGATTTCTATCTGCTACAATAAG
>NZ_JACSIQ010000851.1:0-362 GCF_018812105.1 Gluconobacter sp. P1D12_c
CCGATGTCGGGCCAGATCCTGGATGCAACGCTGGTGGCGGCTCCAAAGCAGCGCAACACGAACGCCGAGAAAGCCGATCTCCGGGCAGGCCGTATTCCCGAAGACTGGCAGGACAAGCCGTCAAAGCTGTCGCACAAGGATCGCCATGCGCGCTGGACGCTGAAGTTCACGAAAGCGAAGCGGCAGGACGATGGAACCATGCCGTCGAGTGATCTCGCTATCCCATTCTTTGGCTACAAACCCCACGTCTCCATCGACCGGAAGTATCGGTTCATCCGCAAATGGAAGACAACAGATGCCGCCGCCAGTGATGGCGCGCGATTGAGAGAGGGGCTTCTGGATAAAGCCAATACSGCCTCAAG
>NZ_JACSIQ010000852.1:0-362 GCF_018812105.1 Gluconobacter sp. P1D12_c
ACGCCGAGAAAGCCGATCTCCGGGCAGGCCGTATTCCCGAAGACTGGCAGGACAAGCCGTCAAAGCTGTCGCACAAGGATCGCCATGCGCGCTGGACGCTGAAGTTCACGAAAGCGAAGCGGCAGGACGATGGAACCATGCCGTCGAGTGATCTCGCTATCCCATTCTTTGGCTACAAACCCCACGTCTCCATCGACCGGAAGTATCGGTTCATCCGCAAATGGAAGACAACAGATGCCGCCGCCAGTGATGGCGCGCGATTGAGAGAGGGGCTTCTGGATAAAGCCAATACCGCCTCAAGCGTCTGGGCCGATACCGCGTATCGCTCGAAAGCCAACGAAGACTTCATGGAAAAGCAGGGC
>NZ_JACSIQ010000853.1:0-362 GCF_018812105.1 Gluconobacter sp. P1D12_c
GAAGTTCCGGTTCATCCGCGAATGGAAGACGACAGATGCCGCCGCCAGTGATGGCGCGCGATTGAGAGAGGGGCTGCTGGATAAAGCCAATACGGCCTCGAGCGTCTGGACAGATACGGCCTACCGTTCAAAAGCCAATGAGGACTTCATGGAAAAGCAGGGCTTTGTCTCGAAGGTTCACAGGAAAAAACCGCATCTCAAGCCTATGCCCCGGCATATCCAGAGATCCAACGCAGGAAAGTCCGTGATCCGGTCGCGTGTCGAGCATGTCTTTGCCGATCAGAAATCGCAGACAGGACTGTTTGTCCGAACTGTAGGCATAACGCGGGCCAGTATGAGGGTCGGGATGGCCAATATTRTCT
>NZ_JACSIQ010000854.1:0-361 GCF_018812105.1 Gluconobacter sp. P1D12_c
CAGGAGCGGCACGGCAAGGACAACGTGATCGCTGCCATCATTCACCGGGACGAAAAAACGCCGCACCTGTCGGCCTACGTGGTGCCAAAAGACCCCGATACAGGCCGCCTGAATTGCCGCCGGTTCCTCGGTGGTGCCAAGGCCCTGAACGAGATGCAGACCGACTTTGCGCGAGTTGTGGGACGCCCTGTCGGACTGGAACGCGGCATCGAAGGAAGCAAGGCCACCCACACCAAGCTGAAAACCTACTACGGGGCGCTAGAACGGGACGCACCCGAGCACAAAAACCTGACCCCTGCTGACCTAGAACCGCAGGTGCTCAAGAAGGGGATTTTTACCCGTGTTGTGGAAGACCCTGAGC
>NZ_JACSIQ010000855.1:0-361 GCF_018812105.1 Gluconobacter sp. P1D12_c
ACTACACAATTTGCTTGCAAATTGTGTAGTAAGTCCCCCTTTTGAAAAAAGGGGGCTGACACACCATGTCAAAATTCGCCATTCTTAGGGTTCAGAAACTCAAATCGCCCAAGTCCGTCAGGGCGTCCATGAAGCACGCCTACCGAGAGCAGGATCCGCCAAACTCTGACGCCACGAGAACGACAGACAATGACCTGATCGTGACGCAGAACGTCAAACAGGGCATGATCGCGTTCGAGAAGGCGCTACCTGAGAAGATCCGCAAGAACGCCGTCCAGTGCATCGAATACCTGGTCACGTCCTCACCTGGCGCGTTCGAGAACCGGAACGCTGACCAGGAGGCGTATTTGGGGTCACGACA
>NZ_JACSIQ010000856.1:0-361 GCF_018812105.1 Gluconobacter sp. P1D12_c
CGATCCTTGTGCGACAGCTTTGCGGGTTTGTCCTGCCAGTCTTCAGGAATACGGCCTGCTCGCAGATCCGCTTTCTCTGCATTGGTGTTCCGCTGCTTCGGAGCCGCTACCAGCGTGGCATCCAGGATCTGGCCTGACATCGGCAAATACCCGGCGTTACGCAGGGTCGCATCAAAGCGGTTGAACAGCCCATCGATCGCACTCGCCTGGGTCAGACGCTCGCGAAACAGCCAGACCGTTTTGGCATCCGGCACCCGATCTGAAAGTCCCAGCCCAAGGAAACGCATAAAGGAGAGGCGATCGTTGATCAGATATTCCGTCCGCTCATCAGACAAATTGTTGAGCGTCTGGATCACCAGGA
>NZ_JACSIQ010000857.1:0-361 GCF_018812105.1 Gluconobacter sp. P1D12_c
CGGTGGTGCCAAGGCCCTGAACGAGATGCAGACCGACTTTGCGCGAGTTGTGGGACGCCCTGTCGGACTGGAACGCGGCATCGAAGGAAGCAAGGCCACCCACACCAAGCTGAAAACCTACTACGGGGCGCTAGAACGGGACGCACCCGAGCACAAAAACCTGACCCCTGCTGACCTAGAACCGCAGGTGCTCAAGAAGGGGATTTTTACCMGTGTTGTGGAAGACCCTGAGCAGGTGGCAAAACGCATCAGTCAGACCGTTCAGCAGCATTATGAACCTGCCGTTCAGAGCGCCACAGTTGCCCGCACAGCGACCAAACGGGCCAAGGAAGACAGAGAGAGCCTGAAACAGCTTCAGAGC
>NZ_JACSIQ010000858.1:0-361 GCF_018812105.1 Gluconobacter sp. P1D12_c
GGTCTCGGACTACAAAGCCACAGACGCCCTGATGAAGCTGTCTGTCCCGCCCCCCAAAGCCATGCTGGCTGATCGGGGCTATGACAGTGACAGCTTCCGCCAGGATCTGCTGATCCACGGGATCCTGCCGGTTATTCCATCACGCAAAAGCCGCAGTGCTCCACAGAAAACAGACTGGTGGCGTTACAGGGACCGCAACCGCATCGAGCGGATGTTCAACAAACTCAAGCAGATGCGCCGTATCGCGACGCGCTACGACAAAACCGCCTTGTCCTTCATGAGTTTCCTCAATCTCGCCGCAGCAAAGCTCTGGATCAGATTTTTTGTCAACATGACCTAGTCCCCCGGCTAGCCGAGCCAG
>NZ_JACSIQ010000859.1:0-360 GCF_018812105.1 Gluconobacter sp. P1D12_c
CAAGATCTGTTGCGGGGATCGTCCCATCCTCCTGCCGCTTTGCTTTCGTGAACTTCAGCGTCCACCGCGCATGCCTGTCCTTGTGGGACAGCTTTGACGGCTTGTCCTGCCAGTCCTGTGGGATCCGCCCTTCACGCAGATCCGCTTTCTCAGCATTTGTGTTGCGCTGCCTGGGAGCCGCGACCAGCGTTGCATCCAGGATCTGCCCTGACATCGGGAGATAACCAGCGTTCCGCAGGGTTGCATCAAAGCGATTGAACAGACCATCGACCGCACCCGCCTGTGTCAGACGCTCGCGAAACAGCCAGACCGTTTTGGCATCGGGCACGCGATCTGACAGCCCCAGACCAAGAAAACGCA
>NZ_JACSIQ010000860.1:0-360 GCF_018812105.1 Gluconobacter sp. P1D12_c
TCGTATTTACACCGACAAGGGCTTCACCGGCACGAACCGGGAAAGGGCCGGCCTTGACCAGGCACTGGCGGCTGTTCGTAGTGGCGATACTTTGGTCGTACCAAAGCTTGATCGACTGGCCCGCTCTGTCCCTGATGCACGGCTTATTGGCGACAGCCTGGCATCCCGTGGCGTGAAGCTTCAACTTGGGAACAGTATTCACGATCCGTCTGATCCAATGGGCAAGTTGTTCTTCAACATCCTTGCGACTTTCGCGGAGTTTGAAGCCGATCTGATCCGGATGCGTACTCGTGAAGGGATGGCCGTTGCACGCGACAAAGGTAAACTACGCGGAAAGAAACCCAAGCTTTCTGAACGTCA
>NZ_JACSIQ010000087.1:0-749 GCF_018812105.1 Gluconobacter sp. P1D12_c
GTATCCAGTCGAGCATGAAAACCGACCGCTCGATCCGGCCAACTTCACGCAAGGCCACAGCCAGACCATTCTGACGGGGATAAGATCCGAGCTTCCGCAGCATGGCCGAGGCCGTCACGGTTCCACTCCGAATGGATGTGACCAGACGCAGCAGGTCGTCCCAGTGGGCCGCAACATGATCGGTATTGATCGGGTCACCGGCCATTCCACTCAGGAGATCACCGGGGCTTTGATCTGGAAACAGGTGAAGTTTCCGCTCTTTCAGATCCCGTATCCTGGGCGCAAATCGATAACCAAAGAAGGGCATCAGCCCGAAAACATGATCCGATGCCCCACCCGTGTCGGTATAATGCTCTTCAATGGAAAGCCCGTTGGCATGATACAGCAGCCCATCCAGAACATAGGGTGCTTCACCGGCCGTCGCCGCAATCACCCGGGKCGAAAACGGATCATACTGATCGGAGAKGTGGGTGTAGAAACTGACGCCCGGTTCACTGCCATTGCGCGCATTGATATCGCTGATCGCAGCGCCTCTGCCACCTGCATGAAACAATTGACCATCACTTGAGGACGATGTGCCGTCTCCCCAGAGTGACGCCAGGGGCAGCCCACGATGGGCTGCAACCATACGGCCAAGGGCTTCGGCGTATCCGGCCTCGCTGATATGCCAGTCATGCAGATGCGCCAACTGGCGCAGGGTGGCACCCTGACAGGTGTCGGCCATGCGTGTCAGACCAAGATTAATCCCA
>NZ_JACSIQ010000861.1:0-360 GCF_018812105.1 Gluconobacter sp. P1D12_c
CGGCACGCCGGCTATCTGCCGATGTCGGGCCAGATCCTGGATGCAACGCTGGTGGCGGCTCCAAAGCAGCGCAACACGAACGCCGAGAAAGCCGATCTCCGGGCAGGCCGTATTCCCGAAGACTGGCAGGACAAGCCGTCAAAGCTGTCGCACAAGGATCGCCATGCGCGCTGGACGCTGAAGTTCACGAAAGCGAAGCGGCAGGACGATGGAACCATGCCGTCGAGTGATCTCGCTATCCCATTCTTTGGCTACAAACCCCACGTCTCCATCGACCGGAAGTATCGGTTCATCCGMAAATGGAAGACGACGGATGCCGCCGCCAGTGATGGTGCGCGATTGAGAGAGGGGCTGTTAGAT
>NZ_JACSIQ010000862.1:0-360 GCF_018812105.1 Gluconobacter sp. P1D12_c
GACCCCATTCCCAAACATATAACGAATTGCCTTGGTCTCATAACTTGCCTTCAATCGCAGAGCATTTATATTGAACAGATTTTCAAGCCTCTGTACTTCTCTCTCTATTTCTCTATATTTTTCCTTCTTTACCATATACATATATTGAACAGATTTTCAAGCCTCTGTACTTCTCTCTCTATTTCTCTATATTTTTCCTTCTTTACCATATCCATAACAATCTCCGACCCTCAGTTTGTGGGGTACTGGAAACTTATTGTAGCATATAGAAATCAATATTTGACTTGTCATAGTGTCCGACTATGACAATTACATTGTCGTCGGGCCTGCGGAGCTTCAAAGATACCAGTCTGCATGCTC
>NZ_JACSIQ010000863.1:0-360 GCF_018812105.1 Gluconobacter sp. P1D12_c
ATCGATCCAGCGGCCAGCGATGGCACCAGACTACGCGAGGGCCTGCTGGATGAGACCAATATGCCCTCAACGATGTGGGCCGACACGGCGTATCGCTCAAAAGCCAACRAAGACTTYATGGAAAAGCAGGGCTTGGTCTCCAAGGTTCATCGCAAAAAGCCGCATCTCAAGCCTATGCCCCGGCATATCCAGAAATCAAATGCTGGAAAGTCGGTCATCCGCTCGCGTGTCGAGCATGTCTTTGCCGATCAGAAGTCACAGACGGGGCTGTTTGTCCGGACTGTCGGTATCAGTCGAGCCACCATGAGGATCGGGCTCGCCAATATCGTCTACAATATGCGCCGCCTYCTCTTCCTCGAA
>NZ_JACSIQ010000864.1:0-360 GCF_018812105.1 Gluconobacter sp. P1D12_c
TACCTGCTGTAATACTCGTCTTCGGATGCGTCATTGCATTCTCTTCTACTGCACCTGCAACTCAATTCACCGGGTTGCTGATACTTCTGGCCTCCCTCTTGAGCTTCGGCGCGGGCTGGAAATTTTACTGCTGTTCCAGCGTTATGTTGCAGCCAGATCTTGAAGCAGACATCGTGCAATACGGACTACTTCCGGTATTGCTGATTTACACGCTCAGATGGAGAGCAACATCCTCGCCCCCTCCATCCCAGCCACTGCCCGCACGCGAACCAGGCACAGACCCGGTGCCACTTCTAATCATCGTACTACCTGCTGTAATACTCGTCTTCGGATGCGTCATTGCATTCTCTTCTACTGCAC
>NZ_JACSIQ010000865.1:0-359 GCF_018812105.1 Gluconobacter sp. P1D12_c
AATCTTAAAAAACCATATCCCCTGCTTTCTATGTAATCCAAAAACAAAGAAGAATGCGAAGGAAGACAACGCAAATAATCTCTATAACTTTTCACATCCTTCACAGGAAAAGAATGGTCAATATAATGGTCATGCAAACAAGTCATGATATCGTAAGGCTTTTCCCAACCGCAATAAACCTCGACCCCATTCCCAAACATATAACGAATAGCCTTGGTCTCATAACGTGCCTTCAATCGCACAGCCTTTATATTGAACAGATTTTCAAGCCTCTGTACTTCTCTCTCTATTTCTCTATATTTTTCCTTCTTTACCATATCCATAACAATCTCCGACCCTCAGTTTGTGGGGTACTGGAA
>NZ_JACSIQ010000866.1:0-359 GCF_018812105.1 Gluconobacter sp. P1D12_c
CTGAAGTCCATATTTTGCAGACGTATTYGTAAGGTGTGAGGCCACTCAGCGTCTTGAGCCTTCGCCGAACGTGTCAGATGAGGAATGCTGGCCTACAGGGCATAAAGGCAGTCATCCAGCGGCAGTAAAGTATGTCGGCGAAAAGCGACTGCCATGGCTTCTTCGGTTTCTATCAGGCTCGTTGAGCGAGGCTCTTTAGGGCCAGTTTTTTGATCTTCGACAGTCTGGCGCTTGCGCCATTTTACAACTGTTTTCGGGTTGATCCCGAACTCCTCGCTCAGCGCTGCGATCGCTGTATTGCTGCTCGCACAGCGTGCGCGGTCGTGGCGCTCCCATGACGTMTCTRTCCCATAAGGCGT
>NZ_JACSIQ010000867.1:0-359 GCF_018812105.1 Gluconobacter sp. P1D12_c
TTCTCCTAACCTATCGGGCTTCTTCGATGTAATCCGCCAAGATATCCATCGATTTAACCTCGACTCACATTCTACCATAAAAATCAGATTATCAAGAACCATCCCACACAGATGGCCTACGGCCACACTACGTGGCTCCCGCTCTGCGCTCGCTCTGTGATGCAGGACACAGCAAATCTGAGCTAATTATCTGCTCATGAAGCGAAGCAGTTTGAGCTATCTTTTTAATACTGATTTAGCCTTTAGCATGGAGGTCGAAACCCCAATGCTAGACCCCGGACCTTCGGGGTCGTCGCTCTAGGCAATAGAGCGATCAGAACCCTTTTGAGGCTTCGCCTTAGGTTCCCACGTCGCCTGGA
>NZ_JACSIQ010000868.1:0-359 GCF_018812105.1 Gluconobacter sp. P1D12_c
GTGGATTTTGAGGCCTTCCGCCCTGATCTGGAGAAGGCTCTGGCCTATTCAGACAGGATCAAAGGCGGCCGTCCCCCGTTCGATCCGGAGCTGATGTTCAAGATCCTGGTCATCCAGACGCTGAACAATCTGTCCGACGAGCGAACGGAATATCTGATCAACGACCGCCTGTCSTTCATGCGCTTTCTGGGATTGGGGCTGTCGGACCGCGTGCCGGATGCCAAAACGGTCTGGCTGTTTCGYGAGCGTCTGACMCAGGCGAGTGCGATCGATGGGCTGTTCAACCGCTTTGATGCGACCCTGCGTAACGCCGGGTATTTGCCGATGTCAGGCCAGATCCTGGATGCCACGCTGGTAGC
>NZ_JACSIQ010000869.1:0-359 GCF_018812105.1 Gluconobacter sp. P1D12_c
AGGCGTATCTCATCTTTATTGTCATTAACAAAAACACACTCGTAACAAAAATCATCCTCGTCATCGTTCAAATATTCGTTGAATCTTAAAAAACCATATCCCCTGCTTTCTATGTAATCCAAAAACAAAGAAGAATGCGAAGGAAGACAACGCAAATAATCTCTATAACTTTTCACATCCTTCACAGGAAAAGAATGGTCAATATAATGGTCATGCAAACAAGTCATGATATCGTAAGGCTTTTCCCAACCGCAATAAACCTCGACCCCATTCCCAAACATATAACGAATAGCCTTGGTCTCATAACGTGCCTTCAATCGCACAGCCTTTATATTGAACAGATTTTCAAGCCTCTGTAC
>NZ_JACSIQ010000870.1:0-359 GCF_018812105.1 Gluconobacter sp. P1D12_c
ATGTAGACAGAGATGACTGGAACCACAGACAAAACGAAAGCGCAAGAATGTTCTTACATTTTTACCTCCAAATTCAGACATATAAATAAGCCAAAAACCCTGCAATTCGAAATATGATTTAGTATTTTATATTAATCTTGTAATTAAATTACAGAATAAGTAACGTTTCCGCCCTACTGATATAATATTTAGTTTAAAAAATTATAACAATTTTTTTCGGTATTAATCCTCAGCAGAGCAATGCTTGCAGGTGAAAGCATCTTAGTATAACTAGCTCTCCGTGTGTCCGCGTAGCTCAGCAGGATAGAGCACAGGATTCCTAAGGTATGAATTGGGCGCCATGGCAGGAAACTTCATGG
>NZ_JACSIQ010000088.1:0-748 GCF_018812105.1 Gluconobacter sp. P1D12_c
GGCCAGATGGGATCGACGGGTTTCGTCACGACGTCCGTAATGGGACCAGAGCCCAGGGGACAGGTCGAGCTGCCGCGCAACAAATGACAGAATGGGAGCCGGTGGTGTTTCACCAGATTCCAGCACCCGTACCGGCCAGCGCATGTAGAGCATGACAATCGTGAAACCCAATCGGGAGGTTTCTCCGCGGCGGGTTGCGATCAGATCGAAGTCATCCTGGCTGAGTGTAAAATGTCTCGTGATCTCGCGATCATCGACAGAAGGCTCGTAATGTCGGGCGAGAGCTTCACGGGTCAGAAGACGGCGCCGCGCCATGATCGGATGTCTCCTTCATGTGTCCGGAAGGGGATCGTTGGACGGACTGTCCCGGACAAGTGCAACACGTCATGGAATACAGCCGTGTGCTGTGTCTCATAAAGGTGGTACCATATGTTTTGCAGTCATGGGGCCTTATACGTTACACTTTCCCGTATGACACACATAATGATCGGCTATGCCCGCTGCTCGACGGACAAACAGGATCTCGCGGCCCAGCATCAGGAACTGCTCAAACTCGGTGTTTCTGCCGATCGTATTTACACCGACAAGGGCTTCACCGGCACGAACCGGGAAAGGGCCGGCCTTGACCAGGCACTGGCGGCTGTTCGTAGTGGCGATACTTTGGTCGTACCAAAGCTTGATCGACTGGCCCGCTCTGTCCCTGATGCACGGCTTATTGGCGACAGCCTGGCATCCCGTGGCGTGAAGC
>NZ_JACSIQ010000871.1:0-359 GCF_018812105.1 Gluconobacter sp. P1D12_c
CATTGGCAGGGATGAGGCCATAAGGCTTCAATCTGATCGCATTGCTGACAGGCTTGATGGTCTGGGGATTCCGTCTATGCGTAAGAAGCAGGATCGCACCTTTTTCAAGGTGGGTTTGCTGTCTGGATTAGCTAAGCAGATGGATGAACAGTTTAGGCATATCAGGTTCATTCCTGCTGTTGCTGTTGCTGAGCGTCGCCAGTTGAGGAGTGAGCTGACCTATTGGATTGATAACATTCTCCCGAATAAGGGGAAGTATCTGCGGTACATGGTTATCACCTGCGGTGAGAACGTCCGCATATATGATGACCTCAAGGCGGAGCATAGGAAATGGACACGCAAGCTCTCTGATTGCTTCC
>NZ_JACSIQ010000872.1:0-359 GCF_018812105.1 Gluconobacter sp. P1D12_c
TTTTGCAGCATCAACACGCTTTGCAACAGCACGACCATCAGCCAGAGCAATAGCTAAAGCCTTGGCTTGTTGCTTCTCCTGGTTCCACTGGTCCCGAGTTAAACGCCTACGACCTGGACCAATACGAGTTAAGCCAGAAGGCTTCCCGACCTTATCCCAATAACTGTCCTGCCAATCTCTAAACGATTGCTTATAGGCTTCATTTTGTTCCTTTGGAGATAACCCATCCGCCTTGGCCTTCTGCTTTGCACTATCCCCAGGATGTAAGCTGATCGCCTTCAAATCATCAGGAACGATGAAAGCATGAAGATGAGGAAAAGCCTCATCATCATGCCTGATGACTGTCTTCAACTGGTCCC
>NZ_JACSIQ010000873.1:0-358 GCF_018812105.1 Gluconobacter sp. P1D12_c
AACGAATTGAAAAGCGAACGCGAAAAAAGTTTTGATAAGGGCAAGCCGTTCAGAGATTTACAGAAGAAGAATGAACAGCTTGAAACTTATCTTGGTTTAGTTTTTGATTCTTTGGATTCGCATGGAATTAATCCTGTTCCGTTCATTAAGACTGTCTACACGTTGGATGATTTAATGCGTGATTGCGATAGGATTGCGAAGGAGTGGCTTGAGTCATTCCAGGCGACGTGGGAACCTAAGGCGAAGCCTCAAAAGGGTTCTGATCGCTCTATTGCCTAGAGCGACGACCCCGAAGGTCCGGGGTCTAGCATTGGGGTTTCGACCTCCATGCTAAAGGCTAAATCAGTATTAAAAAGAT
>NZ_JACSIQ010000874.1:0-358 GCF_018812105.1 Gluconobacter sp. P1D12_c
CGCAATCCTATCGCAATCACGCATTAAATCATCCAACGTGTAGACAGTCTTAATGAACGGAACAGGATTAATTCCATGCGAATCCAAAGAATCAAAAACTAAACCAAGATAAGTTTCAAGCTGTTCATTCTTCTTCTGTAAATCTCTGAACGGCTTGCCCTTAGAAAAACTTTTTTCGCGTTCGCTTTCCAATTCGTTCAATAGTGATTTTCGTGAGTCATTTCTTTTGTGAATTTTTGTTTTTAGTGATGAATTACTCGCTTTCAACTTCTCATTTTGATTCTTCAATAAATGAATTTCATTTTCACGAGACTTCGCACCATCATCAAWACGGCTTTTCGTGAATGACTCAGAAACC
>NZ_JACSIQ010000875.1:0-358 GCF_018812105.1 Gluconobacter sp. P1D12_c
TATCCCCGTCAGAATGGTCTGGCTGTGGCCTTGCGTGAAGTTGGCCGGATCGAGCGGTCGGTTTTCATGCTCGACTGGATACAGGATCTGGATTTGCGCAGGCGAACCCAGGCAGGGCTCAACAAGGGAGAAGCCCGGAATGCGCTGGCTCGGGCGCTCTTCTTCAACCAGCTTGGTGAACTGCGGGATCGGCGGATTGAAAATCAGGCTTATCGAGCGTCAGGTTTAAACCTGCTGGTGGCAGCGGTTATCCTATGGAATACGCGCTATCTTCAGTCTGCCATCGCAACGCTCGGCATTTCCGATGACCTGGCGCGGCATATTGCACCCCTCGGCTGGGAGCATATCTCTCTGACAG
>NZ_JACSIQ010000876.1:0-358 GCF_018812105.1 Gluconobacter sp. P1D12_c
GGTGAAGCACCCTATGTTCTGGATGGGCTGCTGTATCATGCCAACGGGCTTTCCATTGAAGAGCATTATACCGACACGGGTGGGGCATCGGATCATGTTTTCGGGCTGATGCCCTTCTTTGGTTATCGATTTGCGCCCAGGATACGGGATCTGAAAGAGCGGAAACTTCACCTGTTTCCAGATCAAAGCCCCGGTGATCTCCTGAGTGGAATGGCCGGTGACCCGATCAATACCGATCATGTTGCGGCCCACTGGGACGACCTGCTGCGTCTGGTCACATCCATTCGGAGTGGAACCGTGACGGCCTCGGCCATGCTGCGGAAGCTCGGATCTTATCCCCGTCAGAATGGTCTGGCTG
>NZ_JACSIQ010000877.1:0-358 GCF_018812105.1 Gluconobacter sp. P1D12_c
TGAACAATTTGTCTGATGAGCGGACGGAATATCTGATCAACGATCGCCTGTCGTTCATGCGCTTCCTTGGGCTGGGGCTTTCAGATCGTGTTCCTGATGCCAAAACACTCTGGCTGTTCCGTGAGCGCCTGACGCAGGTGGGAGCGATCGAGGGTCTGTTCAACCGTTTTGACGCGACCCTGCGGCACGCCGGCTATCTGCCGATGTCRGGCCAGATCCTGGATGCAACGCTGGTGGCGGCTCCAAAGCAGCGCAACACGAACGCCGAGAAAGCCGATCTCCGGGCAGGCCGTATTCCCGAAGACTGGCAGGACAAGCCGTCAAAGCTGTCGCACAAGGATCGCCATGCGCGCTGGAC
>NZ_JACSIQ010000878.1:0-358 GCF_018812105.1 Gluconobacter sp. P1D12_c
ATGGGGCAACCCCCTCGCAAGAGGATCATGTACTGAATACATAGGTGCATGAGGCAAACCCGGGGAACTGAAACATCTCCGTACCTGGAGGAAAAGACATCAACAGAGATTCCGCTAGTAGTGGCGAGCGAACGCGGAGCAGGCCAATGCCTTACCACGAAGACGCAGAACGGTCTGGAAAGTCCGGCAATAATGGGTGATAGCCCCGTATGCGTAGTGTCTTTGTGAGGATTCGAGTAGGGCGGGGCACGTGAAACCCTGTCTGAACATGGGGGGACCACCCTCCAAGCCTAAATACTCCTTAGTGACCGATAGTGAACAAGTACCGTGAGGGAAAGGTGAAAAGCACCCCGATAAG
>NZ_JACSIQ010000879.1:0-358 GCF_018812105.1 Gluconobacter sp. P1D12_c
GTCGGATGGCTTTACAAGCACTTTACGACTCAGCATATCAAAATGTGCGAATTTATAACTCATGACAACGATCCAAAAAATTTCTCGCAAATCGTTGAGAGTCTGCTTTTACAATCATCAGACGTACAATTTTCCAAATCTAAATTATCGATACTAGAATACAAACCATCCTTGTCACAATCTTCTAAATCTTTAACCCAAAGGCGTATCTCATCTTTATTGTCATTAACAAAAACACACTCGTAACAAAAATCATCCTCGTCATCGTTCAAATATTCGTTGAATCTTAAAAAACCATATCCCCTGCTTTCTATGTAATCCAAAAACAAAGAAGAATGCGAAGGAAGACAACGCAAAT
>NZ_JACSIQ010000880.1:0-357 GCF_018812105.1 Gluconobacter sp. P1D12_c
GCTCCAAAGCAGCGCAATACCAACACCGAGAAAGCCGACCTCCGGGCAGGGCGTATTCCTGAAGACTGGCAGGACAAGCCATCCAAATTGTCCCACAAGGATCGCCATGCGCGCTGGACGCTGAAGTTCACGAAAGCAAAGCGGCAGGATGACGGAACGATCCCCGCAACAGATCTCGCCATTCCGTTCTTTGGCTACAAATCCCACGTGGAGGGTTCGAAAAACCCTCTGGTTATGAGGCCCTGTGTGTGATTCCATCGTTCATCTTACGATGAGGGATGGATGATGATGCAGCCCGGTTTTTTTGATGTTGAAGATCGCCTGGCTCGTCTGAGTGGGCTTGGTGACCAGCTCGAA
>NZ_JACSIQ010000089.1:0-744 GCF_018812105.1 Gluconobacter sp. P1D12_c
GGGCTTAATCTGTTTGCGTTGCGTGGTTCGTGGGAGCTTGGCAACAGGGATATCAATGCGGTGGATGATTCCGCAAAAGCATATATGCTTGACACTTACACGATATCTCACATGGGTAGAGGTGGGGGTAGCGTCTTAGAAGATGGGATGCTGTCAAAGGTTCTCGACATAGAGCGTCTACAAGACCCCGTAGAGCTTGATGAGCCTCCTATTGAGGTTCCGGATTCCGAATACTTCGAAGCTAATCAGGACGCCTTTCAGGAGCTTGCAGACTGGTATCTTTGAAGCTCCGCAGGACCGACGACAATGTAATTGTCATAGTCGGACACTATGACAAGTCAAATATTGATTTCTATCTGCTACAATAAGTTTCCAGTACCCCACAAACTGAGGGTCGGAGATTGTTATGGATATGGTAAAGAAGGAAAAATATAGAGAAATAGAGAGAGAAGTACAGAGGCTTGAAAATCTGTTCAATATAAAGGCTGTGCGATTGAAGGCACGTTATGAGACCAAGGCTATTCGTTATATGTTTGGGAATGGGGGCGAGGTTTATTGCGGTTGGGAAAAGCCTTACGATATCATGACTTGTTTGCATGACCATTATATTGACCATTCTTTTCCTGTGAAGGATGTGAAAAGTTATAGAGATTATTTGCGTTGTCTTCCTTCGCATTCTTCTTTGTTTTTGGATTACATAGAAAGCAGGGGATATGGTTTTTTAAGATTCAACGAATATTTGAA
>NZ_JACSIQ010000881.1:0-357 GCF_018812105.1 Gluconobacter sp. P1D12_c
AGATCCTGGTGATCCAGACGTTGAACAATTTGTCTGATGAGCGGACGGAATATCTGATCAACGATCGCCTGTCGTTCATGCGCTTCCTTGGGCTGGGGCTTTCAGATCGTGTTCCTGATGCCAAAACACTCTGGCTGTTCCGTGAGCGCCTGACGCAGGTGGGAGCGATCGAGGGTCTGTTCAACCGTTTTGACGCGACCCTGCGGCACGCCGGCTATCTGCCGATGTCGGGCCAGATCCTGGATGCAACGCTGGTGGCGGCTCCAAAGCAGCGCAACACGAACGCCGAGAAAGCCGATCTCCGGGCAGGCCGTATTCCCGAAGACTGGCAGGACAAGCCGTCAAAGCTGTCGCACA
>NZ_JACSIQ010000882.1:0-357 GCF_018812105.1 Gluconobacter sp. P1D12_c
AAACCGCGCTGAACCGGGTGACGGCTCTTGCCAGGAAGGGCGAGTAAACCGCGCTGAACCGGGTGACGGCTCTTGCCAGGAAGGGCGAGTTGTCACCGGTCCGGCTTGATGCACATGGGCTTGTGATTTCGCCTCTGAAAGCAATTACACCCCCTGCTGGGGAAGAGTTGAGGCGGGCGGCTTACGACCGGCTGCCACGCATCAAGATTACTGATACCAATCGACGTTCCAGCCGTGTCGCGGATGACAAAAACGCCCTTCTGACGCTGATCTCCAGCCGTGTCGCGGATGACAAAAACGCCCTTCTGACGCTGATCCTGGCGGATGGGATTAATCTTGGTCTGACACGCATGGCCG
>NZ_JACSIQ010000883.1:0-357 GCF_018812105.1 Gluconobacter sp. P1D12_c
GAATCTTAAAAAACCATATCCCCTGCTTTCTATGTAATCCAAAAACAAAGAAGAATGCGAAGGAAGACAACGCAAATAATCTCTATAACTTTTCACATCCTTCACAGGAAAAGAATGGTCAATATAATGGTCATGCAAACAAGTCATGATATCGTAAGGCTTTTCCCAACCGCAATAAACCTCGACCCCATTCCCAAACATATAACGAATAGCCTTGGTCTCATAACGTGCCTTCAATCGCACAGCCTTTATATTGAACAGATTTTCAAGCCTCTGTACTTCTCTCTCTATTTCTCTATATTTTTCCTTCTTTACCATATCCATAACAATCTCCGACCCTCAGTTTGTGGGGTACTG
>NZ_JACSIQ010000884.1:0-357 GCF_018812105.1 Gluconobacter sp. P1D12_c
TAGCATAAGCCAAACATTCTTATTCTCCATCTGCTTGTATTTTATTTCATCACCACAGATCACAAGACCATCATGAGAATGCTCAACACAGAGAGCCATATCAATATCGGGCCCGAACAGCTCAACACAGAGAGCCATATCAATATCGGGCCCGAACATATCCAATGATTTAGGGACACCTATCGTGGCTTCGCCTTCATCACGCTTCGTGAAAAGCTCATCATCAGAATGATCTCGACCGATGCGAAGCCTCTCATCATTAAGAGACCCCTTGAACTCCTTAAACGAGCCGTACCTCTGTATCAGTCCCTTGAACTCCTTAAACGAGCCGTACCTCTGTATCAGTCGCGTATTGAG
>NZ_JACSIQ010000885.1:0-357 GCF_018812105.1 Gluconobacter sp. P1D12_c
GTGCGATAGCTGCCGGCTCCTGCTCACATAGTACCGCCTGTGAAGTGTCAGCGAACTGCTCCGTGAGGCCACCCTCATTCGTCGCGACGAGATAACTCCCTCCTGATGCGGCCATTGCGCCAACGCCACGTTGAGAGGCTTCCCGCTAGGGAAGCAGCAATACGTCCGCCCAGTCCATCAGCTGTGACAGCTCATTATCTGGAACCCATCGATTTTCGACCTGAACTCCGTTGATCTTCTGAAGCTCGTCTAGTTCAGGGCTATCGGGCGCTATCGGGCCCCTGCCCGATAACGCGACATTCGATAGGAACATCAACCTGCGGGAGTGCCGCAGCCAACAGGTCCAGTCCCTTATAG
>NZ_JACSIQ010000886.1:0-357 GCF_018812105.1 Gluconobacter sp. P1D12_c
ATGGTGCTTGATAATCTGATTTTTATGGTATAATGTTAGTCGAGGTTAAATCGATGGATATCTTTTCGGATTACATCGAAGAAGCCCGATAGGGGAGGAGAAGGCTCATGACGGGAGAAGGCTCCTGACGCAGGAACGTCACCACCCGACCCACATCAGTATTATAAGTTCAACACAAGACCGCCAAGAACACAAGACAGCCAAGACTGGCGGGCTCGGATGGAATCCGTAGGTCGTTCATCTACGAAATTAGCGGCCCAACGGGTCATCAAAGCGCAGGCATCCTCGATCATGGCTTGGGCATGTGTTCCATCTGGGCATGTGTTCCATCTGGGGTGGTCTGTTGATGATATCTGC
>NZ_JACSIQ010000887.1:0-356 GCF_018812105.1 Gluconobacter sp. P1D12_c
GGGTTCGAAAAACCCCCTGGTTTTGAGGTCTGCTCTGTGATTCCATTCGTCCGGTTCTGACTGAGGGAATGACGCTATGAAGCAGCCGGGATTTTTTGACGTTGAAGAGCGGCTTGCCCGGTTGAGCGGGCTTGGTGATGAGCTCGAAGCATTTTCCCGGACTGTGGATTTTGAAGTGTTCCGTCCTGATCTGGAGAAGGCACTGGCCTATTCAGATGGAAGCAAAGGCGGGCGACCGCCATTTGATCCGGTGCTGATGTTCAAGATCCTGGTGATCCAGACGTTGAACAATTTGTCTGATGAGCGGACGGAATATCTGATCAACGATCGCCTGTCGTTCATGCGCTTCCTTGGGC
>NZ_JACSIQ010000888.1:0-356 GCF_018812105.1 Gluconobacter sp. P1D12_c
AGACGCCTGACACTGAACTCGGCAGACGCCTGACACTGAACTCGGCAAAAAGGCTATCGAACTCATTGAAGTTGTCTCTAAGCGACACCATCAGCAGGTTATCGAAAAACTCCAAAAAATTGGATGCGATGCTCTAACGGGGCGTAATCTGTTTGCGTTGCGTGGTTCGTGGGAGCTTRGCAACAGGGATATCAATGCGGTGGATGATTCCGCAAAAGCATATATGCTTGACACTTACACGATATCTCACATGGGTAGAGGTGGGGGTAGCGTCTTAGAAGATGGGATGCTGTCAAAGGTTCTCGACATAGAGCGTCTACAAGCCCCAGTAGAGCTAGATGAGCCTCCTATTGAGG
>NZ_JACSIQ010000889.1:0-356 GCF_018812105.1 Gluconobacter sp. P1D12_c
CTCATTAGGAGGCTCATCAAGCTCTACGGGGTCTTGTAGACGCTCTATGTCGAGAACCTTTGACAGCATMCCATCTTCTAAGACGCTACCCCCACCTCTACCCATGTGAGATATCGTGTAAGTGTCAAGCATATATGCTTTTGCGGAATCATCCACCGCATTGATATCCCTGTTGCCAAGCTCCCACGAACCACGCAACGCAAACAGATTACGCCCCGTTAGAGCATCGCATCCAATTTTTTGGAGTTTTTCGATAACCTGCTGATGGTGTCGCTTAGAGACAACTTCAATGAGTTCGAGAGCCTTTTTGCCGAGTTCAGTGTCAGGCGTCTGCGGATAATGCTGGACCATAAGAC
>NZ_JACSIQ010000890.1:0-355 GCF_018812105.1 Gluconobacter sp. P1D12_c
AAAGCGGCAGGACGATGGAACCATGCCGTCGAGTGATCTCGCTATCCCATTCTTTGGCTACAAACCCCACGTCTCCATCGACCGGAAGTATCGGTTCATCCGCAAATGGAAGACAACAGATGCCGCCGCCAGTGATGGCGCGCGATTGAGAGAGGGGCTTCTGGATAAAGCCAATACCGCCTCAAGCGTCTGGGCCGATACCGCGTATCGCTCGAAAGCCAACGAAGACTTCATGGAAAAGCAGGGCTTTGTCTCAAAGGTCCACAGGAAAAAGCCGCATCTCAAGCCTATGCCTCGGCACATCCAGCGGTCCAACGCAGGGAAATCGGTGATCCGGTCGCGTGTCGAGCATCTC
>NZ_JACSIQ010000090.1:0-744 GCF_018812105.1 Gluconobacter sp. P1D12_c
CCCGTATCCTGGGCGCAAATCGATAACCAAAGAAGGGCATCAGCCCGAAAACATGATCCGATGCCCCACCCGTGTCGGTATAATGCTCTTCAATGGAAAGCCCGTTGGCATGATACAGCAGCCCATCCAGAACATAGGGTGCTTCACCGGCCGTCGCCGCAATCACCCGGGTCGAAAACGGATCATACTGATCGGAGATGTGGGTGTAGAAACTGACGCCCGGTTCACTGCCATTGCGCGCATTGATATCGCTGATCGCAGCGCCTCTGCCACCTGCATGAAACAATTGACCATCACTTGAGGACGATGTGCCGTCTCCCCAGAGTGACGCCAGGGGCAGCCCACGATGGGCTGCAACCATACGGCCAAGGGCTTCGGCGTATCCGGCCTCGCTGATATGCCAGTCATGCAGATGCGCCAACTGGCGCAGGGTGGCACCCTGACAGGTGTCGGCCATGCGTGTCAGACCAAGATTAATCCCATCCGCCAGGATCACCGTCAGCAGGGCGTTTTTGTCATCCGCGACACGGCTGGAACGGCGATGGGTAAAGCAGTCGGTGAAGCTGATCCAGCGGTCCACTTCCAGCAGAAGATCAGTAATCTTGATGCGTGGCAGCCGGTCGTAAGCCGCCCGCCTCAACTCTTCCACAGCAGGGGGTGTAATTGCTTTCAGAGGCGAAATCACAAGACCATGTGCATCAAGCCGGACCTGTGACAACTCGCCCTTCCTGGCAAGAGCCGGCA
>NZ_JACSIQ010000891.1:0-355 GCF_018812105.1 Gluconobacter sp. P1D12_c
TGATACAGCAGCCCATCCTGATACAGCAGCCCATCCAGAACATAGGGTGCTTCACCGGCCGTCGCCGCAATCCCCCGGGTCGAAAACGGATCATACTGATCGGAGATGTGGGTCTAGAAACTGACGCCCGGTTCACTGCCATTGCGCGCATTGATATCGCTGATCGCAGCGCCTCTGCCACCTGCATGAAACAATTGMCCATCACTTGAGGACGATGTGCCGTCTCCCCAGAGTGMCGCCAGGGGCAGCCCACGATGGGCTGCAACCATACGGCCAAGGGCTTCGGCGTATCCGGCCTCGCTGATATGCCAGTCATGCAGATGCGCCAACTGGCGCAGGGTGGCACCCTGACAGG
>NZ_JACSIQ010000892.1:0-355 GCF_018812105.1 Gluconobacter sp. P1D12_c
GGCATAGCCGATCATTATGTGTGTCATACGGGAAAGTGTAACGTATAAGGCCCCATGACTGCAAAACATATGGTACCACCTTTATGAGACACAGCACACGGCTGTATTCCATGACGTGTTGCACTTGTCCGGGACAGTCCGTCCAACGATCCCCTTCCGGACACATGAAGGAGACATCCGATCATGGCGCGGCGCCGTCTTCTGACCCGCTAAGCTCTCGCCCGACATTACGAGCCTTCTGTCGATGATCGCGAGATCACGAGACATTTTACACTGAGCCAGGATGACTTCGATCTGATCGCAACCCGCCGCGGAGAAACCTCCCGATTGGGTTTCACGATGGTCATGCTCAACA
>NZ_JACSIQ010000893.1:0-355 GCF_018812105.1 Gluconobacter sp. P1D12_c
TGAAAGCAATTACACCCCCTGCTGTGGAAGAGTTGAGGCGGGCGGCTTACGACCGGCTGCCACGCATCAAGATTACTGATCTTCTGCTGGAAGTGGACCGCTGGATCAGCTTCACCGACTGCTTTACCCATCGCCGTTCCAGCCGTGTCGCGGATGACAAAAACGCCCTGCTGACGGTGATCCTGGCGGATGGGATTAATCTTTGTCTGACACGCATGGCCGACACCTGTCAGGGTGCCACCCTGCGCCAGTTGGCGCATCTGCATGACTGGCATATCAGCGAGGCCGGATACGCCGAAGCCCTTGGCCGTATGGTTGCAGCCCATCGTGGGCTGCCCCTGGCGTCACTCTGGGG
>NZ_JACSIQ010000894.1:0-354 GCF_018812105.1 Gluconobacter sp. P1D12_c
GAAGTGTTCCGTCCTGATCTGGAGAAGGCACTGGCCTATTCAGATGGAAGCAAAGGCGGGCGACCGCCATTTGATCCGGTGCTGATGTTCAAGATCCTGGTGATCCAGACGTTGAACAATTTGTCTGATGAGCGGACGGAATATCTGATCAACGATCGCCTGTCGTTCATGCGCTTCCTTGGGCTGGGGCTTTCAGATCGTGTTCCTGATGCCAAAACACTCTGGCTGTTCCGTGAGCGCCTGACGCAGGTGGGAGCGATCGAGGGTCTGTTCAACCGTTTTGACGCGACCCTGCGGCACGCCGGCTATCTGCCGATGTCGGGCCAGATCCTGGATGCAACGCTGGTGGCGGCT
>NZ_JACSIQ010000895.1:0-354 GCF_018812105.1 Gluconobacter sp. P1D12_c
AATGAACCGGATCGGACAGGAGTCAGGCAATCTGCGTTTACCTGTCCGATAGAGGTCTCCCTCCAATGATCTGCACCGCCTTCAGTAATCCCTGTACCGTGCGACCACCCTGAAACTGGAACGCGTTCAGGAATGGACGTCAGGACGAAGAGAGCGATGCCGGTTGATGAGTTCGGCCGTGCGATCAATTGTCTCTGGAGCGGTCGGTCAGGGTTTCAGCCCTGCCGATGGCGTCCTGGAGGCGGGGCCAGTCAATTCCAAGGCAGACAGTGAATAAACGCCCTGATCACTGGCCGGCCTCAATCAGATTACGGCAAGAGGTTGTCAGCAGACTAATCTGGGCCTGCAACGATC
>NZ_JACSIQ010000896.1:0-354 GCF_018812105.1 Gluconobacter sp. P1D12_c
AACCTGCTGCAATTCAGGCGGCCTGTATCGGGGTCTTTTGGCACCACGTAGGCCGACAGGTGCGGCGTTTTTTCGTCCCGGTGAATGATGGCAGCGATCACGTTGTCCTTGCCGTGCCGCTCCTGAATCCAGCGCAACGCCTCGTTCAAATAGGGGTCACGACACGAAAGTGTACTTTACGTACGCTTAGAGTGAACCCAACAAGAACGTTGAGGCTGTTCTGCTGAGAGTTCGATAGACAGTTGGCCGAGAAATAGAAAACAGTTCTGAAAGATCGCTGATGGAGTAATCGCCGGTATCATACATCCGGCGAAGCTCTTTTTGCTGACGTTCAGAAAGCTTGGGTTTCTTTCC
>NZ_JACSIQ010000897.1:0-354 GCF_018812105.1 Gluconobacter sp. P1D12_c
TTGATTGTCACATCGGACATGGATCTTGCTCGTAAAGCCGCCGCGTGATCGACCAAAAGCCTCCGAATGAGCCCCCCTTTTGCGCCCGTAGCCTGTGAATGGGCACGGACTACGGTACTGTCGACCATATGCTGCCAGTTATCGGTCAGGTCGAGGTCTATCAGGGTTTGCAGCAGAGCATCCCACACCCCCTGCTCAGCCCAACGCCGGAACCGGACATAGACCGAGTTCCATTTGCCGTAGCGCTCATGCATGTCCCGCCACGGACAGCCTGTGCGCAGAACATGCAGCATACCATTGAGAAACAGGCTGTTGTCTCCAGCTGGTCGAGCCCAACGTCCGCGCTCAGGCGGC
>NZ_JACSIQ010000898.1:0-354 GCF_018812105.1 Gluconobacter sp. P1D12_c
GTATCATACATCCGGCGAAGCTCTTTTTGCTGACGTTCAGAAAGCTTGGGTTTCTTTCCGCGTAGTTTACCTTTGTCGCGTGCAACGGCCATCCCTTCACGAGTACGCATCCGGATCAGATCGGCTTCAAACTCCGCGAAAGTCGCAAGGATGTTGAAGAACAACTTGCCCATTGGATCAGACGGATCGTGAATACTGTTCCCAAGTTGAAGCTTCACGCCACGGGATGCCAGGCTGTCGCCAATAAGCCGTGCATCAGGGACAGAGCGGGCCAGTCGATCAAGCTTTGGTACGACCAAAGTATCGCCACTACGAACAGCCGCCAGTGCCTGGTCAAGGCCGGCCCTTTCCCGG
>NZ_JACSIQ010000899.1:0-354 GCF_018812105.1 Gluconobacter sp. P1D12_c
ATCGGTAGGTTTCTCCGCGGCGGGTTGCGATCAGATCGAAGTCATCCTGGCTGAGTGTAAAATGTCTAGTGATCTCGCGATCATCGACAGAAGTCTCTTAATGTCGGGCGAGAGCTTCACGGGTAAGAAGACGGCGCAGCGCCATGATCGGATGTCTCCTTCATGTGTCCGGAAGGGGATCGTTGGACGGACTGTCCCGGACAAGTGCAACACGTCATGGAATACAGCCGTGTGCTGTGTCTCATAAAGGTGGTACCATATGTTTTGCAGTCATGGGGCCTTATACGTTACACTTTCCCGTATGACACACATAATGATCGGCTATGCCCGCTGCTCGACGGACAAACAGGATCT
>NZ_JACSIQ010000900.1:0-354 GCF_018812105.1 Gluconobacter sp. P1D12_c
GCAATATCCTGCGATTGCTGGAACGCCTGGAGTGTGTACGATCCCTGAACCTCGACAGCGCTCGCGCCACGACCATACCGCGTGTGGCCTTTGACCGTTTGAGCGAAGAAGCTGCCCGGATTACGCCCCAGCATCTGGCCGAGCTTCGGTCATCCCGTCGTTACGCCATTCTGGTGGCAGCCGGGGTCCGACTTGAGGAGGTTCTAACCGACGCGGCCCTCACAATGATGGACAAACTCCTCGGAAGCATGATGCGCCGTGCCGAGCACCGGATCCGTGACAAAGCGATTGTCACCATGCGATCGTTGCAGGCCCAGCTTCGTCTGCTGACAACCTCTTGCCGTCATCTGATTG
>NZ_JACSIQ010000010.1:0-132862 GCF_018812105.1 Gluconobacter sp. P1D12_c
CAATCATGATGGTCCGGGGCTCGGCCTTTTGGGCAGCCAGACCATCCATCATCCGCATGAAAATGCCCATGTCACCCCAACGCTTCCAGCGATTATAGAGCGTCTTGTGTGGACCGTATTCCCGGGGCGCGTCGCGCCAGCGCAGGCCATTTCTGTTCACAAAGATGATGCCGCTCAGCACGCGGCGGTCATCAACGCGGGCTCTACCATGGCTCTTTGGGAAAAAGGGCCGTAGACGCTTCATTTGTTCGTCCGTCAGCCAAAACAGATCGCTCATCTCCAGTCTCCTYACAGAGCCTGAATCAGTTTTTCACAATCAAATCAATGGGCCCTGATCCTAGGATGATAAGGGGGCCACCGAGATAGAGGGCAGCGAATTCGACGGCGAAGCGAAGGAGAGGCATGTGTTTCGAGTTTGGCACAGAAATGCAGCGGCAGCTATCGCCTACATGTCAGACGTAGACCGCACCAATTGGAATTCCCAAAAGCGGCCGTTCACAGATAGTTTGGCTGGCAGACATTGAGAGCCTGTATGGCGATCTCACCGAACTCCTGATCGCTGGCATTGATCGAGGCATGAAAGACCTTCCCGGCATTTTCGTTCGAATACCAGGCGGAGTGGCCCGTACCACGCCCCTTGGATGCCGCCAGACGCACCTGATCCGTCTGCTCGCAATGCCATTTCGTAAAAACCAGAGCTGATTTTTTCCGGGCATCCCGCCAGTCCTTGAAGCCGTATGTCTCCTGAACACGCCCCCAGAACTCCATAAAGAGCGGACCG
Organism: Gluconobacter sp. P1D12_c; assembly: GCF_018812105.1. NCBI lineage: Bacteria > Pseudomonadati > Pseudomonadota > Alphaproteobacteria > Acetobacterales > Acetobacteraceae > Gluconobacter > Gluconobacter sp. P1D12_c. The sequence goes on from NZ_JACSIQ010000010.1 coordinate 782, forward strand.
GACTTTTTGCTTTCAACAACACTTCTTTCAGCTCTTAAAGGGGAGTTACCCCATTCCGTGAGAAGGTCCCGACTGGTCTGAAGGGCCTTCTTCAGATTTTCCCCAATCCACTCGGGCGTAGCCTCTTTGCGATCAATGAACGTGGACCACCCGGTGACAGAGAAGTAACTGCCCCCGCGATTGTCCATGGAAATCACCGCAACATACTTCCGGGTGCGGATCAGCTGAGCGTATCGCACAATCCCGTTTTCGCCTGGAGCAACCATGGTCAGGTAATATCCTTCACTTTGAAGTCAATGGTCTTTCCATCACGAGCGATACGGTCTTCTGCCTTTTGAAGTACCAGACAGATGGCTTGCTGCTGCAGCGTATTCGGCTCATCACAACGATAAGGCATCACCCCTTGATTGGGGAAGGCGGAAATGCCCCTGTCAAGGAGAGTTCGACCGTAAAGGGCATCTTCTATTTCTCTCTGGCTATCTGTTACCGGACCTTCTGCCCCCCCTTAAAAGACATTATGCTCCTCTGAAGGGCCGATCTCATCAAGCTCCCAGATCTGGTATTGCTTTCCACTGAACAGTGGGGGTGGCTGTCTATCGCTTTTGGTGACCGAGCAAATCGGCTGGGGGTGAAGCGTTTTCCATAAGAAGGTCGGCCCAGATCTGAGCAAGTTCTTTTCGTCGTTCACGATGAAGAGCACGATTATAGGCTGCTTCCACCCGATCCTTGTTCTGATGCGCCAGCATGAGGTCGATGATAGCCCTGTCGGACGGGTAGCGTTCATTCATGATGGACGAGAATGACGCCCGAAAGCCGTGCGGAACCTGGCGCTCGGAATATCCTGCCCGCTGAAGAAGATAACTGAGCGCGTTCTCACTCATCGGGCGATGCGCCCATCGGCTGTTTGGGAAAACGAGCGGCCCTTTGCCTGTCAGCAGGAAAACTGCCTCGAGAATCTCCCGCGCCTGTCGGGAAAGGGGGACTTCATGTTCCCGACGCATCTTCATGCGCTCTGCCGGAATCAGCCAGACGGACCGATCCTCTGAAAGTTCGTGCCATCCCATGGCATGGACCTCGCCGGGACGGACAGAGGTCAGGGCCAGAAAGCGGAGCGCCAGTAACGTCACGGGGTGAGCCGGAATGGCTTCAACCTGACGGAACAGATCGCGCAGTTCCCCCAGATCGGTGATGGCGGGCTGGCGACCTTTTTTCAGCGGGACGAGTGCCCCCTTGACGATCGCTGCAGGATCCTGCGTGCCCAGACCATGAGCGATGCCGAACAGGAAATCTGGCGTATCCGGCGTGCCGTTTCCCTGGCTCTTCCGGCTTCAATCTTTCTGATGGTCGCGAGCACCATTGGCGGAGTGATATCGTCAAGATTGAGAGAGCCCAGATCAGGCCAGACGAACCGCTCCAGACTCGTTTCGACGTCTTTCCGGTGGCGCGGAGTCCAGCGCGAAGCCTGGGAAGCAATCCAGATTTCTCCAACGTTTCTGAGTTGGCGATCTGTCTGGCGGGCTTCTGCCTGACGCTGTTTGCGGGTCAGTGAAGGATCCCGACCGGCACGGAGCTCGCCACGCGCCTGATCCCGGGCGTCTCTGGCTTTTGCGAGCGTCACTTCGGGATAAGTGCCAAATGCAAGGAGCTTTTCCTTGCCAGCGAAGCGATACTTCATACGCCAGAGGCGCGATCCGTTCGGCTGGACCAGAATAAAAAGACCACCTGCGTCTGCAAGCTTGTAAGCCTTGTCTTTCGGGGCAATGCGCCGAAGCTGGACATCTGTCAGCATCGATACCCCCAGGACCAGTCTGATACCCCCATAACTACCCCCGCATTGCATGCGCTTCAAGGATTGCCACAGTACGCTCTGGATCGTTAAAATCGTCGGAAATCCGCCGAATTCAAGACCGGATCCGCATTATGGAATGTCATGGAATATATCTTCTGGCGGAGAGAGTGGGATTCGAACCCACGGTACGCTATTAACGTACACACGCTTTCCAAGCGTGCGCCTTAAGCCGCTCGGCCATCTCTCCTGTCGAGCGAGGTGGTGTTTACGAAAGGTCTGTTTGAAGATCAACCCCTTATGCGGGCTTTTTCGACGAATTGTTCAATTAATTTGTGAGATTTTTCACCCACGCGGCTTTCAACACCGGAAGACACATCCACAGCGGGCGCTGAACTGGCGTTAATAGCGTTTTGAACATTGGAAGGCGTCAGACCACCTGCCAGCATCCAGAAGGCTGGAGCCTTCCATTCCTGGGTCAAGGCCCAGTCAAATGTTCGTCCAAGCCCGCCCGGACGATCGTCTCCATCCTGCCGGGGGGCTTCAATGACATATCCGTCGACCTCGGCGTGAACTGGAAGATCCGAAGCAGACTTCACCCCGCGTGCTAACCAGACAGGAAGTCCAAATCGACTTCTGATTTCTTTTGCGCGTTCAACTGAATCGTAAATCTGCAAAACATTGAGCGGCACTGTCTGCAGAGTGTGCTCAATTGTTTTGTCATCGGCTTTGACGAACAACCCAACACGAGAGGGCGTAAGGCCCCCTGACACACTCTCATGCAACCGGCGTGCGTGTTCCGGCAAAACATATCGCGGTGATGCCGGATGAAAGACGAAGCCAACCCAATCTACTCCTAAACTGGCACAAAGCTGCATAGTCGCCACATCTCGCACACCGCAGATTTTAACTTTCGTCATACGCTCGCAAGCTCAGCCATAATAGCTGCCGCAGCTTTTGCGGGATTGGGCGAACGCGTAATCGGGCGGCCCACAACAATCCAGTCCGCTCCTGCTTTTGCTGCCTGAGTAGGCGTCATGATGCGCTTCTGATCATTTGATGCGCTGCCCTCGGGCCGGATACCCGGAACAACCAGAACGGGATCGTCACCCAATGCATCCCGCAGAAGGGTAATTTCATGTGCCGAGCATACAAGGCCATCCGCACCAGCACGAATGGCCAGTTTGCCAAGACGCAGAACCTGTTCCCGTGGCGTAGCCTCAACACCGGTTTCTCTAAGCCCGGCTTCATCCATGCTCGTCAGAACAGTTACGGCTAGCAGTTTGGGGCGCTTTTCGTCATTCGGAAAAGCCTGCTCCAAGGCTTCGCGGGACCGTGAGATCATCTCGGTGCCACCACAGGCATGAATTGTCGTCAGGGCAGGGCGCAATGGCGCCAATGCAGACAGTCCCGAAGCTACAGTATTGGGAATATCATGCAGTTTGAGGTCCAGAAACAACTCATGCCCGGCAGACACAGACTTCACAGCCTCCAGACCACAGGCATACGTGAATTCGAGGCCAAGCTTAATGGCATCAACAGCATGCCCAAGACTTGAAGACCACTCTTCTGCCTGCGTTCGACTGTTTGTATCAAAAGCGGCAATCAGCCGGGTGCGCTTGGTCATGGGTGAAGTCAGATCCGGTTTTCAGGTGAGGGGACTGTTGTGGGGGCAGCCGCAACGGGAGGCGTCTGCAGACGATCAAGGCGCTGATGAAGCTCCACCAACTGACTTTCCAATGTACGGACATGTGCCTCGGAACGACGAGCCCTGGAGCGTTGACGAAATTCACCCACCCAGCCTGTGAGAAACCCGAAGATCAGTCCCACGACACCGATGCCCAGCGCGAGCGTACCCACAGACAGATGCCAGCCAAAAGAAATCAGCCAAATCGGCTCAAGGTCCGTGTTGCTCAGGGCGAATACGATCAGTACGGCCAGAAAGATGACAATAAAAAGAAGTCTCAGCATAGGAATGTCCTATTCGTGCTGCCCGTGAGGCACGAACCGCACCACGGGAGGATTGATTTCCTGTCAGCACTCATGATGTGCTTGCGTCTGGAACATAACCAAGCACCGATGCTGACGTTCCTTTAAGGCGATAACATTCTCAGCGCCTCACTGAAAGGGAGAGCTGTGTCCGAAGTCATCCCCCTCCGACCGACACTTCCAAAAGCTGATCTTCTCTGGGCTGTCATTGCTTCACAGGGAAAGCGCAAAGTCGTCGCAGATATTCATCTATCCCAAAAGGCCGCTGAGGCAGACTGTCAGTGGCGCATGGCTCAGGTCAGGACTTACTCGCGATTTCTTATCAGTGAACAACAACCACCGCCCATCTATCACATCGAGCGTATACGCCGGGCCGAATTACCTAAACGATGGGCGCCGTTGCCAGCTTTGGGAATGCTACGTGGCAGGTTCATTTGAGATCAGCAGAAAGTGTTGCCGGGTAGCCAAAATGCCGCCCTCATGACACAAGACTGTTTCAGACATGTTGCTGCGCTTTCAGACGACTACGCAGGACACCGTGCATAGCTTACAAGGTAAGGTCAGGATGAACGATCACGATCACGCAGACACACTTCAGGGCGCTTCGGGCGTTTCTGCAAGCCCGGCTGCTGCCCCTACACTCGTCCTTGGCTCTCAATACCTTCGCACACTGTCTATCGACGTACAAAATACGCCTGACATCTATCGCGATATCTCAGGTGAACCGCACATTGGAATGACAGTCGACGTAACAGCCCGGCAGCTTCCGGGAGGACACCCGAATTTCGAAGTCACGCTGGTGATCCGTGCTCAGGGTCTGGACGCCCCGCAGTCCGCCACCCACAACGCGCGTACCCTGTATGAACTTCAGATCGCTTATGCGGGTCTCTTCGCGCTTTCCGGTCTGGTCACACAGGCAGATGTCGAACCTCTGCTGCTGGTCAATGCTCCTGGGTATCTGTTCCCGTCTGCAAGAATGATCCTGCTTAATACGATCCGGGAAGCGGGGTTCCCTGTCGGCAATATCCAACCGATCAACTTCCATGATCTCTGGCAAAGCCGCCGCACTCAACAGAACTGAAATACTGCTGGCACTGAAGTAAGAGTTTCGCGCAGAGGAAACGGTCCGCATGAGCCTGAAAGACTACATCCTAGCTTCCCCGGCTTTTTCCGGTAGCCGTCCCCCCGTGTGGGGACGCTTTGATGCGGAGTGGTACCGGACACGCTATGCTCACGTTCTGCGCGAAGAAAAGCTTCTGAGCGATGACGGTCTGCCGCTGAACCTCAGCAATGAGGCGATGGAAACTCACTGGCTTGAAAAAGGCGCCAGCAAAGGCCTTTCACCAAACCGGTTCTTTGATGAGGAATGGTATCTTCGTCAAAATCCGGACGTTCGAGACGGGATCAGTTACGGCGTCTTCAGCTGTGGCTTTCTGCACTATTGTGAAAGTGGCTTTCGCAGCCGCTCGCCGCACTGGCTGTTTTCAGAAACGGACTACTTCAGCCGCAATCCAGACGTCAGTTTGCCTGTCCTGATCTCTCAGGGGTTCAGCAACGGGTATGATCATTACCTGACCGACGGCGAACACGAGCACAGACAGGCACATCCCTTTTTCGAAACTTCTGTCTTCCGGATGGCGAGCCTGAGCCGAGGCTTGTCATACGATTACGGAAAGGGAGACTTTCGACAGTTCCTGATGTCATCTGAAGCAGGTCTGTGCCGGAGTTCCTGGTATTTCGACCCGGAGTGGTATCTCGCTACATATCCGGATGTCGCAAAAGCAGTAGAGCAGGGCCTCTTTCTCAATGCTCTTCATCACTATCTGACAAACTCAAACCCCGTCGCGTATAGTCCGAACCAATGGTTCAGCGAAGCGCACTATGCTCAGTTGTATCCAGATGTCGCCGCGATCGTAGCGGACGGTGGCTTCCGGAACGGGTACGAGCATTTCATCCGGTTTGGTGCACGGGAAATGCGTGTCCCACAAACGGGGGTGGATCTCCAGGCTTTTGCTCACCACCCTGGAGTTCAAAGAAAACTCAGAGAACGGCATTTTAGAGATATTTTTGCGCTCTGGGTGCAATCACGGAGCACTCTTGGCGTTGAAGAAGACATCCCGGATGCCACGGCAGAGCAGTATCAGAATCTGGACCTGCGACGCGCCGAAACCCTTATCCCCTCCATCGTCAGAGCTCCCCTTGATTTCCGCCTTATTCGCCCGGCGGAAGTCAGTGTCATCATTCCGGTGGCTAATCAGTTTCTGGACACGCTTTCCAGTCTGGCAGCCCTGCATGCTAATGGAGCAGGCACCCTCGACGTCATTATTGTGGATGCCGGATCGACAGATGAAACGGCGCAGATCGAGCGTTTTGTCAAAGGGATACGCGTCCTGCGTCCCTCTTTCCGCGCGAGCAGCAGCGAACAGGTCAATCTGGGCGTAGAAGCAGCGCGTGCTCCCATCGTACTTTTGATGGAACCGGGAACGCAGCCCTTTCCGGGGACCATTAGAGCCGCCCTTCAGGCCTTTAAGGCACCTGATATCTGGGCCGTTGGTGGACAGTCTCTTGGTCTCGACGGGCGCGTACTTGAAGCCGGAACAGTTGTATGGCGTGATGCCTCTACGCTGCGGTTTGGCGCCGGAGCCAAGGCAAACGAACCAACCATTGGGTTCTGCCGTCAGGTGGACGCTATTTCGGCTGGAATACTGTTTTGTCGTCGGCAGAAACTCGCAGAATGCGACAGCATTGATCAGAATTGCATCGGCTCGGAAGCACGACTGCTTTCCCTCTGCCTGGCCTTGCGTCAACACGGCGGGAAAATCGTTTATGACCCGTCAATCCTTGATCGAACCAGACCACCAACCGCACTTCCAGCCGATTTCCTGACACGTAATCAGAACTGGTTGCGGCGGCGCTTCTCGTCCCTTCTTTCCAGACACCCCATGCAGGGCAGTTCACTGTTCAAGGCACGTTTTGCATCTGGCGTACCAACAGTTCTCTTTCTGTGTGACAGACTGCCGCATCGCTCGCTGGGGTCTCCCCATCTACGACGGCAGGATCTTGTTCTCGCGCTCAGCCAGAAGGGACACCACGTTACGGTCTTTCCAATCGACGGAGACGTCACGGACACTGTAACAACTGCTCTGGATTTTCCGCCAGACATTGAAATCATGAACGACAGCGATATTACCGAGCTGTCTGATTTCCTGCGCGAACGCAGCGGATCTTTCGACATGATCTGGGTAAGTGGCAGCACCGCACTTCGACGTACCGCCGCAGTTCTGCGCGCGCATGCTGCTATCCTGCCTGAGCTGAACATCGTTCTGGACCTGGATGGAACAGGCGCGGAAGAGACCTATCTCCGCAAACGGGTAGGGGCAGTTGATGATCATGAACAGATGCTTGATGACCTCGATCAGGAGCTTGCAGATGCCTGGATGTGTCAGGCTCTGGTAGCCAGCCATGAGGCCGAAGCCGAGAGCCTCCGTCAACTTGGTTACGGCAATGTCAGGCAGCTGGATCAACTGCCAGTCAGCTCTCATGCGAATACGCCGGGTTTCAGTGAACGTTCCGGCATTCTGTTTGCCTTACCCGTACTGGATGCTGGAAACGCAGTACATGACGGCCTGAACTGGTTCATGCTCGACGTTATTCAAAAACTTGAGGGACGGCTTCCGCCAGAGGCAACCGTTCTTATCGCCGGGCAGATAGGGAATGATGTTGATCTGACACCTTACACACGTGCCTCGCTCGTCGAGCCGCTGCCATCTCTGGTGAATATGAGCGCTCTATACCGTTCTCGCCGTATTCTGATTGATCCATCACGCGTCATGAGCGCGCCTGCCAAGGAAATTCTTGAAGCTGCGGCAGCAGGTTTACCGGCTGTACTGACAGAAACAACGAGAACGCAGTTAGATTGGGAAGATGGGAAAGATTGCGTATCTGGCGGTTTCTGTGATCCTGACAGGTTTGCTGATGCAATCGTACGCCTGTATCAGGATCAGGCACTTTGGAACGAGATCAGCAACCAGTCTCGTCACACAGTTTCCGAGACGTCGAAAGTTACCCGTTTTGACCAGCAGCTCAATGCCATTCTGGCATTGGCAAGCGGCCAGGACACTCTGCCGGCTCAAACCCATCCACCACGTATGATCCGGCAGAACAAACCTGCAGGGCCCATTGCACCTGCTCCGATCAGGCTGCAACCCCGTAAAATATCTGATACCCCGACAACCACACCTCTCTCTGATGACGAAGACCACGATGACGTACCTTCGTCAGCGACACTCGCACCGCGCGTCGGAATTTCATTACCGCTTTCGGAACTTTGACCTAATGACGACCACTTCTCACACCTCCGCTCTGGATGCTGTCCTCTCACATATCGACACGACGCTTGATGCCTCTGTCGAGCGGCTTTTCAGCCTCCTGAGAATTCCAAGCATCTCCACACAGCCCTCACATGCTGCAGATTGCCGTAAAGCAGCGGAGTGGCTTCAGGCTGATATGGCAAGCATGGGTCTGACAGCGGATATACGCGAAGTTCGCTGGGCCGCCCCCGGACACCCGATGGTCGTGGCTTATGATGCTACTCAGGCAGGCAAGCCGCATGTCCTGTTCTACGGCCATTATGATGTCCAGCCGACGGACCCGGAAAACCTCTGGAAAGCACCTCCCTTCGAACCACGACTTGTGGAAGAACCGTCTGGACGCAAGGTCATCGTGGCACGTGGGGCAAGCGATGATAAAGGTCAGGTCATGACCTTCCTTGAGGCTTGCCGGGCGTGGAAAACTGTTCACGGCTCCATCCCGGTACAGGTTAGTGTTCTGCTGGAGGGTGAGGAAGAGTGTGGCGGCGGCAATCTCCTGCCATTCCTTCAGGAGAATGCTGCTGAGTTGAAGGCTGATGTCGCTCTGGTATGCGACACGTCAATGGCCGACCGGCAGACCCCCGGTATTACAACCTCACTTCGAGGCATGATGGCGGAGGAAATCATCATCGAGTGTGCCTCTCATGACCTGCATTCAGGCATCTACGGCAACGCTGCAGCCAATCCTATTGCCCTGTTGTGTCAGATTCTGGCTTCACTTCGCGATGCTGACGGACGTGTAACACTTCCTGGGTTCTACGACGGCATTCAGGATCCGTCCCCAGAGACACGCGCACAATGGAAAACACTGTTTCCAGATGATGCGGCCTTGCTGGAAGAAGCTGGCCTATCCGTCGCTGCTGGGGAAAAGGGCTATACCGCCATTGAGCAGACCTGGTGCCGCCCGAGTTGCGAAATTAATGGTATTTCTGGCGGATACGAAGGCGAGGGCTTCAAGACAGTCCTTCCCGCAAAAGCAATGGCAAAAGTATCCTTCCGGCTTGTACCGGGGCAGGACCCAGACAAAATCCGCGAAGCCTTCCGCGCGCATGTGAATGCTGCCCTGCCAGCAGACGCCAAGGTTACATTTACGGCACATGGCGGCTCACCCGGCTTTGAAGTCTCCCGTGACAGTCGCTTTCTTGCTCCCACACTGAAAGCATTGACTGATGAATGGGGCATCCCTGCCGCTACGATCGGCTGCGGTGGGTCTATCCCTGTGGCTGGCGAAGTACGGGATGCGTTAGGACTGGATGCACTCATGGTTGGCTTCGCACAATCTGATGACCGTATTCACTCTCCCAATGAGCAATATGGCCTGGACTCTTTCCACAAAGGTGTCAGGTCCTGGGCGCGCATCATTGCTTCCCTCGCAGACGCAGGCTGACATGAAAGCTCCGATTGCCCTGACCCTCGGTGATCCGGCTGGGATAGGGCCGGAGTTGGCCGCCCTAGCCTGGTCGGCCCTGCGAGAGACGGGGCCAACTTTCTTCTGGCTTGGTGATCCTGCTCTCCTCAACGACGCGATACCCTTCAAACTGATTGAAGCGCCGGAAGATGCTCACGACGTGTTTTCCGATGCCCTGCCTGTTTTGCCAGTTAAATGTCTAAGCCCTGTCGTCCCCGGAAAGCCGGACTCACGCAATGCCTCTGCAGTCATTGCGAGCATTGAACAGGCCGTACGATATGTTCAGAGCGGGCAGGCGGCAGGCCTCACGACCAACCCGATTGCCAAGCATATTCTGGCCTCAGCAGGTTTTTCCTTTCCGGGGCACACGGAGTTTCTGGCGGCGCTCTGCCATTGCGATGGGCAGGAAGTCATGATGCTGGCATCCCCTCATCTTAGGGTTGTGCCTGTGACGATCCATGTGTCTCTGCGCCAGGCAATCGAGAGCCTGACCACCGAGCGGATTGTTGCGGTCACGCTCGCCACGCACAAGGCTTTACAGAGTGACTTTGGTATCACTCAGCCGCGCCTGGCGATCGCTGGCCTAAACCCCCATGCTGGCGAAGAGGGCATGATGGGCACGGAAGAAAAAACCATCATCGGCCCAGCTATAGCCATATTGAAGTCCCAAGGACTGACCGTGATGGGTCCGTTCCCACCAGACACAATGTTCAGCGCAACAGCGAGGCCGGGCTATGACGCAGCGATCTGTATGTATCATGATCAGGCCCTTATTCCCCTGAAAACGCTTGATATGGCTGAGGGCGTGAACGTTACCATTGGCTTGCCCATTATCAGGACGTCTCCAGATCACGGCACTGCCTTCGATATTGCGGGGCCGGTAGGACGTTCAGACAGTCAGGTTGATCCATCCAGCCTTCTCGCAGCACTCAGACTAGCAGATTCCATGTCCCGTCATAAAAAGGGAGACAACCGATGATTCGGCTTGGTGTTAATATCGATCATGTTGCCACCCTGCGAAACGCCCGCGGCGATGCATACCCAGACCCGGTAGAAGCCGCAAAGCTTGCCCTTAAATGGGGAGGAGACGGGATTACAGCGCATCTTCGGGAAGATCGTCGACACATCCGTGATGCCGACATGCCGCGCCTCAAAGCACTCGCAGCACCGTTGAATTTCGAGATGGCAGCAACGCAGGAAATGGTTCGGATTGCTTGCCTCTTGAAGCCCCACGCATGCTGTCTGGTTCCGGAAAAGCGGACAGAAGTTACGACAGAAGGCGGCCTGGACGTGGCAGGACATCGCGAAGTACTGGCTCCGCGGATTGCTCGCCTGAAAGACGCAGGTATCCGGGTCTCTTTGTTTATCGATCCGGATCAGCGCCAAATCGAGGCTTCAGCGGAACTTGGCGCAGCAGTCGTGGAACTCCATACGGGGGCTTACGCCCACAACAAACCTGGAGAGCTTGAGCGCCTTCAGCATGCGGCCGGAATCGTCACAGCCTGCGGACTGGAACTTCACGCAGGCCACGGTCTGACCTATGATAATGTAACACCTGTGTCCAAACTTCCAGGACTAGCCGAACTGAATATCGGGCATTTCCTGATCAGCCAGGCGGTTTTCGATGGTCTGGGCCCAGCCGTTCGTAAAATGAAATATCTGATCAACTGCCCATAAAAAAAGCCGGGATAAATCCCGGCTTTTTCGTTCTTACTTGGCTGGCTGAATAACCGACTGTGTCTTGTCGTCGGTGAATTTCGGCACATATTTTCCGGACTGGTCGGAGTATGTGGCCGAGGTGCTCTGTGCCGGTGTTGCCGGTGGGTGGAAGGCCGACACCGGACCGAATGGACCTGCATTTACGCGATGCATCGTCGACTCTCTCTGGCGAGCACAGCCACGGGTGATGATGGAACAGATACCGTCAGTGCCGATATATTCGTCGTCATTTCCCGTATAATGCACTTCGGAAACACGATCGTGGTCCAGTCGAAGGACCATACGGCAAGTTGTGCCGCCGCCGCCAAAAGCAGACTGGTAAATGCTGATAATGGACTGTGCAGGAATCAGACCCGAGTCAGAAGAAATGGTAGGTGTGCTCTGCGTACCATCATACTGCCAGATCTCTGTCGTATCGTTCAGCTTCTTGGTGCTTCCCGGGAGACCAGCGCAGGCCTGGAGATCATAGCCGGTCATGCCGACCATCTCGAACTGGGCCTTGTGAGCGTTACGGGAATCAAAATAACCGCATCCGGAAAGAGCTGCCGTTGTGGCGAGAGCTCCGAGTGTACGGAAGAGGAAGGGGCGCATTCTGTCTCCTTTGCGCGGGGTCAGGATGGACTGCCCTAAACCAATCCGGACAGGACCGAATGGACAGGGCAAAATAGAAAGAGCCCGATTTCTACAACACGAAAACCGTCCAGGGTAGGGGAGACGGGTTTCTTTAAGAGTAACGATGAGCTACAGGGCAAGACCTTGCCAAACACAGGAGTGCCACTCATGGCCGATATGACCCTTTCCGAAGTGACACGCCTTCAAACGACGCTGCAGCGTCTTCTGGGATCACCGAAACTCGCAGTCGTCAAGCCTGCACGTAAGGGAATGAGTGTTGAACTCGCCGTTTCAGGCGAGGTTATCGGCACGGTTCATCGTGACGAAGATGAAGGCGAAGTCTCATACGCCATTCACATCACAGTTCTTGAGGAAGATCTTCCTCCGGCCTGAACAGCCCTTATTTAGGGCCGAGGGGCAGGCTGCGGTAATTCAAATCGCGTGATTTTCCAGCCCCAGTGCTCGAACTTCATGTGCAGAACGAACGGCGTCTGTCCGGGCTGGTCAACTTGTGCTTCGAATTTGTTCAGGCTTACAAAGTGAGCATGCAGGCCACCAAGCACTGGCCAGCCCCCTCCCGACGAATAACTGGAAGACCCTGCTGGCATCAGCTGATGCGCCGTTGACATGAGGGTTGTGGGAGACAGTTCTGTATCGATGGCATTCGATATAGCATTGCCCGCAAATGAACTTCCAAAATCCGGAAGATCATCATCCGACGCAGGGACGGGCGGTCTGAACTGTTCCTTGAGAGAATGCGTCAGGGAACTCCAGTCCACATGAGGAATCAATCTGGCGGGATTGTTGCCTTTCATGGCACGGTCAATATCCCACAGCGCCAGAAACGGAGAAACAGCGTACGCAGCAAGCACCGCACCGGCTGTAACACCCAGTCCCTGCCGGGCTCTGTATGATATTTTCCAGAAAGAATTTTTCACGCTCAAGCCTCCGCACAAGCCCTGAAAATCAGGGGAAGGTGGACATCCGTGAATCTAACGTCTTTCCGTCTGAAAAGTCAGCAATTATCTTGTACTGATGAACCTTGATTTTTCTGATGCCGAACTTGAGCGATATTCCCGTCATATTCTGCTTCCGCAGGTAGGCGCCACAGGGCAGGCTCGGGTCAGGCAGGCCTCGGTCCTGATTGTTGGGGCAGGAGGGCTAGGCGCTCCTCTGGCGCAGCAGCTGGCCGCCTCTGGTGTCGGGCATATTGGCCTGATGGATCACGATCATCTGGAGCTCAGCAACCTTCAGCGTCAGGTTCTCTACACAACACAGGACATTGGCCGCCCTAAAGCTGAAGCGGCCGCAGAACGGCTTGCAGGGCTCAATCCCTTGTCCAGCGTCTCGGCGTACTGCATACGCGCAACAGCAGAGACGCTGAATGAGATTGTTCCGGACTACGATCTCATTTGCGACGGCACTGACAATTTTGAGACGCGCCTTGCTGTTTCGGATGCCTGCGTGAAACATGGGCGGACACTTGTTTCGGGCGCTGTTCAGGGATTTTCTGGACAATTGGCCGTTTTCAGACCTCAGACTGGCGGCCCCTGCTATCGCTGCCTGTTCCCCGAAGCCGCCCAGACCAAGGCCCCGACATGTGGCCAATCTGGAGTACTCGGCGCTGCAACAGGCGTCATGGGGAGTTTGATGGCTGTTGAGGTAATGCGGGAGCTTATGCAGCTTGAAGGGCGAAATGAAACACGCCTCATGATCTGGGATGCTCTAGGCGCAACCATGCGGAGTTTTGCTCTGGCCCGAGATCCCTCCTGTCCAGTCCATACCGACAACGAAAGCACACCGGCGTGAAACCTCCTGTTTTTTTGACGCTGGCAGACGATTCCTGGCAACGCGCGCACTATGCTTTTATCGTCGCTGCTGGAATGCTCTCCCTGGGGCGTGCAGTTACAATTTTTGCTGGCGGCAGAAGTGTTCACGCGCTGGCGGAAGACTGGTCAGGTCTCGCAGGCATTATTCCTGATGATGAACTCGCCGTTCGTGGTGTCCCGGGTTTCCGTGAGTTGCGGGACGCCTTGATCGAACTCGACGTAACACTGATGGCATGTGAAACAGGCCTGGCTCTCACCGGCCTCGAACCAGACGCCCTTGTCGAAACCGTTTCTGTCCGGGGTATCGTAACCTTTCTGGAGCAGGCGGGAGACCGCCCGATCACGGCACTATGAGTTTCCACATACGGACAATTCGGAAGTTTTGTGATTTGGTGACTTGCCGAAACCCTTCACCCTTGGCAGGGATGCGGTCATGAGAACGCTTGTCACCCCTCTGTCCCGAACCCTGCGCTGCCGTCAGTTTCTTCTGGCTGTCACGACTGGCACAGCTTTGCTGGCCATTCACCCTGCAGAAGCGCGCCATCACAAGCATGAGCACACGGCTAAAGCCGACGCCTCTGCCGCTGCCAAGACGGCCCATGCGAAAAAGAAATCGGCAAAAGCCAAAAATGACAGTGCAGGGGCCGTCAAGACGACTCATCACGCATCGCATCACGGTTCGGGCAAGCATATCGCGCCTGTAGCGGCGGCTGGAGCCGGAGCGGCAGCAGCCGCTGCGGCCGCGAGCCAGCCCGCAACCGCAGCGGCAACGCCAGATGTTCCGCCCCCGGAACCGACCGATAAAGGGAGCAACACGGGGCTGCCTCTCCCCAGATACGCAGCCCTGCGTGCGGACAAGGTCTATATGCGTCGAGGCCCGGGGGATCGCTATCCCATCGACTGGGTTTATCATCGCCGTGGTCTCCCTGTTCAGATCGAGCGCGAATTCGATGTTTGGCGACTTGTCGAAGACTCCGACGGCCAGAAGGGATGGGTCCATCAGGCAACGCTGTATGGCAGCCGAACTTTCGTCATTCCGGGCTTGCCACCTGAAGGCGTGAAAGCTCAGACGGGGGAGGCTTCTGCGAAGGACGGAGACCACATCGGCCGTGCCGATGCACGTGTTCTGGGGCACGTCGAGACGCAGGATGAAGCCCGCGCGCATAAAAGTGATGTTCTCCTCATGAGCCATCCGGAGGAAGACAGTAGCGTGGTTGCTGTCCTCCAGCCCGGAACAGTGGGCAACATCAAAGCCTGCCCACAAAGTTCTCAATGGTGCCACGTCGTCGTCAAAGGCTACGAGGGATGGCTGCCACGTCGTCTGTTCTGGGGACTTCTCCCAGGAGAGACGATTCAATCCAACTGATTTTTCTTGCGAGGACGCCAACACATGACATCCAGCTCCCATCATCGCCGTACGCGGATCGTCGCAACTCTTGGCCCGGCATCGTCCTCGCCTGAGATGATCTTTGCTCTGGCTGAAGCAGGGGTAAATGTCTTCCGTCTCAACTTCTCCCACGGCGCCCATGAAGACCACGGCGAGCGTCATGCGGCGATCCGGGCAGCAGAAGCGAAAGTTGGTCGGCCGCTCGCCATTCTTGCCGATCTTCAAGGACCGAAACTGCGCGTAGGTGTTTTCGAAAATGGTCCGGTTATTCTCGAAGAAGGAAAGCCGTTCCGTTTGGATCTGGACAGAACACCCGGCACGATAGACCGCGTCTGCCTGCCACACCCAGAAATCATTTCTGCCGCCAAGCCAGGCAGCCACCTCCTGCTCGATGACGGCAAGCTCAAGCTGCGCGTTGTCAACGTCATTGAAGGCGCTCTGGAAACGGAAGTTGTCATTGGCGGCAAGCTGTCTGAACGCAAGGGCGTGAATGTCCCTGACGTAACGCTGCCTATTCCGGCTCTGACCGAGAAAGATCGCAAGGACTTTGACTTCGCGCTTTCTCTTGGTGTGGATTTCATTGCGCTCTCTTTCGTACAGCGCCCTGAAGACGTCGAAGAAGCGCGCAATATTGCCAAGGGCCGCGCAGCAATTGTAACGAAGCTCGAAAAGCCACAGGCAATGGATGACCTGGAGCGGATCGTGCGCCTTTCAGACGCGATCATGGTGGCGCGTGGCGATCTTGGTGTTGAACTGCCTCCGGAAGAAGTACCAGTCGCGCAGAAGCGCGCCATTGCTGAAGCGCGTCGTCAGTGCCGTCCGGTTATCGTGGCGACGCAGATGCTGGAAAGCATGATCGAAAGCCCGACGCCAACACGCGCCGAAGTCTCTGACGTGTCCAACGCCGTCTATGATGGCGCCGATGCTGTGATGCTTTCGGCTGAAAGTGCTGCAGGCAAGTATCCGATTGAAGCAGTTTCCATCATGGCGCGTATTGCGTCTCGGGTTGAGCAGGACGTCGAATGGCGTCTGCGCATGGACCGCTCTCGCCCGAAGCCGGAAGGAACGGTTCAGGACGCGATTGTTCAGGCCGCCTGGCAGGTTAGCACCGCGCTGAATGCCCGGACCATTGGCGTTCGGACACAAGGCGGTGGTGGCGCCCTGCGCATGGCTCGTGAGCGTCCTCACTGCCCGATCCTGGCCGTCACACCTCATCAGGAAGTAGCTCGCCGTCTCTGTGTTGTTTGGGGTGTCTTCCCTCAGGTCGTAGAGAAAGAGCACATTGCTCAGAGCATTGAGGAGCTGGCTGCTCCGACGGCTGCCATGGCATTGTCCATGAAGCTTTGTCGCAGCGGGGACCACGTTATCGTTCTGGCAGGACTTCCTTACGGCGTGGCTGGAAGCACAAATACGCTTCGCATCACAACGGCATGATTTTAAAGCATTTTTCCCTTCCTGCTATTTTTCAGGAAGGGAAAATATTCAAGCCTGTCGATTTTCGATCAGTGTCCGCCGGATTGCTCGACCTCGTTCAATCCGGCTCGTAATCGCTTCTTCATCCCCAGCACGTATCGCCTGCGCCATACCTTGGGCATCTGCAACGAAGCGATCCAAGGTCTCTAACAAGACATCCTTGTTGGCGATGAAGATGTCTCGCCACATAACGGGATCAGAAGCCGCGATACGTGTGAAATCACGGAAACCTGATGCGGCATAGTCCAGAACGGCTGCGCGGATTTCTTCGGAAAGATTATCCGCCGTATCGCAAATCGTAAAAGCCAGCAGATGGGGAAGGTGACTCACCATGGCGCAGATACGGTCATGCTTGTCATCAGGAAGAATTTTTGTGCGAGCGCCACAAAGCTCCCACAGCTTCTGGATCTTCTCTATGGCAAGCTCATTTGCTCCCTCTGGCGGCACGAGCAGCGACCAGCGGTTCTCAAAAAGCGTTGCAAAACCAGCATCCGGCCCTGAGTGCTCGGTTCCAGCCATGGGGTGACCCGGAACATAGTCCACACCCGCGGGCAGAAGTGCCTGTATTGTAGGGCCGAGTTTTCCGCGTACAGATGCAACATCCGTGAGTATTGCTCCCGGTCGCATGTGAGGCAGAATAACGCGCGCTGTTGCTTCTACTGCACCAACGGGAACACAGATCATCACGCAGTCAGCCTGTGCTGCCAGCGCCATATCGTCTGTAACGACATCTGCAAATCCAAGCTCGCGGACGCGATCAAGAACAGCAGGATTAATATCAGCCGCGATCAGCGTGTCCGCTAGCGTGCCCATTTCTTTCGCACGCCGCAGGACAGAGGAGCCGATCAAACCGGGACCAATAACTGCCAGAGAACGGAAAAGGGGCATCACAGAACGCGCGGCGCGGTTGCGAAAGCAGCGTCGTCCTCTTTTTCATTTTCGCGGCTAGACGATCCGTCCTTCCCCACAGCTCCAGCCATGGCAGACGTTCTGGCTTTTTTCAGCACCGACGTAACGGTGTCGTCAGGAGTGCCGGCAAGGGTAGCCCGTTCTTTGCGAAGACGATTCATCTCTACAGCCTGCCATCCAAGAAGAACGGGAATACCGATCAGGATATCACGCCCACGGCGGAGCAGAGACAGGCTGAGGGAGATCTGTGAGTCTACTCCAAAAATGAGGCCGAGCGCCACATAGGCGGCTTCCTGCACACCAAGTGCCGCCGGAACAAGGAAGCCTGCTGACATGATCCCGCAGACCACGCCTTCAATGGCGAGAGCAGACAAAAACCCGACGTGAGCGCCTAACAGCTCCAGAGCCGTCCATGTGGCGGCTGCACCACCAACCCAGCAACTGAAATGGACGATCGCGCCCAGCATAATGCGATCCGGGCGGCCCCACAGCGATTCCAGCCGCGCCTGAAAGATGTCTGTATTTCCAATCAGGCTCTCTCGCCAGTCAGAGGCGATATGACGCCCGAAGAACATGGCCGCCTTGCGTACCATCGATCCGCCTCGATGCTGCGTCCAGATGAAACCGGCAATGCCGAGAGAGAGCAGCACCATGCCGCCCATCAGAGGCCAAATAAACCGCGCAGCTCCCTGATGACCAACCAGGCAGAGAATCGCAACAAGAATGAAGGCGATCTGCCCAAGAACCTCTGTTGTGATGTCGACCAGATTGGCCGCCACACCTTCCGGCCAGTGAAGATCTTCACCATCAACGTCCCGAGCCTGATGCCCTGCCAGGGTTGCACGAACGCCGAGGACCATTCCGCCAAGCTGGGAAAAGGGCAGGCAGGCACCGGCTGCATCACGGACAAATCGCGCGCCGGTCAATCGTGCCAGACCGATCTGCGGTACGGCTGCCTTCCAGGCGAGGCCGAGACCGACATCCAGAACAAGCTGGATCAGCACCAGAAGGAAGAAACCTCCGACGCCAACTTTTCCAAGAGCTTCCATGACTGGCTGGATGCCTGCCTTGGCGGCAATGAATGTGAAAAGAGCCACACCCAGAAGGGAGAGAATAATAGGGAGAGTTTTTTTCAACGTCTTCGTCACATACCGTTCGCAACACGCTCTAACCCACAGCTCTGCAATATTCCAGCCTTGCAGACGCTTTCCCCCGAAAGCCACCGGCAGTATGGTGGCCGAAAAATTTCAACCTGTTGCTGATGAGCCGAGGAGAAGATTGCCACCATGAACGATGTCACACTCGTTACAGGGGCTACCGGGTTCGTTGGTTCTGCTGTTGCCCGCGTACTCCGGGAACGTGGGCACCGCCTGCGTTTGTTCGTTCGGGAAAACTCGGACCGTTCCAACATTGCAGAGCTCGACGCGGAACTTGCCATCGGGGATCTGTCTGATCCGACGACCCTTCCTGCCGCTCTCAAAGGTGTGAAGATCCTCTTTCACGTCGCTGCCGATTACCGACTCTGGGTCCCGGACCCTTCCGTCATGATGAAAGCGAACGTGGACGGCACACGGAACCTGATGCTCGCAGCCCTTGAGGCCGGGGTAGAAAAGATCGTTTACTGCTCTTCCGTAGCAGCGCTTGGCCTGAGCAAAGACGGAACACCTGCGGACGAAGAAACATACGTCACGGAAAGCAGTGTCATCGGCACGTACAAACTGTCCAAGTATCGTGCGGAACAGGAAGTGCTGAAGCTGGTCCGGGAAAAAGGTCTTCCAGCGATTATCGTCAATCCGTCCACGCCGATTGGTCCGCGCGATATCAAACCAACCCCCACGGGGCAGATGATTCTTGACTGCGCCTCTGGCCGGATGCCCGCATACGTCGAGACCGGATTGAACATCGTTCACGTGGACGATGTCGCAGAAGGCCATGTTCTGGCTCTGGAACGCGGAAAAATTGGCGAAAAATATATTCTCGGTGGCGAGAACATGATGCTCGGAGACCTCTTCAGGCTCACCAGCGAAATTGCCTGCGTTAAGCCGCCTCGGGTCAAGCTCAAGCAATCCTGGCTCTATCCAGTCGCGGTCGTCTCTGAATGGCTCGCACGAGGATTCGGGATTGAGCCCCGTGTAACGCGCGAAACACTCGCCATGTCCCGGAAGCTCATGTTCTTCTCATCGCTCAAGGCTCAGAGAGAACTGGGCTATGCGCCGCGCCCTGCACGGGATGCGATCGCGGATGCGATTTCATGGTTCCGACTGCATGGACGTATGAAATAATGCTGTTTGGAAGCGCACTTACCAGTCTCGGGGCTTGGATTTATCTTTCACTCTTCCATGGAAAATTCTGGCAGGGTGGCCCAACTCTCAAAGCAGGTTCGTCGCCCCCGTGCGCCCCGGATGTTACAATCGTGGTGCCAGCGCGTGACGAAGCTGAGTCTATCCAGTCGTGTCTGACATCTCTTTTGCAACAGGACTACGACGGCAAACTTTCGGTCATTCTCGTAGATGACAACAGCACGGACGGAACGGGAGATCTGGCACGCGCCGTTCCCGACCCTCATAACCGGCTGATTGTTCTCACTGGTGCCCCACGACCACCCGGATGGAGTGGCAAGCTATGGGCTGTTAACCAGGGCGCCCAAAAGGCCCTGAACCATATTGGGCCTTACGGCTACATTCTGTTTACCGATGCCGACATCATGCATGCGCCCCAGCACTTGGCCACCCTTCTGGCCAAGGCGCGTGAAGACGATCTCGACATGGTTTCAGAGATGGTTGCCCTTAACTGCGAAAGCTCGGCCGAGCGGTTTCTTGTTCCGGCTTTCGTCTATTTCTTCGCCATGCTCTATCCGTTTGCCTGGACAGCCAGTGAACGGTCACGCATTGCGGGAGCAGCAGGAGGAACAATCCTTCTCCGTCGACGCGCTCTGGAGCGGATCGGTGGCATCGAAGCCATCCGTGGCGCACTAATTGATGACTGCACGCTCGCAGCGCATGTCAAACGATCTGGCGGTCGGCTCTATCTGGGGCATAGCGAACTTGCATGGTCAGTCCGTCCCTATCGCGGCGCCAAAGACATCTGGGAAATGATTGCCCGGACAGCTTACGTCCAGCTTCGCCAGTCTCCATTGCTGTTGCTGGCGACCATTCTGGGAATGACGCTGATCTGGCTTCTCCCTGTCGGTCTGGCGCTTTTTGGCAAGGGTCGCACGAGGAAAGTCGGACTTCTGACCTATCTCGTGTCTTGCGCAACGTTCCTGCCGACTTTGAAGCGGTTCGGTCTTCCATTATGGCGGGCATTACCGCTGCCATTCGTTGCGGCTTTTTATATGGCTGCCACCGTTGGTTCTGCCATAGACCACCATAGAGGCGTCGGCGTACGCTGGAAAAATCGTTCCTATACGGATGAGGCATCGTGACAGAAGACATCTGGGGGACGAAAGACGTCACCTCCGCCAAAGGCAAAACTGACGAAAATTTCCCCGTCGGCTCTCTACTGATTTCCCGGCGCCTGCGCCCATATGTTCACACATATTACAATTTCGCCCGCGTCGCCGATGACATGGTGGACACTCCCGACCTGACGCCACAGCAGAAAATTGCTCGGCTGAAAGGGATGGCTGCCGTCATTCGCGGGGAAATCCAGGCGCCTCAAAGAGCAGATGCACAGACAGCCGTAAAATTAAGAGAGGCACTCCTCAAAACAGGTGTTCCTCTGGAGACGGCAACGGATCTTCTTGAAGCATTCTGTATGGATGCAGAAAAGACACGTTATGAGAGCTGGCAGGAACTCCTGCATTACTGCCGGTATTCGGCCAACCCGGTTGGGCGCTTTCTTCTGCTGCTGCACGCAGAAGGGCAGGAAACCTTGGCACCATCAGACGCTCTATGCTCCGCATTGCAGGTCATCAACCATCTTCAGGATGCATCTGAAGATCTGAAGACGCTGGATCGATGCTACATTCCGCTTCCGTGGCTCGAAGAAGAAGGCGTTACGATCGACGATCTTCGGCTTGTTCGAAGCAAACCAGGTCTGCGCCGCGTTTTTGATAGAATGCTGGATGGCGTAGACACGCTGAATCGCGAAGCCCGCGGACTACCGATGCTGATCAAGGATCGCCGGATGCGGCTTGAAGCTGCTGTTATCGTAGAGCTGTCGCATACTCTGACGCGCAAACTAAGGCGTCAGGACCCTGTCGCAGAACGTGTGTCTCTTACGAAATCAGACGGCGTAAAGGCATTGCTTCTGGCTATGCGCTACTTTCCGTCGAACTAAGTAAAATAAGGGAAGGCCTCAGGCCTTCCCTCAGGCAAATCAGCCGATAATACGGTCGAGCGCTGCACAGAACTTTTTCATGTCGCTCATGGAGCCAACCGTAATACGGGAAGCATTCGGCCAGATCGGCCAGGAGCGACCAATGATAATGTTTTCCTTCAGGAAAGCATCCTTGATCGGTGCAGCAGGGCGCTTCCAGTCAATAACGAACATATTCGCATCAGAAGGAATGAAGCTGATGCCCTTCTTCTGAAGGTGCTCATAGGTCATGGCGCGTGCCGCATCCATCTCACGACGGCGTGCCGCAATATCCGACGTCATGGTCAGGCTCTTTGTACCGCAGATGACCGCAGGGATCGGCAGCATGTGAGTCTGGTTCACACCATCATAGCGCATCATCTTCTCATGCAGGGCCGGCGGAGCCATGCTGAAGCCAAGTCGCAGGCCAGCCATAGCGAACATCTTCGAGAAGGTTCGCAGGACAACTACATCGCGTCCCTCAGCAACGAGCGAAACGGCGCTCGGGGCGTCAGAGAAATGGATGTAGGCTTCATCAACCAGAACAATGGAGTCTTTAGGCTTATTCGCAACCAGCCAGCGAATATCTTCCAGCGGCGTGATGGTGCCGGTCGGATTGTTCGGTGAGCAGATGTAGTAGACGCCGGCATTCGGATTAGCCTTCAGCATCGCCTTCACATCAGTCTTATAACCGTTCGATGCGTCCAGCGGCACCTTGGCCAGCGGAATCTTGAGCCACTCAGAAGCGACCCATCCGGCTTCGTAACTCGGGTCAGCCGTGACCAGACCACGCGTCGGGGAACAGAACGTCACGATCGTACGACAGAGCGGATCAGACGAGCCGCCCCATGGCAGAATGCAATTTTCTGGGACGTTGTCGATCTTGGCCGCCGTGCGGATCAGATCTTCGCGGGTATGGCCACTCGGATCATACCGGTTTCCCTCGAAAACGGCAGCAGCACCCGCCTTGGCAGCGGCTGGAAAGGGACCAGTCCAGCATTCATTGCTGCCGATGCGGACCATCTTGGTGACATCACCGGGCGGCAGCGCGGTGAGGGGGGATGCCTCCGCACGCCCAACAAGGGACCGAACTGCCATGCCTGCACTCATTAGTGCAGCCACGCGGCCCAGACTACGACGGGAATAACCGCGTGAGAGAAGATCGTCTTTTGCTTCAGGGGACAGGCAGTCGGTCATGCTCGGCTCACGCTCCTAGTGTGTCTGAAAACATACTAGAAACGAAACGATCTATCTGTCAAAGCCCGAAATGAAATCGGATTTCAGTATTCCGGTTTCTGCTTGTCTACGGGGATAGAGGTTGGCTTCCCCTCAACGCCCGCATAGGTCAACAGAAGAACAGTCGGGACATCTCCTGACACACCTCGGTGCACATCATTCACTGACTCCGCAAAGGCTTCGCCCTGATGAAAGGTTCTGGTTTTGCCGCTCTCACGGTCTTCAATTTTCAGTGTTCCCTGTAGGACATAGCCAGCGTTTGGAAATGGATGGACATGCCAGGGCAAGGCCGTGTGAGGCGGAATGGTGAGCCGGATCATACTCAGTTCTGGCTGAGATGTGGAATACGGCGTGTAGGTTACTCCGTTCCAGGAATGGGATGCGTTCAGCAGGTGATCAGCATGGGCGGTGGCTGTCGACGATTCTGCATGGGCAACTGAACCCGCAGCCATGCAGGACAGAAGGATCAGAGACAAACGGAAATTCATCGGATACTCCTTTGGGCAGAGTGTTGCCATTTGGCATCATACAAACGTATGGCATCCCATTCCGTTCGTGTCGGCTTTGTGACATCCCGGTTTGGGGCTAGAACGCAGAACTTCTGAAACAGAACAGGTGACAGACATGGTTTTCAGCAGGGCGCGTGCTTTTTCTGGTCTTCCCTGCGCGCAGGCCGATCTTGACCATGTTGCGCACATTGTCACAGCCTCCGGGACGTCTTTTGCGAGAGGTATGAAGGTCTTACCGGCCGCAAGGCGGCAGGCCATGTTTGCAATCTATGCGTTCTGCCGGCAGGTCGACGACATTGCTGATGGTGACACAAAAGTCGCGGACCCCGCACATGCCCTGCAGGAATGGCATGAACGTATAGACCGCCTGTATCAGGGGGAAACGCACGACGCACTCGATCGTGTTCTAGTGGCAGCAATTTTCCGGTTTCAGCTCCAGGCCAAGGATTTCCATGCCGTTATTGACGGTATGGCCATGGACTGCGGCGCCCCCATTGTTGCACCTGACGAGAAAACCTTGGATCTGTATTGCGATCGCGTTGCGTCAGCCGTAGGTCGCCTCTCGGTTCGTGCATTCGGGGACTCTTCCGCCGCCGCTGACCGTGTCTCCAAACATCTGGGGCGCGCCCTCCAGCTTACCAATATCCTGCGCGATATTGCCGAAGATGCAGCACGGGACCGGCTGTACCTTCCGTCAGAGCTGCTGGAACGCTTCAACGTACCCACCAATCCAAAAGAAGCTCTGTACGCACATGGCCTGGATGATGTGGCACGTATCCTGAGCCGCCGCGCTCATGATCATTTCCGGGAAGCGCGCCGTGCAATGAAAGAATGTAACAGCACCGCCATGCGTCCAGCACGCATGATGGCAGCGTCTTATGAGCCAGTCCTGAACGCACTCGAAAAGCGTGGATGGGAAAATCCGGAGCTTTCTCCGAAAGTCAGTAAGGGCTGGCGGGCAGTGCGCGCTCTGGCGGCATACGTGAAGTAAGCCCGATGAGCCACGTTCATATTATTGGCGGAGGCCTGTCTGGCCTGTCTGCTGCCGTAGAACTTGCCGCCCAGGCCCAGGTCACGATTTATGAAGCGGGCCCTGCCTGTGGCGGACGCGCACGCTCTTTTCATGATCGCACGCTCGATACCCTGATCGACAACGGAAACCATCTACTATTGTCGGCCAACGGACTGACATTCCGGTATCTGGATATTCTCGGCGCCCGCCACACACTGGCAGGCCCCGGTATTCCGATCTTTCCTTACTATGATCTGGCAGAAGATCTGGCTTGGACACTTCGCCTTTCCAAAGGAAAAGTCCCATTCTGGGCATTACCTGGCGGTCGCCGCGTTCCAGGGATGAAGCTTTCCGAACTGGCATCCCTCGGGCGCTTCCTGAAGGCTGGTGACACGACCGTTGTGGAAGAGTGCCTGAAACCCGGTCAGCTGAGCCGGCGCCTCCTGGAGCCTTTCGCCATCTCGGTTCTGAACACAGACCTGCACACTGGTAGTGCACTGTTGTTGGGAAACGTCATCCGGAAGTCTCTGGCACAAGGCGGTATGGCCTGCTGCCCTTGGTTCCCAAAAATTGGCCTCTCTGAAACACTGGTCGACCCAGCGATTTCATACCTGAACCGGTATCATGCGACGGTCCGCACGGGCGTCCGCGTTAGTACCATCATCAGAGAGAATGGTCGCGCGACTGCCATTGAGACGACGGAAGGCCGCATTGAGCTTGGCCTGGAAGACCACGTCATTGTCGCTACACCCGCTCCAGTCACCCAAAACCTGCTGCCAGAACTGGTTGTGCCAGACGCATTCGAGAGCATTGCAAACGCGCATTTCAAACTTTCTGCGCCTGTAGAGGCGAGGGGTGTCGTCGCTCAGGCAGGTTTTGTAGGTCTCGTGGGCGGTATTTCGGAGTGGATCTTTCTGAAAGGCGACGTCCTTTCCGTCACGGTCAGCGCAGCTAATCGCTACGCAGATCGAGACAGCAACGAGATGCTTGCCACCATCTGGTCTGAAATCCGGCGTGCACTGGATCCGATCCTGCCTCAGCCGCTCCCTGTCGCGATGCCACCAGCTCGGCTGCTACGGGAAAAACGCGCAACATTCGCCGCAACACCAGAGCAAAACCGCCGTCGCCCCAAAGCGAAGACAGACACCGCCAATATGGCATTGGCGGGGGACTGGACGGATACGGGGCTTCCCTCAACAATCGAAGGGGCCATTCAATCCGGACTGGCAGCAGTCAGCGCTCTGGGTTTCCGTTCTGCCGTAAAAAACACGGAAACGTGATGACTGCTCTCCAAACCATGGCTGTAACACAACTCCCGATAATGAGGGCTGCATGTCCCGGGAGACCTGAACAATGCTGATTTATCCTGATGAAAAGGAGGACCGTGTGAGCGAGACCCTTTCCCACAAGCCTGTCGACGCCGAAAACGTCAACCGTGCCATTGAGGGGGCCCATGCCGCTCTGGGCAATCGCCAGAAAGACGACGGACACTGGGTTTTTGAACTTGAGGCAGACGCGACCATTCCTGCCGAATACGTTCTGCTAGAGCATTATCTTGATCGTATTGATCAGGAAAAGCAGGACAAAATTGGTGTTTATCTGCGCCGTATTCAGGGCGAGCATGGGGGCTGGCCGCTTTATTTTGGTGGTGGCTTTGACTTGTCCGCAAGTGTAAAAGCGTATTTTGCGCTCAAGGCCATTGGAGACAGTATAGACGCGCCACATATGCGTCGCGCCCGCGAAGCCATCCTGGACCACGGTGGTGCCGCCAGATCCAATGTGTTCACCCGCATCCAGCTTGCTCTGTATGGCGAAGTTCCCTGGGATGCTACGCCTGTCATGCCGGTTGAGCTCATGCTGCTCCCGCGGAAGGCGTTCTTCTCAGTCTGGAACATGTCGTACTGGTCACGATGCGTGCTGGCGCCGATGCTGGCAGTGGGGGCCATGAAACCTGTTGCCATCAATCCTCGTGGCATTCACGTCCAGGAACTGTTCGTCAAGCCACCTGAGCTGGTCAAGGACTGGATACGAGGTCCCTACCGTTCAATCTGGGGGCGGGCCTTCAAACATCTGGACTCTGCGCTTCGACCTATTCTGCCGCTCATTCCTAACCGCATCCATGAGAAAGCCATCAAGGCTGCCATCAGCTTTGTTGAACCACGCCTGAGTCGTGGCGGACTTGGAGCGATTTACCCTGCCATGGCCAACGTGGTCATGATGTATCGCGCGCTTGGCGTTCCCGACAGCGATCCGCGCGTGGTCACGGCATGGGAGTCTATTCAGGACCTTCTTGTTCAAAAAGAAGACGAAATTTACTGCCAGCCCTGCGTCTCACCTGTGTGGGATACGGGACTGTCAGGGCTTGCGATGATGGAAGCGGCATCCGGTGCTCATCCCACCAAACGGGACGAAACCATCGCAAAGCTCAAGAAAAGTGCTGAATGGCTGCGGGACCGCCAGATTCTGGATGTCAAAGGAGACTGGGCGGTCAACACACCCAATCTACGTCCGGGCGGTTGGGCTTTCCAGTATGAAAACGATTACTACCCGGATGTGGATGACACGGCTGTTGTCGGCATGCTGCTGCATCGTGTTGATCCTGAAGAGAACCGTGAAGCCATTGAACGCGCACGGGAATGGATCATTGGAATGCAAAGCACCAATGGTGGGTGGGGCGCGTTCGACATCGATAATGATCTCGAAATGCTGAACCATATTCCGTTCTCGGATCATGGCGCGCTTCTGGATCCACCAACTGCCGATGTGTCCGCACGGTGCATTTCTTTCCTTTGCCAGCTTGGTCATCCGGAAGACCGGCCAGTCATCGACAAGGCACTGGATTACCTTCGCAAAGAGCAGGAAAAAGAAGGCTGCTGGTTCGGTCGCTGGGGCACGAACTATATCTACGGCACCTGGTCTGTTCTCTGTGCCCTGAACATTGCGGGCATCTCCTATGATGACCCGATGGTGAAGCGCGCCGTCACATGGCTGGAAGACGTGCAGCGTGCAGATGGCGGATGGGGGGAAGATTGCGCAACCTATGAAGGCGCGCCTCCAGGCACGTACAAGGAGAGCCTGCCGTCACAAACCGCCTGGGCTGTTCTCGCGCTGATGGCTGTCGGGCGCCGTAATAGTGAAGCCGTCAAGCGTGGCATCAACTTCCTGACGTCAAAGCAGGATGATAACGGCGAATGGCAGGAAGACGCTTATAACGCTGTTGGCTTTCCGAAGGTATTTTACCTTCGCTATCACGGCTACAAACAGTTCTTCCCGCTTCAGGCTCTTTCGCGTTACCGCAATCTGGGAACCAGCAATACCGGTCGCGTGGAATACGGTTTCTGATGCTCGGTGTTCTAGTCGGAATGAAGCAGGAAGCGTGCATCATTCGCCGCTTCCTGCCTGATACACCAATTGCTTTGAGCAATGCTACAGCATCAGGCGCTGTGGCGGGAGCCGAGAGGCTTCTGCGCGCTGGAGCAACGCGTCTGCTATCCTTCGGGTGCGCTGGCGGACTGTCAACCAGCGTGAAACCAGGCACGATCATCGTGGCAGATCGTGTTGTCATGAGCGGTACAAGTTATGAGGCCGATGCGGGTCTGAGCAGGCAGTTCGGGGCAGAGTATGCCCGCCAAGGACGCATTCTTCATAGCGACAGCCTCATCGAAACGGCGGAAGAAAAATCCCGTCTCTACGAGGCCACAGGCTGCATCGCTGTCGATATGGAAAGCGGTGCAATAGCCAGAACCGGCAAGCCTTTTGCCGTCCTTCGTGTCGTCTGCGACGACTCATCACGAAGCTTACCGCCAGCTGCACGGGATGGCCTCAAGGATGGCGCCATCCATCTTGGTGGACTGTTGTCCTCTCTCGTCAGGCAGCCATCGCAGATTCCTGCGCTCATCGAGCTGGGCAAGGATGCTGCCATGGCGCAGAAAGCAATGGCCTTATTTCTGGAAGCCCATCCGCCACAGCTGTGAAAAAACTTTAGCTCCTGCAAAAGTCGCCAGAACGCCTGCTGGCACCAGCCAAGGAAAGGCGATGGAATGGCCTCCAATCCTGACCATCGCCAGGCCGGCCAAAACAACAACGGCTGTTATGAAACCGGCAATCCCATTTGCCTCATCTCGTGAATGTCCGACCATAGCCAGCAAAAATACTCCAAGCGTCGCACCATAGCTGTAAGATGCGATTGAGAGCCCGAACACAACGGCAGAGCCAGTCGGGTGAGAGAAAGACAGCGCGGTCACAACAAGCAGAATGGCCCAGAAACACGTCGCTGTCCGCAGGGACAGCGTCTTCTTCGGAAAAAAATCGCTTTTTGTCGCGGCTGCCATTGAATTCATGGCACTGGAAAGAGATCCCATTGTCGCAGCCAGAATGCCAGCTACGAGCAGTCCGCGCAGAATGGGGGGCAATGTCAGAACAAACTGCGGGAAGAGTGCATCTGGAGCACCATGATAATCAGGCCAAAGTGCTCTTAACCCCACCCCGACAAATGAGAGCAGGGCGAACAGCAACGCCACGACAAATACACTTCCAATCATCGCTGCCCGCGCGCCTTTGAGCGTCTTTGCTGCGAGGCAACGCTGAAGCATGAGTTGGTCTGTACCGTGTGAGGCAAGGGAAAGAATTGCGCCGCCGACAACAGCTCCGGCTACGGAGAAAGGATTGGTGAAGGCTGGCAATCCCGCAGTGAACATGGGAGCTGCATGAAAAATATCAGTCCCTGAGCGGTTGAACAGCACGCCCCCACACGCGACACTGCCGCCGAGATAGAGAAGCAACTGAAGCGTGTCGGACCAGACGACAGCTTTCAGACCACCCGCTAGCGTGTAAGCCAGCGTGAGAATGACAATTCCCATAAGCAGAGCAATATCCGGAATGGGATAGCCGATACTCGCACATAAAAGGGAAACCGGAATCATGCCGGCGTACAAACGAACACCTTCGGCAAGGAGGCGCGTCAGCAGGAAGGTGCCAGACACCAGCTTCTGAAGACGCGTTCCGAACCGCTGGCCAACATACCGATAGATGGATGTCGCTCCCCGCTCATGCAGAGGCAGAAACCACCAGGCAACAGCCACGCGTCCAAGCAAATACCCGACTGCCAGCCCCAGGAAAACATATCCATGCAGGTATGCCACGCCAGGAACACTGACGATCGTCAGTGTGGACGTCTCGGTTGCAACTAACGAGAGGCAGATAGCCCAAGGCGGAAGATCTTTATGAGGTTGCCGCGCCAGAGTGAGCGCAAAAAGCGGCAACGACACGAGATAAAGCAGGATGACAGTGAGGCTCTGGATCATCCTGTCCGTTCTGTAGGTGGAACGTGATCCGGTCAAGCACCGCAACTGACGAGCGCTTTTAAAAAAGCGCTCGTCAGTTCAACGATCAACCTTCGTCGCTTAGTCGCTCGGGGCGGAAACCCGTGGCAATGACGTAGAGTTCGCTTGATTCCTTGCGGGAAGCAGGTGGCTTGACGTGCTTGACCGAAGAGAAGGCTTTTTTCATGGACTCAAGCATCTGTTTTTCAGAACCACCCTGAAAGACCTTGGCCACGAAGCTTCCGCCTTCAGCCAGTACCTGAACTGCAAAATCCAGCGCACCCTCTGCCAGTCCCATAATCCGCATATGGTCTGTTGCGGCATGGCCCGTTGTGTTGGGAGCCATATCAGACATGACAAGATCTGCTGGACCGCCGAGAATTTCTTTCAGGCGATCAGGCATTTCCGGATCTGTGAAATCCCCTTCAATGATCTCGGCACCGCTGACAGGATCGACAGGGAGGAGGTCCACGCCTGCAATATTGCCAGCACCACGTTTGACAGCAACCTGAGACCAGCCGCCTGGGGCCGCTCCCAGATCGATGACGCGCGCACCCGGCTTGATGATGTGAAACCGATCATCGATTTCGATAAGCTTAAAGGCTGCACGTGAACGCCAGCCCTGTTTACGGGCTGCCGCGACATAGGGATCGTTGAGCTGCCGGTTCAACCAGCGCTGCTGTGCCGTGGTGCGCCCACGGGCTGTTCTGAGGGTGACGACCTTATTACGGGCCGTCTGTGAAGTAGAGGCGTCCTGAGTAGCGTCAGCTGCACCTGGTGCGGCAGCACTCTTGAGAGCTTTTCCAGGGATGCGCTTGGGTCCCGTATCCTTTTTGGAAGAACCGGAGCGGGATCTGGGCGGCTTCATATCGTGGCGTAATTCCCGAGAGGGCCCCTCGAACGGGGCGTTACATGTCGATGGGTCCTGCGGCGTTCTCTAGTGAAACGCTGACCATGATCGCGGGCCATACGCAGCAGCATGCCATCACGCAACCCCCGATCGGCAATCGTGACCTCTTCTATAGGCCATGTCCGATGAATTGCCTCGAAAATTGCACATCCGGGAAGAACATACTTTACGCGATCCTGTCCGACACAGGGATGCATCGCCAAATGATCGCGCGAAAGGCTACGAAGTGTATCGATGGCACTTCGCATGATTTGCCCCGGCAAAGTCAGGCCATCAATCGCCGCGCGATTATAACGGGGCAGGGCCAAAGCGACACCGGCAAGGGTCGTGACAGTACCAGACGTACCCAGCAGGCACGCATTCCCCTGTGCGACTTCACGGCGGATGCGGTGAACATTCTCAAAACCTACAAGGTGGCTCTGCACATGAGAAACCATCTCTTCATAGGAAGAGCCATGGCCTTCACCGAACATCTCCTGAAGCGTGATGACACCGACAGGCATGCTGGTTGTGCCAATCAGTGTCTGAGACTTACGCTCCTGATCAACACGCACCCATGCAACTTCAGTGGAGCCGCCACCAATATCAAACAGAACGCCGCGTTCAGACTGAGAAGGTGGCCGTGACGGCATCCGGAAGAGGGGAGAACAGCTCTCCAGCGCGAGTTCTGCTTCCTCACGCGCCGTAATAATATCAATGGTCAGGCCGATTTCACTCTGCACACGCTCAAGGAACTCGCGACCATTCACGGCGCGACGGCAAGCTTCGGTGGCTACAGCGCGAACGTGGGAGAGGGGCCATTGCCGCATGCGCTCGACGCAAATACGCAGGGCATCGAGCGCGCGTGTCATAGACTCTTCAGCCAGTCGACCGCTGACACGCAGACCTTCCCCTAACCGGACAGACCTGTTGAAACTGTCCACGACCCGAAAACCATTCGGTGTGCCTGCGGCAATCATCAGCCGACAGTTATTCGTTCCAAGATCAATGGCCCCGAAGAACGGACCGGTCTGACGGGCACCAGACGCACGAATTTGCGCCTGACCTGAAAGCCTCTGCTCCGTTCCTTGCCTCATCATCTTGTTTAGGCTCCCGATTTTGCCCGTGCTGGGACCTTGAATATGCAGCATGAGACGGGAAAACGTCTTACCGCAAGAAAAATATCAATTTTTTCAAAAAAAGTGGAAAGACCCCCTTGCGTCACTCAGCCGTGATGGGTAAACACCCACTCACCGCTTGGGAGATAGTTTAGCGGTAGAACTACCGGCTCTGACCCGGTCAGCCCTGGTTCGAATCCAGGTCTCCCAGCCAACAAATTCCTTAAAATCTACCGCAAAAAAAGAGACTTCCCCTCCAGGGGGGAATTAGTCTATGAGGACCCGCCAACGGCCGGCTGGGCCTCTTGGCCCCCGGTTCAGACTTCAAGCGTCCCACGACGCATGACCAACGGGGGCCAGCGGGCATGACATCCTCTTCCTGCACAACTGATTTTAACGCACGCATACGTGAAGCACTGGCGTTCGACGATGTTCTCGTCGAACCGGCTGAATCATCCGTGCTTCCGGCCCAGACATCCACCCGCAC
Organism: Gluconobacter sp. P1D12_c; assembly: GCF_018812105.1. NCBI lineage: Bacteria > Pseudomonadati > Pseudomonadota > Alphaproteobacteria > Acetobacterales > Acetobacteraceae > Gluconobacter > Gluconobacter sp. P1D12_c. The sequence continues at coordinate 33,135 of NZ_JACSIQ010000010.1, forward strand.
ACGCCTGACGCGCACCATTGAGCTGAACATCCCTTTGATGTCCTCGGCCATGGACACAGTCACGGAAGACGGAATGGCCATTGCCATGGCCCAGCAGGGCGGCATGGGCGTCATTCACAAGAACCTCTCTATTGAAGAGCAGGCCGAGCAGGTCCGTCGCGTCAAGCGCTTCGAATCTGGCATGGTCGTTAATCCGGTCACCGTTGGTCCGGACCAGACACTTGCTGAAGTCAATGCCATCATGGCTCGCCACGGTGTCTCTGGCCTTCCGGTTGTGGAAGAGGGAACCGGCATCCTGGTTGGCATCCTGACCAACCGTGACGTCCGCTTCACCACGGACCTGAACACCCGCGTCCGTGATCTGATGACGAAGGACAACCTTGTCACGGTTCTGAATGGCGCTGCCCCTGAAGAAGCTCGCGCTCTGCTGCATCGTCACCGCATCGAAAAGCTACTGGTCGTTGATGAGGGCGGCCGCTGCATCGGCCTCATCACCGTCAAGGACATGGACAAGGCAACGACGCATCCGCTCGCCATCAAGGACGCGCAGGGACGCCTGCGCTGTGCCGCGGCTGTCGGCGTTGGAGAAGATGGCCTGAACCGTGCTGCGGCCCTCGTGGAAGCCGGTGTGGACGTTATTGTCGTTGATACCGCTCACGGCCACTCCCACGGCGTTCTGAGCACCGTCCGGACACTCAAGGAGCGTCACCCAGGCCTTCAGGTCATCGCAGGTAACGTCGCGACCCCACAGGCAGCGCGCGCACTTATTGAAGCAGGGGCAGACTGCATCAAGGTTGGTATTGGCCCGGGTTCCATTTGCACAACCCGCGTTGTTGCAGGCGTCGGTGTTCCGCAGTTCTCCGCCGTCATGGAAACGGCTGCAGCCTGTCATGAGCTTGATGTTCCGGCCATCGCCGATGGTGGCATCCGAACATCCGGCGATATTGTAAAAGCCATTGGCGCTGGCGCTGATGTCGTGATGGTCGGCTCTCTTTTGGCTGGCACGGACGAGAGCCCAGGCGAAACGTTCCTGTATCAGGGCCGCTCCTACAAATCGTATCGCGGCATGGGATCTCTTGGGGCCATGGCTCGAGGCTCTGCTGATCGGTACTTCCAAGCTGAGGTGCGGGATACACTGAAGCTCGTCCCAGAAGGCATTGAAGGGCAAGTTCCTTACAAGGGCGGCATGGCGCCAGTTGTGCACCAGCTTGTTGGCGGCCTGAAAGCTGGCATGGGCTACACTGGATCGGCTACGGTTTCGGAACTTCAGGTGCGCACCATGTTCCGTCGCATTACGAATGCTGGCTTGCGTGAAAGCCATGTTCATGACGTGACAATCACGCGTGAAGCCCCGAACTATCGCCGGGACTGACATTTCATGTGCATTGGCCTCTCGCTTTGAGAGGCCAAACCGGCTACGGGGGCGATATGACCCCCGCAGCTCGCCTTTCCGGCGCCATTGATCTGCTTTGTGCGATCCAGAATGCGCCCCGCCGTCCCGCAGACGCTACCGCCAACGCTTTTTTCCGTGAACGCCGTTATATAGGCGGCGGAGACCGGCGCGCCATTTCCACGCTTGCCTGGGATGTGCTGCGTGGTTGGCGGCGGCTGCACTGGCACCTGGAAGGCAGCCAGGGCGAAATTTCTCCACGCCTGCTATGTGCTGCCTCCATGCTGCTAACCGGCACGACGATGGATCAGGTTCGCATGTTATTCAGTGGCGAGCGTTATGCTCAAAAGCCTCTGACGCCGCGTGAAGATGTGAACCTTAAGCATCTGGAAGGAAAAGAACTTTCTACCCAGAAACAACCTGTAGCAGTCCGCCTCGAATATCCGGATTGGATTGAGCCAGCCCTGCGCGAAACGTTCGGATCCCGAATGGCTGACGAAATGGAAGCCATGCTCGGAACCCCGACTTTGGATCTTCGCGTGAACCTCCTGAAGGGCACCCGGGAGGACGGTCTGCGTGCACTGAAGAGCGAGGGGCTGAACGCCGTCCCAACAAAGCTCTCGCCATGGGGATTGCGTCTCGATGGCCGACAGCCGGTTACGGCAGCACAGGCCTTCAAAGACGGACTGGTAGAAATTCAGGACGAAGGTTCCCAGCTCGTTGTCGCAGCCGCTGGCGCCACACCGGAACACCGCGTTCTGGATTACTGTGCCGGCGCTGGCGGCAAGACTCTTGCCCTTGCCATGACCATGGAAAACAAGGGCCATATTGTTGCCTGTGACGTTCATGAGAAGCGCCTTGAAGGAGCTGTCAAACGTCTGCGTCGAGCAGGGGTGCATAATGTTGAGCGGCACCTGCTCACCACAGGCGACAAATGGGCCAAACGTCGGGCTGCAAGCTTCGATCGCGTTCTGGTGGATGCCCCCTGTTCGGGCACCGGCACATGGCGCCGCAACCCTGATGCACGACTGCGACTGACACCTGAAGACATTCAGGAACTTGTTATCAAACAGTCAGAAATCCTTGATCGTGCAGCATCTTTGGTCAAACCCGGCGGCCGGATGATCTATGCGACGTGCTCTCTTTTGGCCGCTGAAAACGGGCAGCAGATTGATGCATTTCTGAAGCGCCGGACGGATTTTGTTCGGGTTGAAACAGAAGAACTGCCTGAACTTCTTCCGGCCGAACTCCGCGAAAAGGCTCAGTTTTCCCTGACGCCCCTTCGTGACGGAACGGATGGCTTCTTTGCCTGCGTCATGCAGCGGCTTGAACAGAAGGTTGAGACGTCACAGGAAGAAGCTCCTTCCACATAACAAGCGCATCCACATACCCTTGCTCAGGGTGGTTGAACGCACCGGGTAGCGTTCCAACCACCCTGAAACCAAGATGCTTCCAAAGCGCAATGGCTCGCAGATTGGTGCTGACGACAAAGTTGAACTGCATCGCCCTGTATCCGAGCGCCTGAGCCTCTTTCAGGGCATATGCTCCCATTTGCGTTCCCGCACCATATCCCGGCGCTGCCACAAAACCAGCATTGGCAACATGCTGACCGCCTCCCTTTTGATTGTCCTGCACATAGAATGTGCCCACAATCTGGCCTGTCCTTGTCTCGGCAACATACACACGATGCTCGACGGCCATCCAATACGCCAGGGCCTGACGACGGCCCCACGTTCGCGGCAGAGCGTACGTTTCCCCAGCCTTGAGAACCGGTGCCAGCAAACGCCAGATGCCCTCTCGGTCCAGGGACTGTGCCGGACGAATGGTCAGGATCGTTTCAACCATCGGATAACACTCTCAAAATCACGCAGTTAGGCCCAACACATTATCCGGGTTATGATACGGTTTCCAAAATCAGCACGGGACCGACGCGCTCTTACACATGCAGTATGATATTTTCATCGGCATCGCCTCGACCTTCGGGGCCGGAATGCTGGCCCAGTGGGTTGCCTGGCGGTTTCGCCTTCCCGCAATCGTGCTCCTGTTCACCATTGGGCTTCTGTTCGGCCCTGGGCTGGGCATTGTGCACCCTTCAGAGACGATGGGCTGGGTCTTCAGACCACTGGTCTCCCTTCTGGTCGCTATTGTCGTTTTTGAAGGCGGCATGGCTCTGGACATCCGGCAGCTCCGTGAGGCTGGGGAAGGTGTCGCACGCCTGACGATGCTGGCCTTGCCCATCAACTGGGTTCTGGGATCGCTGGCGGCCCATTACGTTGCCCACCTTGAATGGGGCACGTCGATGCTGTTTGGCGCCATCATTGTCGTCACAGGCCCAACCGTGGTGCTCCCGCTTCTACGAAGCGCTAAGCTCCAGCCTCGTGTCGCAGCGTTCCTGCGATGGGAAGCGATCGTCAATGATCCACTGGGAGCGATTCTCGCAGCCGTTGTGCTGCAGCTCATGCTTCTGCACGTTGACCTGCATACCGGCGTCTTTTTCACGCACACACTTCCTGATCTGCTCGCTGCTGCAACTGAGTCGATTTCGGCAGGCATTCTTCCAGCGTATCTGATCCGTTATCTCTTCACTCGCGACATGATGCCGGAAATTCTCAAAACGCCGGTGCTCATCTCAATGGCACTGCTGATCTTCACGGCCTGCAATCTGGAAATGGAGGGCGCAGGCCTGGTCGCGGTCACTATTTTTGGCATGGCACTGACCAACCTCCACATTCCAGGCGTCGCAGAACTAAGGCGCATCAAGGAATCGATGGTGGTCCTCGTCGTGTCGGTACTGTTCATCCTGCTGACGGCAGATCTTCATCGAGACGTTCTCAAGCATCTTTCCATTCCCATTCTGATGCTGACGCTTGTCGTACTGTTCGTCGTACGTCCGGTGGGAATTTTCTTTTCCACCTTGGGCACCAGTATGCCCTGGAAAGAACGTCTCTTCGTTGGATGGATTGCCCCCCGCGGCATCGTCGCGGCAGCCGTGGCAGGCGCTGCTGGTATTCGCCTGAAAGAAACGGGCTACCAGTCGGCTGACCTCATTATGCCAGCGGTATTCGCCGTTATCGCTGTGACCATGATCCTTCATGGCTTTTCGCTTCGTCCAATCGCGCGTGCCCTCAAGCTCACGCTTTCTAACGATCCGGCCATTGCCATTCTGGGGGCGAGCAAATGGTCCATCGACCTTGCAGCCTGCCTCCACAGAGAAAACATACCTGTTCTTCTCGTGGACAACCGCTCCAGTGCGCTTATGGCAGCCGCACAACTCGACATTCCGGTTCTACGAACTGAGCTACTGTCCCAGCACGGGCAGGAAGCACTGGAAGAACGACCGGCAGACTACCTGATCGCAACGACCGGAGACGGCATCTACAACGGGATGATCTGCGGACATCTCGCGCCCGCCATGGGGCGGGAACGGGTGTTCCAGATTAGCCCGGGTGTCGCCCGACTGGATTTTTATCATGGGCTTTCCCGTGACTCCCGAGGAAAGGTTCTTGGAGAACCCGCCTGGAATTACACCCTGTTCGATACCCTGTTCGAGCAAGGCTGGCGCTTCGTTTCCCGTGCAGCCAATGAGGCCAATGCGGCAGGTTTTGGAGCGGACGACAACCGCCTCGATATCCTTGTCAGCAGACGCTCTGCCATTCTCATTCGTTCGGCAGAAGATCCGACTGTGATCACCCCGATGCCTGGGGACCTGATGATCTCGATGGTACCTCCGACTGACACTCCGCACACAGAGGAAGAGGCAGCTTAAGGCGCTTCCACCACGATAGCCGTCAGCCCCTGTTCCAGCACATAACGCAGGTCCTTTTCCTGCAATGCAATACAGCCTTCCGTCACACCACTGACGGGAGGCAGATGCAGGAAAATTGCAGACCCACGTCCCGACTCGATGGTGACGTCATTCCACCCCATCACAATGCAGAGATCATAGGCATGATCATCCCGGCACATTTTCTCACATGATGCAGGGTGAGGAAGTGTCACGGGACGGTTATAATCGGGGTGCGATCCGTCATCACACCAACCATCCGAAGCAGCAATCGGCTCGATAGGTAAACCCGCGCCGGAAACAGGCTTTTCCACGCGATCTGCGCGATACAGGATACGGCGGAGGGGTAGTTCACCTACAGGGGTCGCGTGATCGCCTTCACGCTTGTCAAGGCGAATACCACCAGCCCCGATCAAAGCCGGAATAATTACATTACGAAAGTGAAGAAAAGCGCTGCCCTCAGTGATTCTCAAAATAGCTTTAGTCATGTTGCTGTTCCCTTTCGGATAAGTATTTGTCATATCTCAGATGGCAAGTGTGCTGCTGGTCCTGCGGTGCAGGATAGGCAGAATTGGATGCGTGGCCTATTAACGCGAACACATGCGGATGTGACGTTTTCCGCCTAGATAAAACGAGACAGGTATTATGGCAGGTCCCCGGCCCATCCTCGTGGTAGATGATGACGATACGCTACGAAGCCTGCTGACAGAGCAACTCCAGCACGGTGGCGAACTTGAGGCTGTGGAAGCAGTCTCCGTGGCAACAGCAAGGGAGCTCCTCAAGAAGCCTGGTGCCCGTTACGACGCCATGCTGCTGGACATCACCCTCCCAGACGGAGACGGCCGCGACTTCTGTGCGGAGCTCCGTCGTGAAGGCGTTCGGATGCCGATCATCATTCTCACCGGTTCAGATGACGAAAGCGATGTTGTCCGCGGCCTCGATGCTGGCGCAAACGACTACGTCGCAAAGCCATTCCGTATCGGGGAACTGCTGGCGCGACTTCGGGCACAGCTCCGGATCTTTGAAAACAGCGAAGATGCCGTTTTTGAAATCGGCCCTTACGCGTTTCGTCCATCGGCCAAACTTCTGGTTGAGACGGCCCGTAATCGCCGCATTCGCCTGACGGAAAAAGAAGCTGCGATTCTCAAGTACCTGTACCGTGCCGGTCAGCGCCCGGTCGCCCGTCAGGTGCTTCTGAACGAAGTGTGGGGCTACAACGCTGCGGTGACGACACATACGCTTGAGACGCATATCTATCGCCTCCGTCAGAAGATTGAGCCGGATCCCACAAAGACATCCCTGTTGATCACCGAAGGTGGCGGGTATCGTCTGGATCCGGAAGGCCGCACTGTCGCTACCGCCGAATCAATGACAGCCTGATATCCAGGCCCTGCCGGTCAGGCTGGATCGAAATCCAGCACGACCGGCACGTGATCTGAAGGGCTGTCCCAATCGCGAACATCCCGCAGAACACGAATATTCCGAAGGCCTGGCATCAGATCTGGCGTGAGCCAGACATGATCTAGGCGCCTTCCACGATCTGACTTCTTCCAGTCCTTGTTCCTGTAGGACCACCAAGTGTACAATTTGGTGGGCTCAGGCGTTATCCGCCTCATGGCGTCGGCAAACCCTGTCGCCATCCACATATTGAGCCGCTCAGTCTCCGGCGGCGTATGGCTGACGATTTTCAGAAGCTGACGATGGCTCCAGACATCATGCTCTAGGGGCGCGATGTTGAGATCTCCAACCACAATGCTGCGCACTGGTGGGCTATCCGTGAACCATTTCGCGGCTTCTTCTACAAACGCGAGTTTGTGAGCAAATTTTTCGTTTTCTGCCGGATCCGGGATATCGCCCCCCGCAGGGACATAAAAATCATGCAGCATCACTGGCCCGCCAGGTGTCTGGATTGATGCCGCGATGTGCCGACAATCGCTCCGGCTGCACCAGTCAGGCGTATTCGCAACTGAATCGAGGGGCAGGCGGGACAGGATCGCAACCCCGTTATATCCCTTCATTCCTCGATAGAGCTGATGCGGAAAGCCAAGCTCCATAAGAGCTTCGGCCGGGAAGAGCGGATCGGGAACTTTCGTCTCCTGAAGGCAGACGATGTCCGGATTTTCCTCCTCAACGAGCTTCTTCAGCAGCGGCAGACGAAGCCGGAGGGAGTTGATGTTCCATGTAATCAGACGCATCACCATTGGATCGTCTGAATTGAGCGCTTTGACAAGCACCTCTTGCGTCAGACGCGCTCACACCCGATCTAGGACGGATCATGACTGAACTGCACGACACGCTTCTGACTTTTGATACCCATATCGACATTCCATGGCCCGATCAGGCGGATGCCTGGTCTCTGCACACGGATCGAAAAGTCGATGTAAGAAAATGCGATCAGGGCAAACTGCGCTCCGTCTGCCTTGCGGCTTATATTCCGCAGGGACCACGCGATGAAGCGGGCCACGAAGAGGCCTGGCACCGTGTTCAGGCGATGCTCAAGGTCATCAACTCAATGGGCGGACATAAAGACGGACTGAGCGCAAATGTCTGTCGGACAGCGGAGGATGTCCGCTCAGCATTCCAGTCGGGAGCGCTCGCTATTATTCCCGCCATTGAAAATGGCCATGCGCTTGGTGGTGTACCGTCCCGGATCGGACAACTGGCCGCAGAGTATGGCGTCAGATACCTGACTCTAACCCACAACGGGCATAACGCTCTCGCAGACGCCGCCATTCCGAGAAGAGACCTGAATGATAGTCCTGAACTTCATGGGGGACTGTCTGAACTGGGCCGCGAGACCATTCGCGAGATGAATCGCCACGGTGTGCTGGTGGATGTGTCACACACGGCAAAATCCACCATGATGCAGGCGTCAGAACTTTCCACCACGCCGGTATTCGCCAGCCACTCCTGCGTCAGAAGTCTCTGCGATCATCCTCGCAACCTCGACGACGAGCAGCTCGATCGCCTGAAAGAAACCGACGGACTGATCCAGATTACCGCCATGGGATCTTTTTTGCGTAAAGGCGGTGGGGGCACCGTAGAAGATCTGGCGCGCCATGTTGCCTATGTCGCCGAGCGGGTGGGCGTTCGCCATGTTGGTGTGTCATCAGATTTCGACGGCGGCGGTGGTATACCGGGCTGGCAGGATGCCACTGAAACGCCGGCTGTGACACAGGCGCTCCTCAAGGCCGGGTTTAGCCCTGAAGAGCTGACTGCTATCTGGGGTGGTAATATGCTGCGCCTGATGGAAAAGGCTGAGCAAGCATCAATTTCAGCCTGAAAAGGCAGCTCTGTTCAGCAAAAAAGTGCGCCCTAACGGGAACAGAACGGGACCATTCAGACTTAATGTGGAGTGCACTCATCCACGATGTTTCGGAAAGCTGTCATGTCCCGTTCAACACGAACCTCAAACTAGAAATTTTTCCGCACCCTGACGGAACGGAAAATATTTTCCATTATTATCAATATCTTACGTTTACTGATTAAAAATTAGGCAATCTGATGGCAAGGCCGGGAAACCTTGGCCTTCATGATTCTGTCATGGAGCAACCCACAGACTTGTCCACAGGATCAGTGGATGACTGAAGAACTGGCATGACTGACCCTACGCCCACAGAGACAGAAACCTCAATGACACCTGAAGAAGCTCCTGTTCCCGTTGTGAAAAAGCAGGGCGTCGAGGCTATTCGGGACGCTTTGAAAACCATTCCCTACAGCCCTGGCGTGTATCGCATGCTCGGCGAGAAAGGGGAGGTTCTATATGTGGGCAAGGCGTTAAGCCTCAAGAAACGTGTTGCTTCCTATACGCGCACAACCCAGTTGCCAGAGCGTCTGCGCCGTATGGTGTCTCTGACGGTCTCGATGGAGATTGTCATCACCCGGACGGAAGCTGACGCGCTTCTGCTAGAAGCAAACTACATCAAGCGTATGAAGCCACGCTTCAACATCCTGCTGCGGGATGACAAAAGCTATCCGTGGCTAATGCTCACTGAAAATCACGAATTTCCTCAGATCACCAAACAGCGTGGAAAACCCGTGAAAGGCGCCACCTACTGGGGACCTTTTGCTTCCGCATGGGCGGTAAATCAGACTCTGAACCTTGTGCAGAGAACTTTTCTACTGCGATCCTGCTCTGACGCTGTTCTTAAGAGCCGGACAAGGCCCTGCCTGCTGTTTCAGATCAAACGCTGCGCTGCGCCATGTGTGGATCGTATTTCCAAAGAAAATTATAGCGAGCTGGTCGTCCAGGCTCGGCAATTCCTCTCGGGTAAAAATACCGAGTTGCAGCAGGAGCTTGCTGTTGAAATGGAACGCGCCTCCGAAGCCATGGAGTATGAGCGGGCTGCAGCCATTCGGGACCGTATCCGTGGATTTTCCAGCATCCAGAATTCAGGAATCATCAATCCGGCCTCCATTCACGACGCAGACATCGTGGCAATCTGGCAGACCGCAGGGCAAACCTGCATTCAGGTCTTTTTCATTCGTGGAAGCCGCAATAACGGCAACCGCGCCTTTTATCCCGTGCATGCAGAGGAAGAGACCCCGGCTGACGTGCTCTCCGCCTTCCTCATTCAGTTCTATGACAACAAGCCTCCACCACCTGTCATCCTGGTGAATCAGGAGATCTCAGAACAGAAGCTTGTCGAAGAAGCTCTCAGCATCAAGAGGGAGCAGAAAGTCGAGGTTGTCTGTCCTCAACGCGGCGAAAAGAAAAGTGTCGTAGATCACGCCACGCTGAACGCACGTGAAGCACTGGAGCGAAAGCTGGCGGAGAATACCGGACAGCGCAAACTCCTAGAGGGCGTCGCGAAGGTTTTCAGCCTCGCTGAAACACCCCAGCGGATCGAAACCTACGATAATTCACACATCATGGGTCAGGCACCTTATGGCGTCATGGTTGTGGGTGGGCCTGAAGGTTTTGAAAAGCGCTCCTACAGAAAATACGCCATCAAGGGCCCGGTCACTCCCGGTGATGATTTCGGCATGATGCGGGAAGTCATGGAGCGCCGGTTTGGAAAAAACAGGGAAGATGGAGAACGACCTGAAGACTGGCCAGATTTGCTGCTAATTGACGGCGGCCTGGGTCAGTTCAATGCAGTGCGCAACGTATTGGCAGACCTTGGCGTTACGGGAATTCCCATTGTGGCAATCGCCAAAGGCCCGGATCGTGATGCTGGACGCGAATGGTTTTTCACTGAAACACAGCCACCGTTCCAGCTCCCGCCTCGAGATCCGGTTCTCTATTATCTTCAACGCCTGAGAGACGAAGCCCACCGTTTCGCCATTACGACACACAGGGCAGGGCGCTCCAAAGGGCTCCGGAAATCTGAACTGGATGATGTTCCGGGAATCGGAGGTGCCCGTAAGAAGGCGCTTCTGAATCACTTCGGGTCAGCCAAGACCGTGCGACAGGCCAGTCTCGAAGAGCTTGAAACTGCGCCCGGAATCAGCTCTGGAACGGCCAGAGCCATCTACGGGCACTTTCATCCCGAATGGCTTCGGACACAGAGCTGACAATTCCGTGAGGTCACGTCCTGAACGCTGGCTTGGCATAAAAAATACACACATTCAGAGCGGATTGGCGCATACCGGAGACGGATAAACTGTTCTAGACTGCTTCGTGATGCTGACTGATCTGCCAAACGTCCTGACTCTGCTCCGTATTGCGGCCATTCCTGTTCTGGTTGCCCTGCTGGCGCTGCATTCCGCACTCGGTAACGTCGCAGCCTGCGTTGTGTACACGGCTGCTTGCATCACGGATTATCTGGATGGTGCTCTGGCACGGAAATGGCAAATGCTATCCGAACTGGGTCGGATGATGGATCCGATTGCGGACAAGCTTCTTGTCGGTGCGCTGTTGCTCGCACTCGCTGGCCTGACCACACTTCCAGTGTATTCGCTCTACGCTGCCATCATCATCATGCTGCGCGAAATTCTGGTCAGTGGCTTGCGTGAATACATGGCCTCTCAACGCGCAACCCTTCCGTCCACCCGCCTTGCAAAATGGAAAACCGGAATTCAGATGGTCGCGATCGGTTTCCTGATTGGGGGGGACAAGGCTGCGGCTACTCTTCATCTTTCATTCCTGCCGGCCACACTAATCGGCGGTATTCTTCTCTGGTTTTCAGTTATTCCAACAGTTCTAAGCGGGTGGGGCTATCTCACGGCAGGGCTCTCCAGAATGATGGCCTCTGAGCCACGCAAGTCTTCAAAGATCGTCTCCTGATCTGGACTATCTGTGATTATTATTGCAGTTATCAGCTCGTCATCTGGCGCTTTTAATCGATGACAGGTAAAGTTCAGGGATCGACCTTATGGGAGTACACAATGCGTAAGGCCGCTCTACTGGCATTACCTCTGGCCCTGAGCGGCTGTGCGGGCATGGGCAAGTTTTTTAATGACACCGCCCTATGGTCTGGAAGTAACCCCAATGCTCCCCATGGCGATAGTGAGAACCTTCGCCGAGCACGTGGTGAGTTCGTAGCGGCTGCACCAATTCTGCCAGAAGGCGGGAACATGTGGCCCGGATCACCTCAGCCTCTGCCCACCCTTAAAGATGTTGTGAATCCTGACAGCATCTTTAATAAATCTCTCGGCGATCCGGCTACGTATTTTGGTGGTGCAACGCTCGACAAGAATTTCATGGGCGGTATTGCGGGCACTGGTGCTCTCGGGGTCGCTGGCCCTCAAATGAAACCGGGCGACACCATGTCCGTCGGTGAAAAAATCGATGCGATGCGTGGTGTGTCAGAAGATCGCAGTCACTTCGTCCCGACGCTTCCCAGTAGCGTTCCAGATAATGCTGGTCGTTTCCTGAATAAAAACCCTGACAAGACCATCATCATTCCGAACGGGGATGGGACAAGCACACTTATTGCTCCAGATGGCAAAGTCCGCGTTGTACGCGGCGTTCCGTCAGTTCCCAATAAATAATCATCGGAAATTATCTGCCTCGCCGGAGCATTAATCCGGCAAGGCAGCTCTCTCAGTACTGCCTGAAAAGGGCGACCAGCCGTCCCTGTATGCGAACACGCGCGGCCGGCAGAATACGTGTCTCGTATTCCCGATTAGCGGCTTCCAGAGCAATCGTAGAACCACGACGGCGCAGCTTCTTGAGCGTCACTTCCTGATCGTCAATCAGCGCAACAACGATCTGACCATTATCCGCCACTTCGCCTCGCCGGATGATGGCAACATCACCGTCCAAAATGCCGGCTTCAATCATGGAATCACCCGCAACTGTGAGAGCGTAATGCTCTCCAGTGCCGAGCAGGGATGATGGCACCTGAATCTGTGCGCTATCATCCTGCAAAGCCTCGATAGGAAGACCAGCAGCAATGCGTCCATAAAGTGGAAGCTGAACGCTGGTGTTTTCAACAGGAGAGCGGGGTGCCTCGGAAAATGTCCCTGGAAGGTCCTGACGACCACCCTCAACAATCGTTGGAACAAAAGGCGTCGGATTAGCCACGGCCTCCACAATTGGAGCCTCAAGACCCATATGCGGCAGACGCAGAACTTCAAGCGCTCTTGCACGATGGTGATGCCGTCGCAGAAAACCACGCTCTTCAAGGGCAGAAATGAGGCGATGGATCCCTGATTTAGACCGAAGCTCCAGGGCATCCTTCATTTCATCGAAGGAAGGGGAATAACCCGTCCGCCGAAGATGTTCGTCAATGTATAGCAAAAGCTGGTGCTGCTTACGCGTCAGCATACAGGCGCTCCCATGCGCCTCGGTGGAGGCAAAATCTAAAGATTGAGACACTGCATAAACTTATGCGACGCTCTTTTGTTCCTTATAGGTTCCACTTCGTCCACCTGCAAGAACATCTACCAGGCATCAACAAAGCTTTTATCTGGCTAAAAACCCCGGTTTTTGCGGAAAAATGCACCTTATCCCTGGATTTTCTTCAGAAAGCCTTGACCTACGACATACAAATCAGCATGTTGCGCCGAACTAGATCAACCTGCTGCTTTGGCACTTGCGAGCGGCATCAGGACGGCGCAAGCCCGAGGGTATCATGGGAAAAAGCAACGTTATTCAGATCCGTCTCGTCTCGTCGGCTGACACCGGCTACTTCTACGTCACGAAGAAGAACGCACGTTCTGCTACGGGCAAGATGGAAGTTCGTAAGTATGACCCGGTTGCCCGCAAGCACGTGACCTTCCGCGAAGCCAAGATCAAGTAAGATCTCGCGGATCATACGACGTTAAAAAAGGCGACCTTTGGGTCGTCTTTTTTATTGGCTCAATTTCTGACGAATAGACTTTCCCGAACATAAAAAAGAGCCGAGAACGGCTCTTAAAATAGTTTATCATGTGGACCGTAGGGGATGACAATATCACCGTTACGCGTCAGATTGAGCATGGCACGGGAACGTTCATCCAGAATGTCAGCATCAAGAGCTTTCTCTTTCAGAGCCAGCACGCGACGGTGCCATACCGCCTGTTCATCCTTGGCATCCTGCTGCGCCTGGATTGCCTGCTGCTGAAGCACAAGCTGATCCTGATAGGCACGGATACCATGAGCGCCGTGAAGGGCGTTCCACCCGAAATAAGCGGTCAGGGACAGAAAGAGCACAGGGGGAGCAACCGCGCGGATGGCACGTTTGATAAGTCTGACGGGTCTCACGCGGGGTAACAGGCTCCCTTGGCTTGAAAACTTCCCATCAATGTAGCTCAGAGAGAGGCTGCGAAACAATCACTGTTGTTCAAGACAGTAGATTATTTTAGCGAATACATAAAACCGGCCTCCTGAATGGAGGCCGGCGTTTGTTGATCAGGCGGACTTCAGAATGCTGCGACCCGCATAACGGGCTGCGCTTCCAAGCTGCTGCTCAATACGGATCAACTGGTTATACTTAGCCGTACGGTCAGAGCGGGAGAGGGAGCCCGTCTTGATCTGCCCGCAGTTCGTGGCAACAGCAAGATCTGCAATCACAGCGTCTTCAGTTTCACCAGAACGGTGGCTCATGACGCAGGTGTAGCCAGCCTTGTGAGCTGTCTCGACTGCTTCCAGCGTCTCGGTCAGCGTGCCAATCTGATTGACCTTCACGAGCAGGGAGTTCGCTGTCTTGGCCTTGATGCCGCGACGAAGGCGCTCAGGATTGGTCACGAACAGATCATCACCAACGAGTTGGAGACGATCACCCAGACGGGACGTCAGCTCAACCCAGCCTTCCCAGTCATCCTCAGCCAGACCATCTTCAATGGAGACAATCGGATACTTCTTGGCGAGATCTTCGAGGTAGGAGATCATGCCTGAAGAGTCGAACTCCTTACCTTCACCCTTCAGGTTGTAACGGCCGTTGCTGTAGAACTCGGTTGCTGCGCAATCGAGGGCAAACGTCACGTCATCGCCCGGACGATACCCGGCAGCCTCAACAGACTTCGTAATGAAGCTCAGAGCTTCATCAGCAGACTTCAGCCCCGGAGCAAACCCGCCCTCATCACCAACATTGGTGTTGTGACCAGCAGCAGAAAGGCCCTTCTTGAGAGCGGCGAAGATTTCAGACCCCATGCGCACGGCATCAGCCAACGTCGGCGCACCAACTGGCTGGATCATGAACTCCTGAATGTCGATCGGGTTATCCGCGTGTTCGCCACCATTCACGATGTTCATCATGGGAACCGGCAGCGTGTGCGCGAAAACGCCACCGACATAGCGATAGAGCGGCAGTTCCAGCTCTTCTGCCGTCGCCTTGGCAACCGCGAGAGAAACGCCGAGAATTGCATTCGCACCAATGCGGGACTTGTTCGGTGTGCCATCCAGCTCGATCATCGCATTGTCGATTGCGATCTGATCTTCGGATTCGGCACCCTGCAGCACTTCAAGGATTTCGTCTTCGACAAAACCACAGGCCTTCAGAACACCTTTGCCGTTGTAACGGGACTTGTCCCCGTCACGCAGCTCAACGGCTTCGTGGGCACCAGTGGAAGCACCGGAAGGAACTGCGGCGCGACCGCGGGCACCAGACGACAGCTCAACCTCAACCTCAACGGTTGGGTTACCACGGCTGTCCAGGATCTCGCGGGCGGTGATATCAACAATGGCGCTCAATGGAAGCTCTCCTGGATATGCGTGAACCGGGGGTGGCTCATAACCGTTCGGGACGGACCACACGTCTCGTCTCAAAATCAGAACACAAGGTCAATCGACGACATGCGTCTTCCTTTCCTCGCCCTGATCCTCGGTTTGGCAGGACTTATACCTTTCCTGACCCTTGGAGGGTGGATTTTCCTCGCCGGACTTTTCTCCCCACTCCCGCATCTAACCGTTATTCTTCTGGCCTATGGGGCATGCATCCTGTCTTTTCTCGGTGCAGTCCACTGGGGCCTCGCCATGGAGCGGCCAGATATCATCACAGTTCAGGGAACAGCAGATCGCGACCGCCAGAGACTCCTTCTGGGAGTCTGCCCTGCACTCTGGGCATGGCTTTCCCTTTGCGTTGGACTACTTGGTGGCTTGCGCGCCGGATACCTGCTTGAGGTTATCGGTTTTCTGGCAACGTTTGCTGTAGAACGAATGGCCTGGAAGAATGGCGCGCTGCCACCGGGGTACATGCCCCTAAGGGGCGTTCTAACGGTAGGGGCTGTCATAAGTCTCCTCATGGCAGCCCTGGCACCTTTACAGAATTATACGCTGTAGGATTTGGCCAAAGCGTCAAACGCTTTAAGGCGGGTCAACAAGGCCCGCATTTCTGAAAGCGGCACCATTGTTGGACCATCACTCGGAGCATGATCCGGGTCCTGATGTGTCTCGATGAAAACTGCCGCAACACCGATAGACAATGCAGCACGGGCGAGGGGTTCAACAAACTCCCTCTGGCCGCCCGTGGAGGCCCCTAGGCCACCCGGTTGCTGCACAGAGTGAGTGGCATCGAAAACAACCGGATAGCCCGTCTGAGCCATAACTGGCAGGCCGCGCATATCACTAACGAGCGTGTTGTAACCAAAGCTCGTACCACGATCACAGAGCATGATTCGCTCGTTACCGGTTGAAGCTAGCTTGGCCGCGACATTTGCCATATCCCAAGGCGCCAGAAACTGACCCTTCTTGACATTGATGGCACGCCCCGTTTGGCCAGCAGCAAGCAACAGGTCAGTTTGCCGACACAGGAAAGCAGGAATCTGGAGCACGTCCACCGCTTCCGCAGCGACAGCGCATTGCTCGGCAGCGTGAACATCCGTCAGAACAGGCACGTCAAAGCGTTCACGGATAGAAGCCAGAATATCCAGCCCCATTTCCATGCCTACACCGCGGGCCGCATTCACGGAACTACGGTTCGCCTTGTCATAACTGCTCTTGTAGATCAGCCCGATATCCAGCTCTCGACATGCCGTGGAGAGAGCATCTGCCATCTCCACGGCATGATCTCGGGATTCAATCTGGCACGGCCCTGCAATCAGCGTGAAGGGCCGGTCCTGACCAATCTCGAGCTTTCCAATCTGGAAGCTCACTTGCTTTCAGCCCGCTTGCGAGCTGCCCCGATAAATCCGGCGAAAAGCGGATGCGGATCAAACGGCTTGGACAGCAGTTCCGGATGATATTGCACGCCGATGAACCAGGGATGATCTGGATATTCCACGACTTCCGGCAGAACGCCGTCCGGAGACATGCCGGAGAAACGCAGACCCGTCTTTTCCAGGCGATCCTTGTAGTGAAGGTTCACTTCCCAGCGATGACGGTGACGCTCCCGAATATCGGTCGTGCCATAGATCTCCGCAGCACGTGATCCTGCAGCCAGCTTGGCCGGGAATGCACCGAGACGCATCGTTCCACCAAGATCACCGCCTTCACGGCGGCGCATCAGCTCATTGCCGTTTGCCCATTCCGTCATGAGACCAACCAGCGGCTCACTCGTGGGGCCGAATTCGGTGGAAGACGCTTTCGTGAGGCCAGCAAGCGAACGGGCGCATTCAATCACGGCCATCTGCATACCGAAGCAAATGCCAAGGAACGGAATGCCGTTTTCACGCGCATAACGGACGGCCTGAATTTTGCCTTCTGCGCCACGCTCACCGAAGCCACCCGGAACCAGAATGGCATCCGCATCCTTCAGGCGCTCGGCAATATCACCTGACTTCTCGAACTCTTCCGATTCGATCCAGTCGAGTTTGACGCGCACATTGTTCGCGATACCGCCATGCAGAAGGGCTTCCGCCAACGACTTGTAGCTATCCAGAAGCGCCGTGTACTTGCCGACGACAGCAACCTTGACCTCGCCCTCAGGCTCGCGAATCGCGTGAACGATCTTTTCCCACCGCGTCAGGTCCGGAGAACCTTCGAACGGCAGACCGAAGTAACGCAGAACTTCGCGATCCATGCCTTCGTTATGGTACGAAATCGGGCACGCGTAGATCGTATCCACATCCAACGCCGCAATCACAGCTTCCGAACGGACGTTACAGAAGTTCGCGATCTTGCGACGCTCGTTTTCCGGAATCGGACGATCCGAACGACACAGCAGAACCTGCGGCTGAATACCGACATTCTGCAGTTCCTTGACGGAATGCTGCGTCGGCTTCGTCTTCAACTCACCGGCTGAGGGGATGTAAGGCAGCAGTGTAAGATGCACGCACATGGTCTGGTTATGCCCCAGATCATTGCGAAGCTGACGAATGGCTTCAAGGAAAGGAAGGCTCTCAATGTCGCCAACCGTTCCGCCAATTTCCACCAGAACGAAATCATACTCTTCCGTCCCAGCCACCACGACGTCCTTGATGGCGTCCGTGATGTGCGGAATGACCTGAACGGTTCCGCCCAGATAGTCGCCGCGACGTTCGCGGGCGATGACATCGGAATAGATGCGACCTGTTGTGGTGTTGTCTGCACGGCGGGCATGGACGCCCGTAAAGCGCTCATAATGACCAAGGTCGAGGTCGGTTTCGGCCCCGTCGTCAGTAATGAACACCTCACCATGCTGATACGGGCTCATCGTGCCCGGATCCACGTTCAGGTAAGGGTCCAGCTTACGCATGCGGACCTTGTAACCGCGTGCCTGGAGGAGAGCAGCAAGAGCCGCAGAAGCGATGCCCTTGCCGAGAGAAGATACCACACCGCCGGTGATGAATACGAAGCGCGTCATGGGCGCTCCTCATACACCGAAGGTGGGGGCGAGGGGAAGCGTCGAGATGCTTCCCGATTCAGTTAGTGAGCAGGCGTCTCGGCAGGAGCCGGAGCAGCAGGGGCTGCAGGCGCAACAGGAGCCGTCGTCGCAGCAGCCGGGGCAGGCGGATCTGCAAGGATATCATGGCCACCGACACCCGAGGAAGCACCGCGGTTCAGAAGGGCCAGAACGAGGCAGAGCAGCATGAAAACGCCAGCAAGCACAGATGTCGCACGCGTCAGCAGCGTTGCCGTGCCGCGGCCAGTCATGAAGGAGCCCATGCCCTGGCTGCTACCGATGCCGAGGCCGCCGCCTTCACTGCGCTGGATCAGGATCGTACCGATCAGGGCCAGTGTGACCAGCAGATTGATGACAAGCAGAAAAGTGGTCATGAACGATAGGGTCCGGACAATGGTTGGGATGAGAGACGGAGCGATGCCGCTTCGGCAATGCGCAGGAAGCTTCTGGCTTCCAGGCTGGCACTACCAACCAGCACTCCGCCAAGCACCCCGATGGAAAGAATAGTCGGCGCCTGGGCCGGTGTTACGGAGCCGCCATACAGGATTGGCACGCGAATGTCATCCATCTTGAGACGGGACTGCAACAGACCACGCAACAAAAGCAGCGTCCGTTCAAGCTCTTCCCGCGAGGGAGTGACGCCACTTCCAATTGCCCAGACAGGCTCATACGCTAACACGCCATTGAAATTATCGGTCAAAGAGCCGTCAATCTGACTGGCCAGAACTGTAGCCGCACGACCATCCTGCCGCTCGGCCATCGTTTCCCCGATACAGACAACAGGAATCAGCCCGGCAGCTTCTGCCGCCTGTACCTTCTGTCGGATCAGGGCGTCGTTTTCACCATGGGCCTGCCGACGTTCCGAATGCCCCAGAAGAACATAACGCACGCCTGTATCGGCGAGCATTTCAGCCGAAATATCACCTGTGTGAGCACCGGAAACCGCAGTATGACAGTCCTGCGCTCCCAGCATTATGGATGCTCCTGCGCCCTCAAGTGCTTCAGCCACACGGTCCAGTTGCGTGAAGGGTGGGCAGATGACCATCCGTACATCGTCAGGCAGCGAACGCGCACCTTCGGCCACAGCTGTTGCAAGTTGCAGTGACGCCTCCCGCAAGCCATTCATCTTCCAGTTCCCGATGACGAGTTTCGGCGTTACATTCATGCTTCCTCCTGGGGGTGACCTGTCAGCTTCTGGTCAAGCGCGGCTCACGACATTATGGTGCGGCAAGTTCTAGCGGGCCTTCCCCGTCCGCACCATCCCGCCATCCGGATCCGTCCTGACCCTATGATTACCACCCTACGCCACCTCCTTGTTGACTCCTGGGCCGGCCGTGCCGCCGCAATCCTGATTTTCCTGGCCTTCATCGGGTGGGGTGTAGGAGACGTCTATTCCAATATGGGGACGAGCAGTTCCAATACGATCGTCACGATCGGGAACAGAACGATCACGCCGGATGACCTTGCGCGGGCACTCTCCGCACAGCTACCGGCGGCAGCCCAGCAGATGGGACTATCTGATCCGTCACATCTGCCAGACGGCACGAAGCAGCAGATAGCGCGTCAGGTTCTTCACAATCTCGTGATCCAGAACGAGGTACAACTTGCAGGCGAGCGTGCCGGCATGGTTGTGCCAGATGAGCTGATCCGGAAAGAAATTTTCGCAATCCCGGCTTTTCATAATGCAGCAGGTCAATTTGATCGTAGCATGCTGAATGACCGACTGGCGCGCATTGGCATCACCGAAAAACGCCTGATCCAGATGATTCGCGAGGACATTATTTCCCGTGCCCTGCTTCAGGGGATGGGTGCTTCCGTTCAGGCACCAGCGTCCCTTCTGAACCGTCTGTTCGCCTTCGATGCAGATCAGCGCGTCATGGATGTCCTGCGCGTTCCGTTCACCTCAACAGCAGTGTCAGCGGCCCCAACCGACGAACAGCTTCATCGCTATTACGACAATCATCCGCAGGATTTCCGCACTACGGAATATCGTCATGCAAAGATGGTCGTAATGACGGCGGACAGCGTCGCCAAGACAATTGAAGTGCCGGACGACGTCCTACACAAGCTGTATGATTTTCAGTCCCGCACGTACAACATGCCGGAAACACGCACGCTTCAGGTTCTGACCTTCCAGGACGAAAGCAAAGCCAATGCTGCGGCTACGGCATGGCGCAACACCAATGCGTGGGACGCGATCCAGAAGGCCTATCCGGATGCAGCGGCTGTCGCTCTTCCGCATGTCCGCGAGAGCGACATTCCGAACCCCGAACTCGCCAAGGCAGCTTTTGCAGCCCCCGCCAATCAGATCAGCGATC
This sequence comes from Gluconobacter sp. P1D12_c, assembly GCF_018812105.1. Taxonomy (NCBI): domain Bacteria; kingdom Pseudomonadati; phylum Pseudomonadota; class Alphaproteobacteria; order Acetobacterales; family Acetobacteraceae; genus Gluconobacter; species Gluconobacter sp. P1D12_c. Next base: position 53,754 of record NZ_JACSIQ010000010.1, read on the forward strand.
CGACGAAAACGGCAGCAGGCTGGGTCGTATTCAACATCACGGATGTCGTCGCCCCTCATCAGACCACTTTTGAGCAGGCTAAGCCTGAACTGCGCGATCAGGTCCAGAAGCAGGAAGCTCCCGAAGCACTTCAGGCGCGCCTAAAGCAGTTTCAGGACGCGATTGCAGGCTCCACAACGCTTGAGAAAATTCCATCCAACCTCGGTGCGGTACCAGCAGCTGGCTCGCTTGACTCCCATGGCCTGATGCAGGACGGAACCCCGGCACCAATCCCGGGCGATGCAGGCCTGCGTCAGTCCATCGTTCAGCATATCTTCTCCCAGAAGAAAGATGCCCAGCCAGTTGTTGTAAACGGCCCGGATGGATCTGCCTTCGCCGTTGTGGTGGACGAAGTCCATCCTGGAACGCGCCGTCCGTTCGCAGATGTGCGGGATCAGATCGTTCAGGCCTGGACCGCCGAGCAGCAGCGTCATGCCGCTGATACACGCACCACGGCCCTGTTCACGGAAGCCAAGAAAAGCACACTGGCAAAGGCGCTCGACAGTCAGGCTGAAGCGTCCAGCCTTCGCAAGGATGTGACAATTTCACGCATCCACCCGGACCAGTCTCTTCCTCAGAATGTTCTTCGTGCAGCATTCGGCCTGAAGGTTGGCACAACAGGCATGTATGAAGGGCCGGATGCGTTCTGGATCGTCAACGTGACAGGACAGAAGCCGGGTGCAGAAGCAGATGCTGCTTCTCTGCAAAAGGAGCTGTCGGCCCAGTACGTTCAGGCTCTTCAGGCCGATATCCCTGCTGCCCTAAACGCCAGCCTTGAGAAAACAGTGCCCGTGTCGCACCTGAACACCAACCTCTTCAATCAGGTCGTGGCGTCCACGTCACCGGGGAACGCAGGCGGAGCACAGTGATGAGCATCGTTCACAGCATTGAAGCCGCAGACCTTCTAACGCCCGTCTCAGCCTACCTCCGATTGTCACGCCTCTCTGATGATCCGTATCGGATGCTTCTGGAGAGTGTGGAGGGGGGAGCCGCGCGTGGTCGATATTCCGTGATTGCACTTCTGCCTGATCTGGTCTGGAAGTGCCGTAACGGCGAAGCGGTTCTGGACGGGACACCCTTGGAGGGGGACCCGCTGGAGACCCTCAAGGACATTATCGACCAGAGCCAGATGACGCTGCCGGTCGATATGCCTCCCATGATCGGCGGTGTCTTTGGCGTTCTGGGATACGACATGGTGCGGCAGATGGAATTTCTGCCAAATGCTCCCATCAACGATCTGGACCTGCCGGAGGGGATCATGATCCGTCCGCAGCTCTTCGCAGTCTTTGACTCCGTGCGTGATGAGCTGACCCTTGCAGTGCCAGTCCGTGGCTCGATGACAGAAGCAGAAGGCCATGCGCTTCTGGATCGTGCGCGTGAAGCACTAGCCGCTCCGCTTGAAAATGCCAGCGAGACACTTCCAGCAGGAAGTGAGTTGGCACCGCCGTCCAGCAATATGACGCAGGAGCAGTTTGAAGCGAACGTCCGCAAGGCACAGGATTACATCGCGGCAGGAGATGCCTTCCAGATTGTCCCGAGCCAGCGATTTACAACACCGTTTCCACTTTCACCACTTGCCCTCTATCGCAGCCTGCGTCGCGTCAATCCGGCGCCGTTCCTGTTCCTGATGGAGCTGGAAGATTACGCGCTGGTCGGATCTTCCCCCGAAATTCTTGTTCGTTTGAGGGAAGGGGAAGTCACGGTTCGTCCGCTAGCTGGGACACGTCCTCGTGGAACGGATCGGGAGCACGACCTGGAACTCGAGAGGGAACTGCTCGCTGACAAGAAAGAGCTGGCTGAACATCTGATGCTCATTGATCTGGGCCGCAACGATGTCGGACGTGTTTCCGAACTTGGCACAGTAGAAGTGCCGGATCAGTTCGTGATCGAACGCTACAGCCATGTGATGCACATCTCTTCAACCGTCACCGGGCAGATCAAAGCAGGCAAGACGGCTATGGATGCCCTCGTTGCGGCATTCCCGGCAGGAACCCTGACCGGAGCGCCAAAAATCCGCGCCATGCAGATCATTGATGAGCTGGAACCGACCCGTCGGGGGCCATACTCAGGATGCGTCGGATATTTCGGAGCAGACGGGGAAATGGATACCTGCATCGGGCTCCGTATGGCCGTTCTCAAAAACGGCCAGATGTATGTTCAGGCCGGCTGCGGTGTGGTCGCGGACAGCGATCCCAACTCCGAATTTCGTGAAACACAGGTCAAGGCGAGAGCTCTTTTCAGGGCGGCCGAAATTGCTGTCTCCAACGCAGCAAAATCCTGAAACAATGTTGCATTTGACGTAACGAAACGTGAAGGCCATCCTGTTGCCATGATCCTGCTCATCGACAACTACGACAGCTTCACATTCAACATCGTCCACCATCTGGGCGCGCTGGGTGTTGAATGTGATGTGAGACGAAATGACGCGCTGAGCGTGGACGAAGCACTTGCGCTCAACCCGTCTGCCATTGTGATTTCGCCAGGTCCTTGTGCACCAGACGGTGCGGGGATCTGCTGTGAACTGATCCGAGCCGCGGCCGGAAAGTTTCCCGTGTTTGGCGTATGCCTTGGACATCAGGCCATCGGTCAGGTTTTTGGTGCCACTGTCGTTCGGGCGCCAGTGCCGATGCACGGAAAGATCAGTCCTGTAAATCATGACGGGACGGGTGTTTTTGCAGGCTTACCGAACCCCGTAAACGTCGTGCGCTATCATAGCCTGACGCTCGATCCCACGACCATTCCTCCCGAACTGATCGTCAACGCTTCTACGGGAGATGGTGTGATCATGGGCATTCGCCACCGGGACTACGACATTCACGGTGTACAGTTTCACCCTGAAAGCATCGCATCGGTTGCAGGCCGTGAACTTCTTTCCAATTTTCTGACCATTGCCGGTATTCAGCACAAAGCTACTGAAGCGGCATGACAGGAAAGACAGATTTTGCAGCCGTTCTTCGCAAGGTTGCTGATAGCAAATGTCTGGCATCGCATGAAGCTGATGCCGCATTTTCCGCCATCATGGCTGGCTCCGTAGATGCTCCTTTACTCGCCGCATTTCTGACGGCTCTCAAAGTTCGCGGTGAAACAGAAGCGGAGCTGACAGGCGCAGTTCAGGCCGTCCGACGATACATGACGACCTTGCCTGATGTGCCTGATAAGACCCTGGATGTCTGCGGAACGGGCGGAGATGAGCTAGGGACGCTTAATGTCTCCACTGCGGTGGCATTCGTCCTGGCAGGACTCGGCGTTCCTGTGGCCAAACATGGCAACCGGGCACTTTCATCCCGCTCCGGCGCTACGGATGTACTGGAAGTTCTGGGTATTCCCCCGACCGATGACCTGACGCTTCAGTCCCATCGGCTACGTGAAAACAATCTGGCCTTTCTGGCGGCACCTTTTCATCACCCCGCGATGCGTCATGCCGCCCCGATCCGGAAAGCTCTTGGCTTCAGAACTCTCTTCAATCTACTTGGCCCCCTGTGTAATCCTGCGCAGGTTCATCGCCAGCTGATCGGTGTTTTTGATGCCCGATGGTGCGAACCTGTCGTCCGGACTTTGGCTAATCTTGGCAGCACGCATGTCTGGGCTCTTCACGGAACCACAGATGAGGGCGGCAGCGATGAACTGACGCTGGCAGGCCCAGCTCAGATTGTCTGTCTGGAGAATACGAAAGTTCTCTCCCTTTCATTCGAACCAGAAATGGCGGGAATGGTCAAAACGCCGATCTCTGCCGTTCGCGGCGGAAACGCTGAAGAGAACGCCGTCGCCCTGCGCGCACTCCTCAATGGCGCTCCCGGCCCGTATCGTGATACTGTACTTCTGAATGCTGCAGCTGCCCTGCATGTGGCAGGCCGAGGTAGCGTCGTGCAGAACGGCACAATTGACGCACAGGCTTTTCGTAACAATGTAGCTCTGGCAGCAAGTGCCATCGACGATGGCTCCGCGCGCGCAGCTCTGGACAGAGCGGCCATGACAAATTCCACCCTTATAAAAACAAACGCAGGACTATCATGACCTTCATGCATCAGCGACCCGCGATGACCTATGCACCTGAAGGGGTAGAGCAGTTTCCTGACCCGGAAGTTCCGGAGACGACCACGCCGCCCATCAAGGATCCCGCCGTCGAGACAACCGATCGCAGCGACGTTCTTGCTCGCATCTGCGCCCGCACACGGGTGGATGTAGAACAGCGTTCACAGATCATGTCTCTCAAGGAGATCACGCTGCGCGCGCGTGAAGTCACGGCGCCGACACGAGGCTTCGGTCAAGCCCTCCAGCATCTGACAGCAGACCGACAGGTTGGACTGATCGCGGAAATCAAGAAGGCATCTCCATCCGCTGGTGTGCTCCGCCCCAATTTCAATCCTGTTGAAATTGCGCTGTCTTATCAGGCTGCTGGTGCAACGTGCCTGTCCGTTCTGACGGAAGGATCATGTTTCCACGGCAGCACAGATGATATCCGTGCCGTTCGCGAGGCGTGCAGCCTTCCAATCCTGCGCAAGGACTTCATTCTTGATCCCTGGCAGGTCCACGAGAGTCGTCTGATTGGGGCAGATTGCATCCTTCTGATTATGGCCGCCCTGACAGAAACGCAGGCATCGGAACTCATTGGAATTGCACGTGGCCTGGACATGGATGTGCTGGTTGAAGTGCATGATGCTGACGAACTGAACCGGGCTCTTGCGCTCGACACGTCTTTGATCGGCATCAACAACCGAAACCTCCGCACCCTGAAGACAGACATTCAGACAACGCTTGATCTGGCCCCTATGGTCCCACCTGACCGTCTGGTTGTGTCCGAGAGCGGCATTAAAACGCAGGACGATCTGTTGAAAGTCGGTGAAGTCGGCGCCAGTGCCGTGCTTGTGGGAGAAAGCCTCCTTCGTGAAGAAGATCCGGGCCAGGCTGCACGCCGGCTATTAGGTTTCGTCTAATTTTTCTTGCTGAGATGGGGTTCTTCCCCTCTCAGCCATGTCATTCCGCATCGAGCTCACGCCCTCCCGCTTTTCCTTTCGGAGATGTAACTGGGGTCGCTCTGGCCTTCCGGGTCGAGTGACGGTAAGAGCTTCCCCAGATTTGTGCATTTGCAGGAGACCTGCCATGGGCGAGACAACGTCCGCTTCCTACCGGAGCAATGGTCCGGCCCTTTCGCCGGAAACAATGAAGCAAGCCTACAAGGACATGCTTCTTATCCGACGTTTTGAGGAAAAAGCTGGTCAGCTCTATGGAATGGGCCTGATTGGCGGCTTCTGCCATCTTTACATCGGGCAGGAAGCTGTTGTGGCGGGTATCGGTCTGAACATGAAGCAGGGTGATAAATCCATCACCTCCTACCGCGACCATGGCCAGATGCTTGTGGCCGGCATGACACCCCGCGGCGTAATGGCTGAGCTTACCGGGCGTTCAGGCGGCTACTCACGCGGCAAGGGCGGCTCCATGCACATGTTCTCCCGCGAGAAAGAATTCTACGGCGGTCACGGCATTGTCGGTGCGCAGGTGGCTCTAGGCACAGGCTTGGCCTTTGCCAACATGTATCGAGGCACGGACGAAGTCTCCATCGTCTATTTTGGCGAAGGTGCATCAGCTCAGGGACAGGTCTACGAGAGCTTCAATCTCGCAGCCTTGCACAAACTTCCCTGCATCTACGTCATCGAGAACAACAGATACGGCATGGGCACGTCCATTGAGCGTGCTTCTGCCTCCAAAGATCTTTCTCGTAATGCTGAGCCTTGGGGCATCGCGAGCCGCAAGGTCGATGGTATGGACATTTTTGCCGTCCACCAGGCTGCGCAGGAAGCCATGGAACACTGCCGCTCCGGGAAGGGGCCTTTCCTGCTGGAAATGGAAACCTACCGTTATCGCGGGCACTCCATGTCTGATCCGGCCAAATACCGTGATCGTGCTGAAGTTGAGGAAATGCGTCGGACACGTGATCCGATTGAAACCTTGAAGGCTGAAATGCTGCGCAACGGCATAGAAGAAAGCATCTTCAAGGACATTGAAACCGAAGTGAAAGCCGTCGTGGCGGACGCTGTTGAATTTGCACAGACCTGTCCTGAGCCGGATCCATCCGAACTCTGGACTGACATTTTGGTGGAGGCCTGATTTCCATGGCATCTCTGATTCTGATGCCGGCCCTGTCGCCGACCATGACCGAAGGTACAATCGCACGCTGGCTTCGTCAGCCTGGCGATGCAGTGAAGTCTGGCGATGTGATCGCCGAGATTGAGACCGACAAGGCCACGATGGAAGTCGAAGCCGTTGATGACGGTGTGTTCGGTAAGGTTCTCGTGCCCGAAGGCAGCGAGAGCATTGCCGTCAATACGCCTATTGCTGTCCTTCTTGAAGATGGCGAAGACGCAGCCGCCGCTGAAAACGTGACGCGTTCAGCCGATCCAGTTGTCGGTGCATCAGTTGCTATCGAAACTCCGTCCTCACCTGCCACTGTCGAAGCTCCGGCCATCAAACAGGCTGACGACGAGAAAGACTGGGGCGAAACGAAAAACATTACGGTTCGCGAAGCTCTTCGGGACGCGATGGCTGCGGAGTTGCGCCGTGATGAAGACGTCTTCCTGATGGGTGAGGAAGTTGCCCAGTATCAGGGCGCTTACAAAATCAGCCAGGGTCTGCTGGACGAGTTTGGTGAAAAGCGTGTGATCGACATGCCTATCACCGAGCATGGCTTTACTGGCATGGCCGTAGGTGCGGCGCTTACGGGCCTGAAGCCTATCGTTGAGTTCATGACAATGAACTTCTCTCTGCAGGCCATTGATCATATTATTAATTCTGCTGCCAAGACGCTTTACATGTCCGGTGGACAGATGGGCTGCCCGATTGTTTTCCGTGGCCCGAATGGTGCCGCGGCACGCGTCGGCGCTCAGCACTCCCAGTGCTTTGCAAGCTGGTATGCTCATATTCCTGGCCTGAAGGTCGTTGCTCCGTGGTCTGCCGCAGATGCGAAGGGTCTTCTGCGCGCAGCTATTCGGGATCCGAACCCGGTCGTCGTGCTGGAAAACGAGATCCTGTACGGCCAAAAATTCCCATGCCCTACGGATGAAGACTTCATCCTGCCGATCGGGAAGGCCAAGATCGAGCGTGAAGGTAAAGACGTAACTCTTGTTGCGTTCTCCATCATGGTTGGCGTTGCGCTCGATGCCGCTGCCAAGCTGGCAGAAGAAGGCATTGAAGCCGAAGTCATCAATCTTCGTACGCTGCGCCCCCTTGATACTGAAACAATCATCAAGAGCGTCAAGAAAACTAGCCGGATTGTTTCCGTCGAAGAAGGCTGGCCGGTTGCGGGTATCGGCGCAGAAATCTGCACGGTCGCCGTTGAGCAGGCTTTTGACTGGCTTGATGCGCCTCCGGCGCGCGTCTGCGGGCTTGACCTGCCGCTGCCCTACGCGTCCAATCTTGAAAAACTGGCACTTCCGAAACCCGAGTGGGTTGTGGAAGCGGTCCGCAAGCAGTTCGGGGACTGACCGACAATGGCAATCGATATTCTGATGCCGGCCCTGTCGCCGACAATGACTGAGGGCAAGCTGGCCCGCTGGCTTAAAAACGAAGGCGACACGGTCTCTGCCGGAGATGTGATCGCTGAAATCGAAACCGACAAGGCCACGATGGAAGTTGAAGCGGTAGATGAAGGAATTCTCGGCCGTATCCTCGTTCAGGAAGGCGCGGAAGGTGTCGCTGTTAACACACCTATCGCCATTCTTGTCGAAGAAGGCGAAGATGTTCCAGCCGCGTCTTCAGCACAGGCACCCGCTTCAGTAGCTCCGGTTGATGCGCCTGCTGCTTCCGTAAATGCACCTGCGCCAGTCACCAAGGCAGCAGTTACGGCAGACACTTCTGAGCGTATTTTTGTTTCTCCGCTTGCAAAGCGTATGGCAAAAGAGCGCGGAATTGCTCTCGCGTCGCTCAACGGAACGGGACCAAACGGTCGTATTCTAAAGCGCGATGTAGAGAAGGGCGGCCAGCCGGCTAAAACTGCGCCGAAAGCTACGCCCGCGGCACCCGTTGCTAACGAGGGTTCCGTAACGCGCGTTCCGAATTCCACGATGCGTAAAGTCATCGCGCGGCGCCTGACGGAATCAAAAACGCAGGTGCCGCATTTTTATGTATCTGTGGACATCGAACTTGATGCTTTGCTTGCGCTTCGTTCCAAACTGAACGCGACGGCTGAAGACAATAGCTTCAAGCTTTCTGTTAATGACATGATGATCAAGGCCGTAGGGCTGGCACTCAAGAAGGTGCAAGGTCTGAACGTCCAGTTTACAGACTCGGAGACGCTGCATTTCGATAATGTGGACATCTCGATGGCTGTTTCCATTCCAGATGGCCTTATCACGCCAATTATTCGGAATGCGGACCAGAAGTCCCTGCGCGAAATTAGTCGTGAAGCCAAGGATCTGGCCAAGCGTGCCCGTGCAGGCAAGCTGAAGCCGGAAGAATTCCAAGGCGGGACGTTCTCGATCTCCAACATGGGGATGTTCGGCGTCCGCGATTTTGCCGCGATCATTAATCCGCCGCAGGCTGGTATCCTGGCTATTGCGTCGGGCGAGAAACGTGCCGTGGTTCGTGGAGACCAGCTTGCAATTGCAACCGTCATGACCGCGACACTCTCTGTTGATCATCGTGCCGTTGATGGCGCGCTTGGCGCACAGTGGCTGAACGCCCTGCGCGACATCGTACAGAACCCTTACACTCTGGTGGTCTGATCCATGTCCGATACTTTCGATCTGATCGTTGTTGGTGGCGGTCCTGGCGGTTACGTTGCAGCACTCCGAGCCAGCCAGCTTGGCATGAGCGTTGCCATCGTGGAGAGCACGCATTTTGGTGGTGTCTGCCTCAACTGGGGCTGCATTCCCACCAAGGCGCTCCTGCGCTCTTCGGAAATTCATCATCTTCTGCATGATCTGAACACGTTCGGCTTCTCCGCCGAGAATGTGTCTTTTGATCTTCCGAAGATTGTGGCGCGGTCCCGCGGCATTGCACGCCGTATGGGGGGCGGAATTGCTCACCTGCTGAAAAAGGCCAAAGTCACGACCTTTGACGGTCGTGCAAAACTGGCTGGACGGGCAGGGGAAGCACATAAGGTTTCCATCACCAAAGACGGCGCTGAAGTCGCAGTCATCAAGTCGCCCAACGTGATTCTGGCAACAGGGGCACGGGGTCGTCAGCTTCCAGGTCTTGAGACGGACGGAAAGTTGATCTGGGGTGCGCGTGAGGCCATGACCCCGGCAGAACTGCCGAAGCGTCTTCTGGTCATTGGCTCTGGAGCTATCGGCATTGAATTTGCGTCTTTCTACCGCAACATGGGTAGCGAAGTCACAATTGCTGAAGTTGCGGATCGCATTCTGATTGCCGAAGATCCGGAAATCAGCGCCGCTGCCCGCAAGGCTTTTGAGAAGCAGGGGATGCAAATCATCACCGGCGCAAAGGTTGGAGCGCTGCAGAAGGGCGAAAACGAAGTCTCCACCACGATTGAAAGTGCGTCTGGCACAATTGATCTGACGGTGGACCGCGTAATCTGCGCTGTCGGTATTGTCGGGAACGTTGAAGATCTTGGACTGGAAGGCACCAAAGTCCAGGTCGATCGCACTCATATCATCACAGATGGCTTTTGCCGCACGGCAGAGCCGGGCATTTACGCGATCGGGGACGTTGCAGGCGCTCCGTGGCTGGCTCACAAAGCAAGCCATGAAGGTATTCTCTGCGTCGAGAAGATTGCCGGTCGTTCGCCGCAGCCTCTTCATGCGTTGAACATTCCGGGCTGCACTTACTCTCGTCCCCAGATTGCTTCGGTAGGTCTGAGCGAAGAGAAGGCTATTGCCTCTGGTCATAAGGTTCGCGTCGGCCGCTTCCCGTTCATGGCGAATGGCAAAGCCGTAGCGATGGGTGAGACGGAAGGCATGGTCAAAACCGTGTTTGACGCGACCACCGGAGAGCTTCTTGGTGCTCATATGATCGGTGCCGAAGTCACGGAAATGATCCAGGGTTACGTTATCGCCCGGACCAGTGAGCTTACGGAAGCAGAACTGATCGAAACGGTTTTCCCACATCCGACAATCTCCGAGACGATGCACGAAGCGACTCTGGCGGCCTTCGATGGCCCGCTCCATATCTGAGCATCATGTCCCAGCGCATCACCATTGATCATCGGTCAGCGCCTTCTCCCCGTCATCCGGAGAAGGCGCATCGCCCCGATAACCCGATCCAGCGCAAGCCGTCCTGGATCAGGGTCAAGGCGCCCAATCATCCCGTCTATCACGAGACGCGAGCTCTGATGCGGGAAGCGAATCTGGTTACGGTGTGCGAAGAGGCTGCTTGCCCGAATATCGGGGAATGCTGGTCTCAGCGCCATGCCACCATGATGATCATGGGAGAGATCTGCACGCGTGCCTGCGCGTTCTGCAACGTCACAACCGGCTTGCCCAAGGCGTTGGACGAGGACGAACCTCGCAGGGTGGCAGAAGCTGTAGCAAAGCTCGGCCTCAAGCACGTTGTGATTACATCGGTGGACCGTGATGACCTTGCTGATGGCGGGGCGCGTCATTTTGCCAATGTGATCAAAGCCATCCGGACGGCTTCAGCGAGCACGACAATCGAAATCTTGACTCCTGACTTCCTGAGGAAGCCGGGCGCTCTTGAAGTTGTCGTGGAAGCCAGACCGGACGTTTTCAATCACAATATCGAGACTGTACCACGTCTCTATCCCACTATTCGTCCGGGTGCGCGATACTATCAGTCCCTGCGTCTGCTGGACGGTGTGAAGAGGCTTGATCCATCCATTTTCACCAAGTCCGGCCTGATGCTTGGCCTTGGTGAGGAGAAGATGGAAGTATGGCAGGTCATGGATGATTTCAGGGTTGCTGACGTCGATTTTCTGACGTTGGGACAGTACCTTCAGCCGAGCGTAAAGCATGCATCGGTCGAAAAGTTTGTTACCCCGGAAGAATTTGACGGCTATGCTGCGGCTGCCCGTTCCAAAGGATTTCTCCAGGTCAGTGCAAGCCCTCTGACACGATCCTCCTATCATGCGGACAGTGACTTCGCGAAGCTGCAGGCTGCGCGAAACAGCCGTCTGAAAGAAAGTCCCTGATGCCGACACATGCCGAGCAACGGTTGATTGCCTACACGCCGGAGCAACTTTTTGATCTGGTCGCAGATGTGGAAAGATATCCGCAGTTTCTGCCATGGTGCGTCAAAGCGACTATCAAATCCAAGACAGAGCATGAACTGGTAGCTGACCTGACAATCGGGTTTGGTCCGTTCCGTGAGACCTTTACGAGCCGTGTGACCTTGGAATGCCCTTCGCGTATCCGTGTCCGCTATGAAAAAGGGCCTTTCCGGTATCTGAATAACGTCTGGACATTCACACCTGACCCTCGTGGCTGCCTGGTGGATTTCTTTGTGGACTTCGAGTTCCGGTCCCGTCTGCTTCAGAATGCGATGGGTGTTGTTTTCAATGAAGGCGTTCGTCTGATGGTCTCAGCCTTCATCAAGCGGGCTCGTGATATCTATGGCGTACAGACGCCACAAACCCGTACTCCGCAGCCGGGACTTTCCTGAGCACAGGAAAGAATTCGTAATACGCCATGAACCATTTGGCGCATGTGGCGTTTTGAGCCCCAAGCACCGAATGGTGTCATGAAAGGATTACGCAATGAAGAAATTTACCTTCGGCGCATTTGCCTTCTCGGCTTTGATTGCTGCTGCTTCCCCGGCTATGGCCGAACACCATGGCCATCACCATGGCAAAAAGTCTGCTTCGCACATGCAGAAGTCCGATGAAGCGTCTGCAACAGACGCCCTGAACGCCCGCTCGCTCCAGCAGGCTCAGACGCCAGTTCAGGCACAGGCTCCAGCAGCTCCGCTTCCGGTTGCAACGGCACCGACGTCCGCGGTTGTTCCTACGGCGCCGGTCCCGACCGTACCGCCAGCGGCATCAACAATGCCAGCAACGGCCCCGACTGACGGTCAGTAAATCGTCAGTTGGCACAGTTTGCCATAAAGGCCCTCACCAGATCGGTGGGGGCTTTTTTTGTTCAGGCCTTCAAAATCATTTCAAGAGCATGTCTCACCGTAGCCTTTCTGACTGCAGTTCGATCTCCCGAAAAAACATGTCGCTCTGAAATTGCCTTTCCTGGAAAAACAGCCAGCCCGAAGCAAACAGTTCCCACAGGTTTCTCAGCACTTCCGCCATCTGGCCCTGCTATTCCTGTGACAGAAACCGCTATTGTCGCATCCGCAGCATGCCACAGTGCGCCCTCCGCCATGGCGCGTGCCGTCTCTTCACTGACTGCACCATATCGAATAAGAGTGTCTGCCGTAACGCCAGCAGCGCTGCTTTTCAGGGCATTGGAATAGGTCACAAGGCCGCCTTCGATCACGCTGGACGACCCTTCAATATCGGTGAGGGACGCGCAAATCATCCCGCCCGTGCAACTTTCCACAGTCACAAGGCGCAGGTTACTTGCTGACAGATGCGCCAGTACTTGTTCACAAAGTGATCGAAAATCAGTTTCCGACATTGGCAGTACTCACTCGATAAACCATCATGTTGGCTTCGATATTTTCGATGTACATTCGCGTTTCCCGATAAGGGAGACGTTCGATCCAATCGAGAATACCATCTTCAGATAAAGGATCGGCAGGTGGATTTGCTTTGAGCCACAGATCCACCCTATGCGGCCCAGCATTATAAGCAGCCAAGGCATAGGGAATGACGTTATCAAAGCGCGCAAGCAACTGGGATACGTAAGCATTACCAACGGTCAGATTGGTCTGAGGATCCAGCAGGGCCGCTGCGGAGACATTCATGCCCCCCAGATGGGCGCGCCTCACAACATCCGTTGCAGCCCCGGGCAAAATCTGAAGCAGTCCAATTGCATGAGCCCCGCTGATGGCAGCAGAATCGAACCCGCTTTCCTGCCTGATAACGGCTGGAAGCAAACCACCTGGAACAGTCGATGCCTCCGGCCATGGATTAGGGAACCCCTGCGGATAGAGGGCAACGCCTTTTCGTGACAAGGCATGAGCAGCAAAGACTTCAGCAGCAGGAACATTAAGACGTGAGCCAAGGTCTGCCACAGCTTTCTGGCCTTGCGCCGTCGGATTAGCGATCAGAAGAAGCAGGAGGAAGTCTTTAGCATGTTCCTGATCTCCTGACTGCATCAGGTCGGTGGCCGCCTCGACGAGATCCTGTCGCTGCAAGTCTCCTGACGCCACCGATGGAAGAGAGTGCAAGCTTTGCTGGAGCGCACTATCGAATTCCTGAGACGTCGTCCCGGCCAAAATAAAAGACGGCTCTCCGGAAAGAGCTGCCTGAGCAAGCTGGCCATGGAACGTCGTGGGAAAATGTGTCGCATGCTCAAATGCGTCCTGCGCGTCTCCGGAGTGCCCTGCGGCTTGGCGTGCGCGCGCAGTCCAGTACCAGCCTCGAGCCTGCATCGCGAGTGAGGAAGCCTGCTGGAGCGGCCTGAAAAACTCCTCCGCTTGGTCGGGAGAGTTCAAGAGCCGAAGCGCAATAAAGCCCGAGAGATTTTGCGCTTCCTGACGGTCGATTTCGGTGAGCGGCAGTGTTGTGTCCTGCGCTAGGGCATAAGCGTCCTGCACACGACCTGCGAGCAGCAGGGCGCGAGCCAGGCTTGCTCTTTCACTGGACCATTCATGAGAAGGAGCCGCAGTTTGCAGGCGTGAACCCGCATCATTCCAGAGCGCCAAAGCGTCATCCAGGTGGTCTCCGCGCCGGAGAGCCCGCAGGCGATAACGAATTAAAATGGGATCTGCACGCTCCGCAGGAGATAGAGCATCAAATGCGCTGTCGGCATCAGGGGAGACGGATCGTTCAGCGAGTCTCGCGCGTGCAAGAGCCTGACGCTCGGGCGGCAGGCGAAGGATCTGACGTCCCGCCGCCGAAAGCTGCCCCTTGGCCTCAAGAGTCGCATAACGCTGCCACTGATCATCCGCACTGAAGACAGTGGCATATCGCGCCAGAAGAGCACCTTCTTCCTGAGCAGTTCCTGCACCGGAAATCCAAAGCCTACGCGCTTCATTCACTGCACTGGGCAGATGATCCTGACAGTTCAGGAACGCCGAGACGAGTGTCAGGGGAAGAGCCGGACAGAGCCTGTCTAATGCGTCAGGATCAGACGTATGTGTAAGGGCATTCTGATATCGCCACAGAATTTTGGCGCGTTGCGGCCAGACCGGGGTCTGCAGAAGAAAGGCGGCATAGTCGTCCGCAGGTCGGTCTGTGGCTGAAGGCGCGACAAGGGACAGCCACTGAGCCAATCGGTCCTGAACCGAGGGTGTAGGAGGCAAAGGAGCTGCCGCCCCAAGAAACAGGGCAGCAGCCAGAAGAAGTGGTCGGTCAGTTCGGCAGCACAACATGATGCCAGATTTCTCCTCCGCCGCGGATGATAAGCTCAATCGCCACACCCAGAACGACAAACAGACCACACCATGCGATCCAGCTGTAACGGGCCAGAAGCCCGGCAATGAACGACGCGGCAACGCCCATCAGCAACACAGAGAACGCAAGACCGCCCATGAGAATCCATGGATGACCAACAGCAGCACCTGCGACAGCAAGGACATTGTCCAGACTCATGGAAAGATCGGCAATGACAATCTTGAGAATGGCAGGCCCAAGACGGGAAGGGGCGTCAACCTCAACGTCCGTATCACTGTGCCGGAGTTCCCGATACATTTTCCAGCAGACCCAGAGCAGCAGACAGCCGCCTGCAAGCGTCAGGCCCACAATAGCCAGTAGACGGGCTGCGACCAGTGCCAGTCCAATTCGCAGGACAGCTGCAAACGCCGTGCCGATCAGAATGGCCAGACGCCTCTGTCGCCCCTGAAGGCTACGAACCGCCATCCCGATGACAACAGCGTTGTCTCCCGCGAGCGTGATATCAATGAGGGTAACCTGTGCCAGCGCAAACAGGCCGTGAACGAAAGTATCAGGGAGCAAGGTTGTCATTCTTCCAAAAGGGGTCCGTGCAATATCCTCGTATTTGGTCTAAGCAGCCTCCGTAAAGCCCCACTCGCCTCCGGAGTTCTCATGGTTCCGCGTTATAGCCGCCCCCAGATGACCGCAATCTGGTCGCCCGCCAACCGTTACCGTATCTGGTTCGAAATTGAAGCCTTGGCCTGTGAAGCCATGGCGGAACAGGGTGCAATCCCTGCCGAATCAGCCAAAACGATCCGCGAAAAGGGGGATGCCGCAATGGCCGCATTCTCCGACGCTGACCTGGCCCGGATTGACGAGATCGAGGCAGAAACGCGCCATGACGTGATTGCGTTCCTGACATGGCTGGCAGAAAAAGTTGGCCCCGATAGCCGTTTCGTTCATCTCGGCATGACGTCTTCGGATGTGCTGGACACATGCCTGTCCGTTCAGCTGACACAGGCTTCCGACCTTCTTCTTGAAGATCTGGAGCGCGTTCTCGCTGCTCTCAAGGCACGCGCATACGAGCACAAGCTGACCGTGACGATCGGCCGCAGCCATGCCATTCATGCGGAACCGACCAGCTTCGGCCTGAAACTGGCTGGCCATTATGCAGAATTCGCGCGCAACAAAGAGCGTCTGCTTCAGGCCCGCAAAGAAATCGCTGTCTGTGCCATTTCCGGTGCAGTCGGCACGTATGCCCATATTGACCCGGCCGTTGAAGAATACGTTGCCGACAAGCTGGGACTTGTCGCCGAAAGCGTCTCCACGCAGGTTATCCCCCGCGACCGCCACGCAGCATTTTTCTGCACACTGGGCGTGATTGCCAGCGGCATTGAGCGCCTCGCTGTTGAAGTTCGCCACTTGCAGCGTTCGGAAGTGCGCGAAGCGGAAGAGTTCTTCCACAAGGGCCAGAAGGGTAGTTCCGCGATGCCGCACAAGCGGAATCCGGTGCTGTCCGAAAATCTGACAGGCCTTGCCCGTCTGATTCGCTCCCATGTTACGCCTGCACTGGAAAACGTTGCCTTGTGGCACGAACGTGACATCAGCCACTCGGCCGTGGAGCGGAACATCTGCCCTGACGCCACGATCGGGCTTGATTTCGCTCTGATGCGTCTGGCTGGCATGATGGAAAAGCTGATGGTCTATCCGGACCAGATGATTGCCAACATGGAAAGCCTTGGTGGCGTTGTTCATTCCGGTGAAGTGCTGCTGGTTCTGGCCCGCGCTGGTATTTCCCGCGAGGACGCCTACCGGATCGTCCAGCGCAACGCCATGGAGACATGGACGAAGCTGGGCCATCCTGACTTCCGCACGTTCCGCGAGAATCTTGAAGCAGATCCGGAAGTTGCCGGCCGTGTCAGTGCGGAAGTTCTGGACCGGGCCTTCGATCCGGCGCAGCATCTCAGCCAGGTTGATCGCATCTTTAACCGCATTTTCGGTTAATCTGGACAAACGGGGGCGGGAATAGTTTTCCCGCACTCTCGCGGTTCCGGTTCCGCAATGCTATGGAACCGAAAAACCGTCGCTGGACCAGCCGTTTCCGCATCCCTGACAAACGGGACGGCGCAACGCAGTAAGGATTGCTCATGGCCCGCCGCCGCCAGCTCTATGAAGGCAAAGCCAAGGTTCTTTTCGAAGGGCCCGAGCCCGGAACGCTCGTGCAGTATTTCAAGGATGACGCTACCGCCGGAAACGGCGCCAAAAGTGGCGTGATCACAGGGAAGGGTGTTCTGAACAACCGCATCAGCGAATACCTGATGATGAAGTTGCACGACATCAACATCCCAACGCACTTCATTCGCCGTCTCAACATGCGCGAGCAGCTGATCCGCGAAGTCGAGATCATTCCGCTCGAAGTGGTGGTCCGTAATGTTGCGGCGGGCTCGATCGCCAAGCGCCTTGGCATCCCTGAAGGGACCCGTCTGCCGCGCACAATCATCGAATATTACTACAAAAACGATACTCTCGGGGACCCGATGGTCTCTGAAGAGCATATTGCCGCATTCGACTGGGCCTCACCACAGGACCTGGACGACATGAATACGCTGGCTCTCAGGACCAATGATTTCCTGATGGGCATCTTCATGGGCGTTGGCATCACCCTCATTGATTTCAAGCTGGAATTCGGCCGTCTCTGGGAAGGCGAGGAGATGCGGATTATCGTCGCTGACGAAATCTCTCCCGATAACTGCCGCCTGTGGGACAGCAAGACCAGCGAGAAAATGGACAAGGACCGGTTCCGCAGGGACATGGGCCGCGTCGAAGAAGCTTATCAGGAAGTTGCACGGCGTCTCGGGATCCTGCCCGAAGCCAGTAATGGAGACCTCAAGGGTCCGGAGGCAGTATAATGAAAATCCGCGTTTTCGTTTCTCTGAAAGATGGTGTTCTTGACCCGCAGGGCAAAGCCGTGGGCCACGCTCTTGAGTCTCTGGGTTTCAAAGGTGTTGGTGAAGTCCGCGTTAACCGCGTGATCGAACTGGACGTTGCCGCGCAGGACAATGCTGCAGCTCTTGCGGAGGGTGAGGCCATGGCCCGCGCTCTTCTGGCTAACGAAGTCATTGAAGACTTCAGCGTCGAGGTGGCCGCATGAAGCTCTTCTCCGCTGCTCTTCTGGCTGCCGGTCTCGTGACCGTAGCCGCGGCTCCTGCTCATGCACAGCGCGTTTCCAAGGTCTCCGGAAAAGCTCTGGGCAATATGTGCTCAGCCAGCAAGTCCACCGCTCTCTGTGACGCGTATCTCGCAGGCGTCATGGACAGCGAAGTCTGGTCCAAGAAATATGACAGCTACGCCGATGACGCTGGCGCGCCGGTCGCGTTTTGTGTTCCGGTCAGCGAAACGACAACGCAGGTCCGCGGCAAGCTGATTTCCTGGCTGCACGCTCATAATGATGCGTTGACGCAGTCGGGCGGCAAGGCCGTTTACCGCGCCCTGCATGACGCTTACCCCTGCCATACGGCTCCGGAGGCTCAGAAATGAAGGCAGGTATCGTCGTATTTCCTGGCACGAACCGGGAGCGCGACATGGTGCACGCCCTGAAGCTGGTTTCCGGCCAGACCCCGAAGATGATCTGGCACCGGGACACATCCCTTGGTGATCTGGATCTCGTGGTTCTGCCAGGGGGTTTCAGCTTCGGGGATTATCTGCGCAGTGGTGCCATGGCTGCTCATTCTCCGATCATGCGCGAAGTCAAAGCTTTCGCTGAGAAGGGTGGCCATGTTCTCGGTGTCTGTAACGGTTTTCAGATCCTGACGGAAACGCATCTTTTGCCAGGCGCACTGCTTCGCAACGCTGGCCTGCGATTTCTGTCGCAGGACTGCCACCTGAAAGTTGAAAATGCCACGTCGGCGTTCACACAGGGATGGAAGAGCGGCGACATTTTCCGTGCGCCGCTTGCGCATGGTGATGGCAACTACACGGCCTCACCTGAAACGCTTGAGCGTCTCGAAGGAGAGGGCCGGGTTGCATTCCGCTATTGTGCCGCTGATGGACAGGTCTCAGAGGGCAATCGCCACTCCAATCCTAACGGCAGCGCGCGCTCGATCGCTGGTATCCTGAGCGAAAATGGCCGTGTGTGCGGCCTGATGCCGCACCCTGAAAACCTGACTGACCCGGAAATCGGCGCGACTGACGGCGTGCCGCTCTTCAAAGGCCTGGTGGAGGCTCTCGTCGGATGAGTGTTACAATCGACGCCAAACTGGCCCAGTCGTTCGGCCTGACACCTGCGGAATATGACAAGCTCCTGAACATCATGGGCCGCACGCCCAGCTTTACAGAGCTTGGCATTTTCTCGGTCATGTGGTCCGAGCACTGTTCTTACAAATCCTCCCGCATCCATCTCAAGACGCTGCCAACCAAGGCTCCATGGGTCATTCATGGGCCAGGCGAAAACGCGGGTGTTGTTGATATCGGCGAAGGTCTGGCTGCCGTCTTCAAGATGGAAAGCCACAACCATCCGTCCTTCATCGAGCCTTATCAGGGCGCAGCGACGGGCGTGGGCGGTATCCTGCGTGACGTGTTCACCATGGGAGCCCGTCCGGTTGCCAACTTGAATGCCCTGCGCTTCGGTGACCCAAAGAATCCGGGAACGCGCCGTATCGTCGATGGTGTTGTTCGCGGCGTAGGTGGATACGGCAACTGCGTCGGCGTTCCGACAGTGGGCGGGGAAGTCAACTTCCACAAGGCCTATGACGGCAATCCGCTCGTCAATGCGATGACGGTCGGTGTCGCCAAGCAGGACAAGATTTTCCTTTCTGCTGCTGCAGGCATTGGAAATCCGGTTGTTTATGTTGGCTCCAAAACCGGTCGTGACGGTATTCATGGCGCTACCATGTCCTCCGCCGAGTTCGACGATGAGGCCGCCTCCAAGCGTCCAACCGTTCAGGTGGGTGACCCGTTCATCGAGAAGCTACTGATCGAGGCGTGCCTTGAACTGATGGCCACAGATGCGATCGTGGCCATTCAGGATATGGGTGCGGCTGGCCTGACGTCTTCTGCTGTTGAAATGGCAGGGAAGGGGGGCGTCGGTATTGAGCTTAACCTTGATTCCGTCCCGCAGCGCGAACCCAGCATGTCAGCCTACGAAATGATGCTGTCTGAAAGCCAGGAGCGCATGCTCATGGTTCTCAAGCCAGAGAGCACCGAGCAGGCCCGGGCGATCTTCGAAAAATGGGAACTGGATTTCGCTATCGTCGGGCAGCTGACAGATAGTGGCCGCATCACGATCAAGCACAATGGACAGGTCGAAGCGGATATTCCGCTGGCGCCGCTGGCTGATGAAGCTCCGGTCTACAATCGCCCGACTGTTCCGCTGGAGGCCCCACGGCACATCCAGCCGCCTGCAGACCCGGTAGGGATTGAGCATGCTTTGCTGACATTGATTGGCAGCCCGGATCTGGCGTCCCGCGCATGGATCTGGAACCAGTACGATGCATCGGTCGGCGGTAACACGGCGCGTCGCCCAGGTGCAGCAGATGCCGCCATTGTGCGCGTGGAAGGAACGCGTCTGGGTCTCGCCCTGACGACGGACTGCACCCCGCGTTACTGTCAGGCTGACCCGAAAACCGGAGCAGCACAGGCTGTTGCCGAGGCATGGCGCAACATTACGGCAACAGGTGCGAAGCCTTTGGCCGTGACGGACAACCTGAATTTTGGCAATCCGGAACGTCCGGAAATCATGGCTCAGTTTGCTCAAGCCATCAAAGGCATGGGTGAGGCGTGCCGTGCGCTGGATTTCCCGGTCGTGAGTGGCAACGTCTCATTATACAACGAGACACGTTCACCGTCAGGTCTGGCCCAGGCTATCCTCCCGACACCGGCGATCGGCGCCCTGGGTGTTCTCGCAGATGCTTCGCGGTCCATCGGACTGTCCATGCCTGCAGATCATGATCTGGTTCTGATCGGCGAAATCCGTGGTGAACTCGGTCAGTCCCTGTGGCTCCGTGAGATTTGCCATCGCGAAGACGGTGCTCCGCCTCATGTTGATCTTGTTGCAGAGCGCCGGAACGGTGACTTTGTGCGCGGACAGATTGAAGCCGGGTCGGTCACGGCCTGCCACGATATTGCAGATGGTGGTCTTCTCGTGACACTGGCTGAGATGGTCATGGCTGGAGATGTAGGATGCGTGTTGAATGCACCCCCATCCAACATTCCACTGCATGCTTTCTGGTTCGGTGAAGATCAGGCGTGCTATGTTCTGGCGACCAAAAGCGCTCAGGCTCTTCTTGCCGCAGCCGAAAAAGCTCATGTCCCGGCCCGCAAGCTGGGTCATTCCGGCGGCAAGGAACTGAAGCTTGCGGATGGTATTGCACTAAAAGCCAGCAGACTGCGCGACATCAACGCAGCATTCTTCCCGAAATTCATGGGTGAGGACGCCTGACACATGCCGATGACAGCATCCGAAATCGAACGAACCATCCTCGCCGCTATTCCCGATGCCCAGATCACAATTCAGGATCTGGCCGGGGACGGGGATCACTACGCCTGCACCGTGGTCAGCACGGCATTCGAAGGGCTTTCTCGTGTACGCCAGCACAAACTGGTTTATGATGCGTTCGGAACCCGCATGGGTACTGAGCTGCATGCGATGGCTCTCAAAACCCTGACCCCTTGAACTCAGGGGGAATCATTCCCTTCTGAAGTGACTGCTGACAGCCAGGGAGGGCATTGCCTCTCCCTGATGCCGACAAAAGGAAAAACCAATGTCTGAGACCGTGTTCCAGCATATCCAGAACCTGATCGACGCAAACCCGGTCATGCTGTTCATGAAGGGTGATAAACTCTTCCCGCAGTGCGGCTTCTCTGCACGCGTTGTGCAGATCCTGAACCACCTTGGCGTGCCGTTCGAGACCTGCAACATTCTTGAAAGCGCTGAGCTTCGTCAGGGCATCAAGGATTTCTCACAGTGGCCGACCGTGCCGCAGCTCTACGTCAAAGGTGAGTTCGTTGGGGGGTGCGACATCGTGACGGACATGTACCAGAGCGGTGAACTTGAGACTCTGCTGACCGAAAAAGGAATCGCTACGGCGAATGCCTGACTTCGTTAATTCCGGCCGCTGAAACGGCCGGAATTCAACCTTTTTCAAGGCTTGCAGACGCCACAATTCAGCCATGATGTGTCCAAAAGTGGCAAGACCTTGATTTTTTCTAAAACTTTTCCCATCGGGGTTGTCGAACCCTCTGATTACGTCATACGGTAGTTCCATCAAAACAGGGATGGAAACACATCAATGGCGCGACAGTGGGCTGGCCGAATTGCTCTCGGCATTATGGGCGTTGGACTATGCATGGGGGCCGGAAAGGCTCATGCCCGTGCAGCCATCACCGATTATGAAGCCAGCAAGCTGACATTTGATGCGCTGACAGCTACCCCGGTTTACCACCGTCCGGTTGTTCACTTTGCTCGTCACTCCGCAAGCCACTCAATGGCATGGAGCGGACATCACGCTGTGATCCGTAACGTTGCTTACCGCCCGCATGCAGCTGCCGCAACAACAGCTCATCGTCACGTCCGCAGCCGTCGCACCTGATATTATGTAAGGCGTAGCGCATCCACGATGCGTCGCGCCTGCCCCTCGCGATTGACAGCAATAACGTCAAAACGCGTGTTCGGGCGTGACCAGTCTGGTCTGGTCACAAGAATATATTCAAAGGCGGCCATCAGCCGCGCAGCCTGACGAGGGCGAAGGGCTTCCACGCTATCCCTGAGTGTGGAACGGCTTTTTACCTCGACAGCGATAACCCAGTCTTCATCCGCAACCAGAAGATCGATTTCGCCATATGGCGTTCTGAGCCTTTGAGCCAGAATTTCCAGCCCTGCCTCTACCATATGGCGCCTTGCGATTTCTTCTGCGTTCAGGCCTCCGTAATAGGCCTGAACGCCTCGTGCACGACGATTAATCAGCGGTCTTCTTTCATAAGACGGGCAGCATCAATCGCAAAATACGTCAGAATTCCGTTACAACCGGCCCGCTTGAAAGCAATCAGGCTCTCCATAATGGTCCGATCCCGCTCAAGCCAGCCATTCTGGATGGCACCTGCCAGCATCGCGTATTCGCCGGACACCTGATAGGCGAAGGTCGGGACAGCGAAGCGGTCACGGATACGGCGAATAATGTCCAGATACGGCATTCCCGGCTTGACCATAATCATGTCCGCACCTTCACGAATGTCCTGTTCGACTTCACGAAGAGCTTCATCCGAATTGGCCGGGTCCATCTGATAGGTTTTCTTGTCGCCCGTCAGAAGACCACCTGATCCCAGTGCATCACGGAACGGGCCGTAGAAGGCGGAAGCGTATTTCGCGGTGTAGGCCATGATGCGAACGGTCTCGAAGCCGTTGGCATCAAGTGTTTCGCGGATTGCCTGTACACGACCATCCATCATGTCGGACGGCGCAATAATATCGTTTCCAGCGCGGGCCTGATTGAGTGCCTGCTGACGCAGGATCTCGACAGACTCGTCATTGAGGATGCGGCCGTCCTTGATAACGCCGTCATGGCCATGATCCGTGTAGGGATCGAGCGCCACGTCCCCAATGACACCAAGCTCTGGAAAGACTTCCTTGATGACGCGGGATGCGCGGCACATCAGATTGTCCGGATTCAGGGCTTCGGTGCCGGTTGCATCACGCAGTTCGACTGGCGTGATGGGGAAAATGGCAACCGCTGGAATGCCAAGCTCAACAGCTGGGCGGACATGCTCCACCAGATTGTCGAGGCTGACGCGCTCAACACCGGGCATGGAGGACACTTTCTGGCGCTGGTTTTCGCCTTCACAAACGAAAATCGGCCAGATCAGGTCATCGACGTGCAGTCGATTTTCCTGAACCAGCCGACGTGTAAAGGCATCGTGGCGATTACGCCGCGGGCGGAAGAGGGGGAATGATGCGTTCGTCATGCCCCCAATCATGCTCCTATATTTTCTATCTGGAAAGCAGGCTGTGACGTACTCCGTAACAGAAATAGATCGCTAGCCCGATTACGAGCCACACAACCAGCCGGACCCAGGTCAGCAAATCCAGTGACACCATGACTGCTCCGCAGGACAGCACGCCCAGAATTGGAATGATCGGCCCACCCGGCACGCGAAAAAGGCGTGGTGCCTCTGGCTCCCGCATCCTTAAGAGTGGAACGCCGACGCAGACAATGATGAACGCAAGCAGGGTTCCGATGGAGGTCATGTTGCCCAACTCACCAATCGGCAGCACCGCAGTCAGAACACTTGTCAGGGCAGCAAAGCAAAGATGGGACGTCCAGGGTGTATGCGTGCGCGTGTTCAGCTTCGCGAAGACTTTCGGGAGCAGCCCGTCATGCGACATGGCCAGAAATACACGCGCCTGACCTAGAAGAAGCCCAAACAGGACAGAAACGTATCCTCCTGTAATCCCCAGTTTGACGAGACTGGCGAGCCAGGGGGCACCCGCAGCATCAATCGCTGTTGCAACCGGGCTTGGATCATTCGCCATGACTTTATAGTTTACAACGCCCGTCAGAACCGCCGAGAACACTGCATAAACAACACCACAGATCAGCAGGCTTCCGATAATGCCGACCGGAATATCCCGGGCCGGGTTTTTGCTGTCCTGCGCGGTTGTGGAGACGATATCGAATCCCAGATAGGCAAAGAATGCCATCCCTGCGGCCCGCATTACGCCAGAGAAGCCAAAATGCCCGAAGGTGCCCTCATTCGGCGGAATATACGGATGATAATTTGCCAGCTTGATATGGGGGATACAGAACACCAGCACCAGAGCAATCACCGCCAGCTTTATCACCACAATGACGTTATTCACCGCAGCGGACTGGCTGACACCACGCATCAACAAAGCAGTCACGACCCAGATAGCCAGAACAGCCGGGAAATTGAACCAGGCACTGACCACTGACCCATCCGCGAGTGTCACGGGTGTCATGGGTGTCGCCAGAAGCCGCGGATCAATCGCAATGCCCCAGCCTGAGAGCAGGGAGGACACATAGCCCGACCAGCTCGAGGCCACAGCGGCCGCTCCCACGGTATATTCCAGCACAAGATCCCAGCCGATGATCCAGGCGATCAACTCGCCCATAGACGCATAGGCATAGGAATACGCTGACCCGCCTGACGGGATCATACCAGCCAGTTCGCCGTAACAGAGGCCGGCAAATCCACAGGCGAGGGCGGCAATAAGATAGGACAACGTAACGGCAGGGCCTGCATTCTGGCCTGCGGCAACACCTGTCAGGGAGAACAGGCCGGCACCAATGGTAACACCCACACCGAGTGCAATGAGGTGCCAGGGGCCAAGAACACGTTTCAGGCCTGTATTGTCAGACGCAGCGGAAGACACAGGCTTGGTCCGCCAGAGCGGATTGGTCATGAAAGATCCTCGTTGGAAACACGGATTGTTTTTGCCGACGCGCGCATTCTGCGGTAGTGACGGGGCGAACTCACCCTGGAGAATGGACCACGATGTCGGAACACGCCAGCCAGTCCACGCTGAATCCTTTTTTCCACGCGCCTCTAAAAGAGGCTGATGCCGAAGTTGCCGCAATCCTGAATGACGAACTGACCCGTCAGCAGGATGGTATCGAGCTGATTGCGTCCGAGAACATGGCATCTTTTGCCGTGATGGAAGCGCAGGGCTCTGTTCTGACCAACAAGTACGCTGAAGGCCTTCCTGGCAAGCGCTACTATGGTGGCTGCGTTGACGTGGACCGCGTTGAAACCCTCGCCATCGAACGCCTTAAGAAGCTGTTCGGCGCAGAATTTGCAAATGTGCAGCCGCATTCCGGCGCCAATGCCAATCAGGCAGCCTTCATGGCCATGGCAAAGCCAGGCGACACCATTCTGGGTCTGAGCCTCGCGGCTGGCGGACATCTGACCCACGGTGCGGCTCCGAACTACTCCGGCAAGTGGTTCAACGCCGTTCAGTATGGTGTGCGCGCGCAGGACGGTCTGATCGACTACGATCAGATGGAAGAGCTGGCTCGTGAGCATAAGCCGAAGATCATTGTCGCAGGCAGCTCCGCCTATCCGCGTGTGATCGACTTCCCGCGCTTCCGGAAGATTGCTGACGAAGTTGGCGCTTATCTGATGGTGGACATGGCTCATTTTGCCGGGCTGGTTGCCGCTGGCCTGTATCCAAGCCCGCTACCGTATGCTGACATCGTGACGTCCACGACTCACAAGACACTACGTGGGCCGCGTGGTGGCATCATCCTGACGAACAGCGCTGAGCTCGCCAAGAAGATCAATTCTGCGGTCTTCCCAGGCCTTCAGGGTGGCCCGCTGATGCATGTCATCGCGGGTAAGGCCGTTGCCTTCGGTGAGGCCCTGAAGGACGACTTCCGCGACTACCAGAAGCGCGTTGTGGCCAATGCGAAGGCGCTTGCGGATGAACTTCAGCTACGTGGCTTCGACATCGTGACGGGTGGCACGGATAGCCATCTGGTGCTGGTTGATCTTCGGCCCAAGAAGGTGACGGGCAAGCTTGCGGAAGAAATTCTGGAACGCGCTGGCATCACGGCCAACAAGAACGCCATTCCGTTCGATCCGGAAAAGCCGTTCGTCACGTCTGGCATTCGTCTGGGCAGCCCGGCTGCAACGGCGCGTGGTTTCGGCGAAGACGAGTTCCGCACCATTGCCCGCATGATGGACGAAGTTCTGACGGCAGCTCTGGCAGAGGGCGATGTCAATGACACGACCAACCGTGTCCATGAAGAAGTGAAGGCGCTCTGCCGTCGCTTCCCGATCTATAATCGCGCTTCTGCCTAAGAGTTAAGGTGGACTGCGGTGCGTCTGGCCAGACGCACCGCAAGTTGCCCCTGCTTGGGGCGAAGGTTGGGCACGATGAGCAGACAGTCATCGTATGGCGTACAGATAGCATCGTGGCCATCCCGGGCAATCACCGTTCCTGCTCTTGGAATGCAGGTGTTTCCGACCCAAGGCTCAACAAAACTAAACTCTGCACTTTTTGCCGTGACATTATCCGTCACGACAGCAAGCCTCACTGGCTGCGTTTTATCCTGAGCCACCCCCTGTAGATGCACATTCAGGGCTTCAGCCAGAAAACGACGGCTGACTTTCTCCATGACATCAACAGTCTGGGGCTCCCAATGTAGCCCGGCTTCCAGCAGACAGGATCGCCCGGTACCGCCGACGGCCATAAAGCGTGCATGTTCAATCAGGCGAGAACCGCCATGATGCCCAAGATCTGTCAGGACCAGCGTTGGTAATCCCGCTTCTGAGGCCAAGGCGCAGGCGAGATCACTGGACCGCCGCCTGGGCGGGACAATAAAAAGCGGATTGGATGGCCAGAGTGTCGAGTGAAGGTCCAGCAACAGATCCGCACGCTCGATGAACGGGCGAAGCTCACGTGCGCGCTCCAGTTCATTGGACTGCTCCTCACTGTTCAGACGTGATGGATGCCAAAGTCGGTTGAGATCCTCATCCTTGTAGCGGGAAGCCATCGGAGCGGAGCGATCAAAGCGATCAAAAGCCTTCAAATTGGCAAGAATCAGAGTGACCCGTCCTATTGCAGGAACAGGCGCAGTACGTCGAAGTCTCTCCAGGGCATGACCACCAGCATACTCATTCCCATGCACCATGCCGGTAATCACGACATCCGGGCCATTTCGACCGGATTCAAAAACCATGACACCGGGAACTCCGGATGGAGGACTACTCCAGGCCGAAAGATCTGGTGGATCAAGACAAACGGTCAGTGGAAAAGGCGGACGGCCGCTTCCGGGCAGGTCTTCAGTCAGGCGCGGCTGACGAAGTCGGATCGGATGGTGCCTCTGTCCTGCCTTACAACTCATGCCGCCCCGCTTACTCTCCGTGCAAAATCCCGAATGACCGTTTCACAGCGTTCAAGCTGCTCCTTCGCAATAAACTCGTCCGGACGATGAGCCTGCGCAATATCTCCCGGACCACAGACAATACTCTCCATGGCACCACGCTGGTAGATCCCAGCCTCGGTTCCATAAGACACTTTTCCCGTCGTGTTGCTGCCAGTGATCTGACACGTCAGTTCTGTAAGAAGATGGTCGGCAGCCAAGGCAAGGGGAGGCAGGTCTACCAACAACAGATAGCTGATGCCTCCACCGGGATTGTCTTCTCTCAGACTATCATCCAGCGGAGCGAGGGCCTCACGTAACTTCTCAAACTCTACGGAGCCCTCATCGCCGGGAACATTCCGCCATTCAACGTCGAATTCGGCCTGCTCAGGAATGATATTGAGAATACTGCCACCAGATGCGAGACCAACCTGCATGGTTGTATAAGGCGGCACAAACCCGTCAACACGACGCCCCTCAATTGAAAGCCGGTCAGCTTCATCAGCACAAATGGCGATGGCTCGCCCCATGGCATGCAAGGCATTTTTTCCGCCTTGAGGCAGGGAGGAATGCCCAGGCTTTCCAACCAGTCGGACGCGAACAGCGAAACGCCCTTTATGAGCGATTACGGGCGTCATCATGGTAGGCTCTCCCACCATGCAAAGGGCAGGAAGCAAGTGCGCCTGCTTTATGTCCTCGATCAGGTGTCGTGCACCATCACAGGTAATTTCTTCGTCGCAGGTAAAAAGCAGATGGATGGGCTTAGGGAGATCCATGGCCTTGAAATCGGGGACTGCGGCCAACATGCAGGCGACGTAGCCCTTCATGTCTGCGGCGCCGCGCCCATAGAGGCGGCCGTTTTCCTCCCTGAGAACAAAAGGATCCGAGGACCAGTCCTGACCGTCAACCGGAACACAATCCACATGCCCGGCGAATGCCATTCCCCCAGCTTTTTCTGGACCGATAACGGCATGCAGGTTCCACTTCCCGTCATCTCCACCCGGATACCGGGTAAAAGAGACATTATGGGCGGCCAGATAGCCTTCGATCCATTCGATAATCGAAAGATTTGAATGGCGGCTGGTCGTATCAAACGAGACCAATGCCGCAAGAATCGTCTCTACCCGGGGAGGAATGGTGCGTGGATCGGTCATGGATTGTAGTGTAAGCACGTTCCTGGCCAGTCGCCATAGAGCCTGTAACGGCTTTATGATGCTGATGCTCAAGGCAGGAAACATGTTGTAAAGAAGCAGGTGTGACGGCAACTGATTTTAAACTGAAACAGATTTTTCTCCGTACGAACCACGCCTTGAAGGACATGCCGTGAGCCACCCTGATCTTTCTGTTGCTCACAGGATTTGGCAAAAACTGCCTCAGGAACCGAGACGACGATTTTTTGCATGGGCAACAGCCCTCGTCGCGCCCAGCATCAGCAAGACTTATCCATCCCGTGCTTCCGGCATTATTGTAGCTGGAGAGCTGAGCCGCAGTTCAGGCCTGGGCGAAGGGGCCCGTCTGATGGTGAAGGCTCTGCGCAAGCTGAACATTCCCTGTGCGACCTGGGATATAGACACCCGGCGACTTGAAGGCGATGCAGTCGGGGCAGGCGCACCTCTTGTCATTCACGTCAATGCTCCAATGCTCCCCTCTGTCCTTCTCAGAATGCCGCGCTCTCTTCGGAACGGCCGGAAAGTGATCGGCTATTGGGCATGGGAATTGCCCGTCATTCCAAAAACATGGACTTACGCTCGGCGACATGTTCATGAAATCTGGGTACCGTCCCGCTTTACCGCAGATGCGCTCGCGCCCCTCAACATCCCGGTTCGCGTGGTGGAGCATCCGGTTGGGCTGGCTGGTCAGAAGCCCTCCCAGAAAGACCGAGTAGCATTCAACCTGCCAGATGATGCCCTCATTGTTCTTGTTTCGTTCAATCTTGCCTCCAGCATGGTCCGGAAGAATCCCATCGATACCATTCGGGCCTTTCGTGAAGCGTTCGGCATCCGTCCTGACCGGATTTTACTGCTGAAGATTGGCCATACAGAGAACTACCCAGGTGATATGGCCGCCATTCAGGCAGCGATCGGCGGGGCTCCCAATATTCGTCTCGATACTGCGCATTACAGCAGCGAAGACACGCTGGCGCTCATGGCTTGCGCTGATATTATTCTTTCCCTTCACAGGAGCGAAGGGTTCGGACTGGTCGTGGCGGAAGCCATGGCGTTGGGGCGCTGCGTCGTAGCCACGGACTGGTCTGCAACGGCGGAGTTCATGGATACTTCATGCGGGCTTCCAGTCGCCTACAGTCTGTCTCCCGCCCGTGATCCTCGGGGCGTTCTCGACATGCCGCAAACCAGTTGGGCCAGCCCTGACGTTCAATCCGCGGCACAGGCATTACGAGAAGCCGCTGATAATTCTGCTCTTCGGGAACGCCTGGGAAATGCCGCCATGAAGCGTGTGGAAGATCGACTGAACGGTCAGAGCCTTCTGCAAGCGGTACAGGCGTCAGGAGTTCAGGGGTGACAGCCAGGAAAGTTTTTGTCTGGCAGTGGGGGAAACGGGGCGCGGGGCCGCGAATCGCGGTGGACCTTGCCAATGGGCTTGCGGCTCTTCCCCGAACCAGTGTTCAGCTCTCGCTTTCCGACCAAGCGGAAATCCTTCATAGCCATCACGCTCCTGCGAATGTCCTGACATTCAGGACGTATCGCTCTGCGTTCGGGTTGTTCTGCAAATTCCTGCAGGCACCGGTGATTATTACACGTCTTTTCATGGCCATTCTGGGCAACAAACCCGATATCGCCATCTGTGCAATGCCAGGGCCGCTTGATGTTCTCATGGCGCATGCTCTGCGGCGGGCCGGAGTACCGGTCATCACGATCATTCACGATGCCCGAGCACATCCGGGAGACGGCTACCCGTTACAGATGTTTCTTCAACGCATTCTGATCAGGCAGTCATCCAGCTTGGTCACCTTTAGCCAGCACGTCGCCAAGACACTGTCAGGCGATGCATCGTGTCAGGGAAAAAGAATCCTGTCGCTTTCCCATCCACCATTTATCGGGACGAACGCCGCTCCGCCTTTCAGCCATCAGGGAAAACCCAAGCTGCTGATGTTCGGACGTCTTCTGCCCTATAAGGGACTGGACCTGTTGGCTGCGGCACTCCCGCAGGTTGATGTTCCTATCGAATGTCGCGTTATCGGGCAGGGGCCCGATAGCCCTGAACTAGCCGAGCTTCAGAAGATCAACGGAGTTCAGGTCGAAAATCGATGGGTTCCAGAAAATGAGCTGTCACAGCTGATTGGCTGGGCGGACGTATTGCTGCTTCCCTATCGGGAAGCCTCTCAAAGTGGCGTGGGCGCAATGGCCGCAGCAGGAGGGCGTTATATCGTCGCGACGAATGTGGGTGGCCTCACGGAGCAGTTCGCTGACAATTCACAGGCGGTACTATGTGAGCCGGAGCCGGCAGCTATCGCACAGGCAATCACCGGCCTGCTGAAGAACCCTCCACCAATCCTCCCAGTTCCTGACAGCACACTGGCCTGGCAGGAGCTGGGCAGAAATATTCTGGACCGCTATCTCCCTTAAGTGTCGAGGGCGTCTTCTGTTGCGATCCGAATGCGATAGCCAATGTGCTTTTCAATATCGCGCAGGAACAGACGCTCATCACTGTTGATGAGAGAGAACGCAGCGCCCTTCTTGCCCGCACGGGCCGTCCGGCCAATGCGGTGAACATAGGATTCAGGCGTTTCCGGCATGTCCATGTTGATGACAAGATCAACATCGGAGATGTCCAGCCCCCGTGAGGCGATGTCCGTGGTGACCAACACAGGCACGCGGCCCTGTCGAAACAGATCCAAAGCCTTGTTTCTGGCGCCCTGTGTCCGATCACCGTGCAGGGTTTCCGCCCTGATCTCATGACGGCGAAGCACCTTTGCCATCAGATCGACATTCACTTTTGTGCGGGCAAAAACCATGCTGCGGCCCGGAAATCTCTCCAGAATACGTGCAACAGTTTCAGGCTTGTCGTCTTTTTCCACAAACATCGCGCGCTGGCGGATTTTCTTTGGCGTGAAGGTTTCAGCAGCAACATCCACGCGTACCGGATCACGCGTTACACGCTTGGCCAGAGCCATAACCGGCTCCGGCAACGTAGCAGAGCAGAAGACGGTTTGAGGCGGTACATCGGGGAAATACGGTGTCAGCGCCGTCATGCTCTCGGAAAAATCTTCATCCAGAAGGCGATCAGCCTCATCCAGCACGAGGTAGGTCAAATACTCCAGAACCAGTTCACCCTGCATCACCAGGTCCAGCAGTCGCCCATGCGTGGCCACAATAATGTCAACGCCATCGCGGATCGTGCGCAGCTGCTGATCACGTGGTGTTCCACCGCAGATCACACGCGTTTTCAAAGACAGGCGCCGCCCTAACTGACGGCAGACTGCCGCAGTCTGCGCGGCCAGCTCCCGTGTGGGTTCAAGAATTAAAGCGCGTGGGCCCGGCGCAGCTTCCCCTTCATTCAGCTTCTGCAACATGGGGAGCACGAAAGCAGCAGTTTTGCCACTTCCTGTCTGGGATGCGACAAGCACGTCGCGCCCGGCCAGAAGCGGCGGGATGGCCTGAGACTGGATCGCGCTCGGGCGTTTGTGCCCAACCTGCTCCAGCGTGGCCAGAAGAGGGGGAATCAGTCCAAACTCGGCAAAACCGTCAGAATTGGAAATGGAAGGTGTTTCAGGCATCGTCATATCCGCTTCTTGCCAAATTTCTTCCGTTTCGGGAAATAGCGTCTTTTTTCGGAGTCCAACCATGAAGGCCACGATCATCGCCGAAGACTTCGCCGGGATGCGTGCGCAAGGTGCCGGTCTCGCGGAGAAAGCAGGAATGGACTGGGACTTTCAACCCGTTCTGATCCGTAAACCCTGGAACCATATTCCGGCCCGATACTGGCCGTCCCCTTTAAAGCGCATTGCCCCCATCACCATAGCGCCTGACACAAAACTGATCATCAGTATTGGTGGAACGGGAGGCATTGCAGGGGCAGCAGTTGCCAAACGGGAAGGGTTGCCCGTGGTGCAGATTCAGAATCCCCGAACTGACCTCACAAAATTTAATCTTATTGTTGCCAACAGCCATGACGGCATTAATGGCCCGAATATTTTGATCTCTCGCAATGCATTACACCCCGTCACGCCCCAGAAGCTGGATTATGCCCGTGCATTATGGGCTGATCGTCTGAAACATGACGAGCGGCCTTTGCTTGCCATTCTGGTCGGCGGCACAAACGGGCGCTTTTCTCTTGGGGCGGCGGAAGCAGTCAAAATGGCAGAAGGACTGATCGCTTTCGTGAACCGGAATGGAATGCAGGCTGTCCTGACCCCTTCACGCCGGACGGACCCAGCCGCTCTTGCCGTGCTGAAAGAAAAGCTTGTTCCAGCCAGTATCCGCATTCTTGAAGGGCAGGGAGATAACAATCCTTATTTCGGGATGCTCGCCTGCGCAGATATGATTGCCGTGACTACAGACAGTGTCTCCATGATTTCTGAAGCTGCAGCTACGACTGCACCGGTGATGGTTCTTCCGCTTCCGGGCAAGTCAGCGCGCATTGGCAGGTTTGTGCAAACCCTTGAGGAAGCAGGGCGCGTCCGCATATTCAACTCGACCTTGACATCATGGTCTGTCCAGCCGCTTGACGACACCCCCACTGTGGCGAGAGAAATGCGCCGACGACTGAAGCTCTGAAAGGGCCCTCTATGCTCGATATCCGCACTTTCGGTCCACAGGGTGGAAACGTGCTCTACAAGGCGCTGGCCCACCCGCTGGCAGCCGAGGCGCTGACGCGCATGGAGAAGGCTTTCGCCGGGCAGACAATCGTCATTTACGACCCCGAAGACACCGTCCGAACGCTAGTTGCCCTTTATCCGGGACTGAAACCTTCTGTCGTTCTGGTTCATGATACCGAGCAGGTTGGCCAACCCGACGGCTTTGGTGGAACGAAGCAAGCCCTTTTGGCACTACCCGACACTGAGGCAGATATCATTCTGGCGCTCTCGTTCGATGACGCCAAGATGCGCGGTCGTCTGGGCAAGCTCCTGAACGGGCGCACATTGCACACTCTCGCCCCGGCACGCCTGCCCGATGATATGATCGTCCGTGGTCGCCCCTATCTCGACAAGCTTAATTTCGCGACGAATTTTGCTTTTTTCCGGGATGACGATCAGTTTTCCACACGGATCGTGACAGCCAACTACTGGTCCAATTATGGCTCGCAGGATCTGCGGTACTGGCTACGTCTTTATGACCAGTCCGGGCAGGTCATCGCTCAGTGGGAGCAGCCTGTTACCCAGTCTGGTGCAGGCATTACGATCGATAGCGCCCAAATACGTGACCGTTTTAGCCTGCCACCGTTTATGGGGCAGCTTTTCATTCATGTGATCGGCGCGCGCGGGCATGACGTCGTCAAGTACGCGCTGGATGTCTGGGGCAGGAACGGTGACCCAAGCCTGTCCGTCACACATGACGCCAATGCTTGGCCCTCTGTCCGTTATGCCACGCTACCCGCTCCGGAAGCAGATGAGACCCTTACCGTCTGGGTCCAGAACAGCCATGCCACCACGATCCCGGCGGGAGGCATTACCTTTAACCCCATGGGCGTGGAAGAACATCGTGGCGTTGATCGGACGATCGGCCCGTTTGAGACAGTCGCGGTCGATGTCGGAAAGATCTTTCCCGAACTCGCATGGCCTGCCCAGCTCGAAATGCGCGCAGGACGTCATCTGGTTCGCCCGCGCTATGAAATAACGCAGCGTGGACGCACACGCATTGCACACCTGAATGTCGAGCGGGACAATATCCGCCCGGACCAAGCCATCAGGAATTTTGCACCGTCCTTAGGCCGAGGTTTTCTGCTGCCTTTTCCCATTCTGGACCCTGCAAAATTTGAAAGCTTTATCCAACCAAACCCCATGTCCGAAGCACTGGAAACGCTTCCTGTACGGCTGGATATTTTCGATGATGCCGGGCAGCTGATAGGCTCCCACTTCCTTGGAAATCTTCCCCGCAACCACTCAACAGCCATTGCCTTGCATGACCTGACAGACCGGCCAGGGCATGCAGATCTGGTATATGACTTCCGAGACGGAGGGGAAGCTGACGGCTGGCTTCATGCGCTCATGCGCTATCGCAACCGAGAGACCGATCATGCGGCAGAAACCAGCTTTGGGGCCCACATCTTTAACACACTCATGACATGGCGTTCCGAGCCGCAATCCTATTCTGGTCCACCGCCGGGCCTGACAACGCGTCTCTTCCTTAAGCTTGGCCATGATCATCTGCGTAGTTTCTGTTGCCTGATTCATCCCGCCTCAATCGAGGGGACGGATGAATCCGAAACGGTTCTGCTGCTTCATGCCGCTGACGGCACCCTGGTGGCCGAGACGGGTATCCGCATCCAGCCATCAGGCTCCTACATGGTTCGTCCCCATGAGCTTTTTGAGAGCGCCCATCTGGAGCGAGCCGGTGTCGGTGGATATATCCTGATCCGCGATCTCACATGCCGCCTGTTCGGGTACCATGGCCTTGAAAACGGGGAAGGCGGCTTCTCCCTCGATCATATGTTTGGCTTCTAAACCTTTCAGGCCTCTTGTTGAGGAATGGGTTATTACCCTTTCTTCAACAGGAAGTGCGGCAGTTTTCGCTAGCTGACGAAACCATGTCCGTCCGCAGTGAATCCACGAGCTTCCATCGGCCTTTGAATTTTACGCAGAATAAATTTATACTTCTGTAAGACGACATTTCACACATTCTGAATATTGGTCCCATCTCAATGCTTTCCAACGCTCATCTCTCTTCTTCTCGCACGGTTGTTCTTGTGCCCTGCTATAATGAAGAGGTGACCATTCAGAAGGTTGTGCAGGATTTTCGTGCAGCACTGCCGAGCGCAGATATTTACGTTTACGATAACAACTCGACAGATCGCACAAAAGAAGTCGCCAAAGCTGCGGGAGCAATTGTCCGTACGGAACGGATGAAAGGGAAGGGACACGTTATCCGCCGGATGTTCGCGGATATTGAGGCAGACTATTATATCCTGGTTGATGGTGACGCCACCTATGAGGCTGCTGCAGCACCCGGCATGCTCCATGCCGCCATGTCAGAAGGTCTGGACATGGTAAACGGTGCACGCGTAACAGACCGCGAAGCTGCGTATCGACGCGGACATGTGTTGGGCAACAAGGTACTGACAGGGCTGGTAACGCTCGTCTTCGGCCGTCGCCTCAGTGACATGCTCTCAGGTTATCGCGTGTTTTCCCGGCGCTTCGTAAAATCTTTTCCCGCTCTTTCTGCCGGCTTTGAAACCGAGACCGAATTCACGGTCCACGCCCTCGAACTCGGCATGCCAATTGGGGAAATTCCAACGGCTTATATCGAGCGCCCGCCCGGTTCAGCATCCAAGCTGCGCACCTACTCAGACGGACTGCTAATCCTGAGAACCATCATCAATCTGGTGAAGCAGGAACGCCCGTTGATGTTCTTTGCAGCGCTCTCACTATTTTTCACCCTTGTCGGTCTGATCCTCGGGATTCCTGTCGTGGTGACCTACCTCAACACAGGGCTCGTCCCACGCCTTCCCACAGCACTCCTTGCCACAGGCAGTATGATCCTTGCGGCGCTCTCACTGGTTTGCGGCCTGATCCTGGACAGCATCACACTGGGTCGACGCGAGTTAAAGCGTATGCATTACCTGTCACTGGCCGCACCGCCCTTGCTGGAAGAACAGTAAAAATAGCGTTCTGAGACAACTCACTGCGCGCGTTCCGAAAAGAAGCATCTGAGCCGGAGGCGGACTATTAGCATCTCACCTCCGGCTGAACCGAACTTGTCACTGGGCTTTTTTGATAGATCCGGGACGTCAACGCTCGATCAAGAAGCCGGGTAACGGGCTTGGCAAAGAGCCGCGAGACAGCTTCGCCCAGCCCCCAGATCACGATCAGGCAGACTGGATAGACAGTCCATCCATTGCTTTGCGGCCAATGATTATGCCTCCAGACCCGAACAGCCGCCATGACAACAAACATGTGGGTGAGATAAACCTCATATGACAGTTGCCCCATTCTACGGATCCACCAACTCCATCGACCACCTTCAAATGAACGCCAGCCACAGGCCAAAACCAGCATGGCAATGCCTCCATAAAGGACGGCAAACCAGCCGTCAGACAGCAGATGCCACCATGATAACGGACCGAACATCTCTGACAGCATCATCAGCAAACCAACGCCCCCCATCGCAACAGGCCAGCTTCCGTTAGGACGATACCGCGCTGCCACGATTGCCATGACAACACCCAGCGCAATGGTTCCCAAACCGGTCAGGGTAGCCTGCTCTCGCCAGATTTCATTGCCCTGAAGCGTTGCCTGATACACGGGCGCCGTTACAGCCAGGAGGAGAAGGCCGCCCACACGCAACCGCACATTCAATCGGCAGAGGAACGGGAACAGCAGATAGAAAAGCTCTTCAATCGACAGGGACCAAAGGATCGTCCAGCCTGCAACACTCCAACCATGCTGGGCCTGCCACACGTTAAAATACAGCCCGAAAGCTGCCATTGCCGCGCCTAGGAAGCTCTGACCCGGCTTTGAGAAGCGATAATCCTCGAAACCCACATAGTCGAGCACTCCCAGAACGCTCACAAGCAACACGAGGCAGGGAAGGATACGAATGGCGCGATGAATGAGGAACCTGACCGGCTGTATCCGATCCAAAGCACCGAAGGTCTGCGTAATTCTGGACGCAATCAGAAAGCCGGACAAAACGAAGAAAATGCTGACAGCCTCACCGCCATTATAGTTCAGGCCCACCAGGAACCAACGCGGCAGAAAGCTGGCCAACTCCGTATGAGAGAGGGGAATGCGTATTCCAATGTGATTACTGATCACAAAAAGGATTGCTGCTCCTCGCAGACAATCCAAAGCTGCATTCCGTTTCATTGTCGTTCCCAGTCAGACAAAATGTTTCTGACGGCGCAATGAGTTCAAACAAAGGCGATGGCATGGCCAAAAAATCGTCTTGTCAGACTGTATCGCCACTGTTAAAAGCCCGCTCAACGAATGGGCGCGTAGCTCAGCGGTAGAGCACTGCCTTCACACGGCAGGGGTCACAGGTTCAATCCCTGTCGCGCCCACCATTCGAATTCATTGAAAATATAGGTTTTCTTTGGCAACAATTTCAAAGAACCGTGCAATTGGTCCACGTTGACAAAAGACCTAATCGAGAGCCTGTTTATCAGGGTATCGTGGCTTTATAATCAGAGACCAGTCCCTCTGGTCAGAATAAATCTAAGGGCATCCCTGACTGTCACGTCGGACATGGATTTTGCTCGTAAAGCCGCCGCGTGACCGACCAAAAGCTTCCGTATGAACCCTCTTTTACGTCCGTGCCTTATGAATAGGCACAGAAAAGGACCGCGCTGCAAAAAGCGGCGCGGCCGCAGCCCCTTCATAAGAGGCGCTTATTCTCCGTCAGTGGCTTCGTCTTCTTCACCGTCGTCGAAATACACTTCTTCAACGGTGATCACCAATGATTCATTCTCGCTCAGCAGATCGGCGACAGCGTTTGCTTCGTCCTCATCTTCATAGAGCTCTGAGTCGCCCGGATCAGAAACCCACTTTTCCGTAGGATTCCAGAATTCATCTTCACCGTTTTCGAGTTCACGGCGAATTAGGTAGCCAGCAATTTCTTCATCAGCCATTTTGGGGCCCTCCTGTGAGGAAAAAAGCTTATTTGAAAACAGTATCAATTGCCACAGCCCGAAAAACAGGATAATTTTGGTCCGAATTAAGGAAGGACCGAGTTCATGTCTGACCCTTCATTGAAAAAAGATGTGTTGAATGATCGGATAAGCATTTCCCTGCACGCGGCAATGCTCGAAGTGTGTACGCGACATTCAGATCTGATGATTTTCCGAGAAAAACATCAAACACAAATAAATTTTTCATGGAAAGAATCGTCTCGGAACACAGTTTTGACGATAAACATTCCATCAGAAATAATTAATATAAAAAATATTTACCCTTAGATGGATTTATTACCGAATTTCAATCAAATGGAATTTTACTTTCAATAACTATTGAAATTAATATTTATTCACACAAAAATATAATTTTCTCGCCTTGGACGAGGCAATATCGTACTGTTCAAGTATGACCGACCGAACAAACATCGATGATACCGAAGACGAAATTGCTCTTGAAGCGACGGAGGAGGGAGAATCTCTGCTCTCCACCATTATGCTTCCAGTCTGCATTTTTGTTGGGATTGCAATTCTGGTGCTTATGGTTGGTCTAAATTTCATATAATTCAGACCAACCAGAGACATTTTTCACAAAAATGTCTTTTCAGAGCTGCTCTTCGTCGCATCAAGCCAGCCTTGCAGCATGTAGGCGGCTGCCATTTTGTCCACGACTTCAGCGCGTCGCCCACGCGTCATATCAGCGTCCTGAATAAGGAAGCGGTTGACCGCACTGGATGAGAGCCGCTCATCCCATAGACACGCCGGAATACCCAACCGCTCGGAAAGAGCTGTCGTCCAGTCCGACGCAGCGCGTGCTGCGGGACCAAAAGATCCATCCAATGACAGGGGCAGACCGACCACCAGCGCCCCAACGTTCTGGCGCTTTGTAATCTCTGCCAGCTCCTTGGCATTTTCTCCCAATTTCCGCCGTTTCAACCCCATGAATGGCGAGG
Source organism: Gluconobacter sp. P1D12_c (assembly GCF_018812105.1). Taxonomy (NCBI): domain Bacteria; kingdom Pseudomonadati; phylum Pseudomonadota; class Alphaproteobacteria; order Acetobacterales; family Acetobacteraceae; genus Gluconobacter; species Gluconobacter sp. P1D12_c. Next base: position 92,801 of record NZ_JACSIQ010000010.1, read on the forward strand.
CGAGCATGAGGGAAACGTCTGTCAGGGCAACGCCGATCGTCTTCGATCCAGGGTCCAGCCCAAGGATACGCTGATCAGTTTGAAGAACATTACGGAGGTCTTGTGGATTGAACAGGGACATAACCCGGCGTTATGATCTGTCTGACGGCTGAAAAGCTACCATAATTTCCTCTTTTTCAGGAATGTTCATGTCGCTCGACGCGAAAACGGTCACGCGCATCGCCAGATTGGCGAGAATTGGTCTCGAACCGGGGGAGGTAGACTCTCTCGGGAAGGACATGGGTTCCATCATCAATTGGGTGGAACAGCTTAACGAAGTGGACGTCACAGATGTCCCTCCCATGATTGGCACAGGCCTCGCCACGCCACGCCTGCGGGAAGACCGCGTCACGGACGGCAATCGCCGCGATGACGTGCTGTCAAACGCTCCGGACCGTGAAGGTCCGTTCTACACGGTTCCGAAGGTGGTCGAATAATGTCCGGCATGCACGATTTTACGCTGGCTTCTGCCCGGGATGCCCTTAAGGCTCGCAAGATTTCCGCGGTTGAACTGACGAACGCCCACCTGGATGCCATCGAGCGTCTGGATGGTCGCCTCAACAGTTTCATCACCCGTACGCCCGATCAGGCTCGCGTAGCAGCCCAGGCTGCGGACGACGTTCTGGCGAAAGATGAGGGCGGCGCACTGACCGGCATTCCGCTCGGCATCAAGGATCTGTTCTGCACGACCGGCGTCCGCACGACGGCGGCCAGCAAGATTCTCGGCAATTTTGTTCCGCCTTACGAAAGCACGGTGACGTCCAATCTCCTTCGTGACGGCGCCGTGTTCCTTGGCAAGCTGAACCTCGATGAATTCGCTATGGGTTCCGCCAATCTGAACTCAGCCTTCGGCCCGGTAGAAAACCCTTGGAAGCGCAATGGCTCTGACGCCAAGCTGGTTCCGGGCGGTTCTTCCGGTGGCTCTGCCGCTGCCGTAGCCGCAGGTCTGGTGCTGGGCGCGACCGGTACGGATACGGGTGGCTCCATTCGCCAGCCGGCTGCCTTCACAGGGATTGCCGGTATCAAGCCGACCTACGGCCGCTGCTCCCGTTTCGGCACGATCGCTTTCGCAAGCTCGCTGGATCAGGCTGGCCCGATGGCCCGCAACCTTCAGGATTGCGCAATCCTGCTGGAATCCATGGCTGGGTTCGACGAGCGGGATTCCACAAGCGTCAACACCCCTGTTCCAAACTACGAAGCAGCGCTGACGCGAGGGGTCAAAGGCCTGCGCGTTGGTATTCCCAAGGAATATCATGCCCCGGGCATGCCAGCCGAAATCGAGGCACTCTGGCAGCAGGGTATCAACTGGCTGAAGGCCGCGGGCGCAGAAGTGGTGGAAGTGTCTCTTCCGCACACGAAGTACGGCCTTCCAACTTACTACATCGCAGCTCTCGCAGAGGCATCTTCAAACCTTGCCCGCTATGACGGCGTGCGTTTCGGCGAACGTGTAAAGGGGGATTCCCTTGATGCACTGTACGAAGCCACCCGTGCCGCGGGTTTTGGTGAAGAAGTGAAGCGCCGTATCCTGATCGGCACGCATGTTCTGTCGTCGGGTTATTACGATGCCTATTACCTACGCGCGCAGAAGGTCCGTACGCTGATCCAGCGGGACTTCCTGAATGCCTTCGAGAAGGTGGATTTCCTTCTGACGCCAACGGCGCCGTCCAGTGCATTCGCCCAAGACGAAAAGCCGACAGATCCGGTGCAGATGTACCTGAATGACATCTTCACTGTTCCAGCCAGCATGGCAGGCGTTCCTGCACTCTCTGTTCCAGCCGGTCTGGACGCACAGGGCGTTCCGCTCGGCCTTCAGCTCATTGGCAAGTTCTTTGACGAAGAAACACTGATCGCAGCAGGACACGTCATCGAACAGGCAGCGTCCTTCACCCACAGACCCGCCATCCATGCAGGAGTGTCGGCATGAGCTATCGTATCACCGGCAATACCGGCGAATGGGAAATTGTCGTGGGGCTGGAAGTTCATGCCCAGGTCATCAGCCAAGCGAAGCTGTTCTCTGGCGCCTCCGCCTCTTACGGCGGCGAGCCAAATACGCATGTCAGCCTGATTGACGCGGGTTTCCCGGGGATGCTCCCGGTTCTGAACCAGGAATGCGTTGCGCAGGCAGTGCGTACCGGCCTTGGCCTGAACGCGCAGATCAATCTTTTCAGCCGCTTTGATCGCAAGAACTACTTCTATGCCGATCTCCCCACTGGCTATCAGATCAGCCAGTTTGCTCATCCCATCGTGGGTGAGGGCAAGGTGCTGGTTGATCTTGCGGATGGAAGCACACGTGAAATTGGCGTGACGCGCCTTCATCTGGAACAGGACGCAGGCAAGTCCATCCATGATCAGGACCCAACGCGTTCCTTCATTGACCTGAACCGTGCGGGCGTCGCCCTCATGGAAATCGTGAGTGAGCCAGACATCCGCTCACCGGAAGAAGCCGGAGCCTACCTGCGGAAGCTCCGTCAGATCCTACGTTATATCGATACCTGCGATGGCAACATGGAAGAAGGTTCCATGCGCGCTGACGTCAACGTGTCCGTGCGCAAGCCGGGCGAGGAGGGATATCGGACCCGCTGCGAGATCAAGAACGTCAACTCGATCCGCTATGTCATGCAGTCGATTGAAGTTGAAGCTCAGCGTCAAATCGAAATCTGGGAAGCGGGTGGTGAAGTCGATCAGGAAACGCGCCTGTTCGATCATGTCCGCAGCGAAACACGCTCGCTTCGGTCCAAAGAAGACGCGCACGATTACCGTTACTTCCCGGACCCGGATCTTCTTCCGCTCATCATCGAGCAGTCCTGGGTTGACGAACTAGAAGCTGCCCTTCCCGAACTGCCAGAAGCCAAGCGGGACCGCCTGGAGCGGGAATACGGCGTCAGTCGCTATGAAGCGAGTGTCCTCACCGCAGAGCAGGCTGTTGCAGACTTCTACGAGACCGTTGCCAAAGGTGCTGATGCGCGCCTTGCCACCAACTGGATGCTCGGAGACTTCTTTGCTGCCCTGAACCGCACTGGTCGCTCAATTGAAGACAGTCCGGTCAGTGCAGAAGGACTTCGTGAGCTGTTAAGCCTGATCTCGGATTCGACCATCAACGGCAAGATTGCGAAGGAAGTCCTTGAAGACATGGTAGAAACCGGCGAATCGGCTTCTGCTATTGTTGAGCGGAAAGGTCTTCGTCAGGTGACGGACACAGGCGCCATCGAAAGCTCCATCCGCGACATCCTAGCAGCAAATGCGGATAAGGTTGCTGAATTCAAATCCGGCAAGGACAAGCTTTTCGGCTTCTTTGTTGGCCAGACGATGAAGGCCATGAAGGGTAAAGGGAACCCTGCTCTGGTGAATGAAACCTTGAAAAAGCTTCTTTCCGAATGAGATAAAAAAATTGTTCTTAAGGGGTTTGACGGCGAGGCCGTTCCCCCTTAAGAACGCCTTCACGAAAGCAGTATAAAAATTGCTTTCCACGCGGAGGGGTGGCCGAGAGGCTGAAGGCGGCGGATTGCTAATCCGTTATACGATGTAAGTCGTATCGTGGGTTCGAATCCCATCCCCTCCGCCAATTACTTAAAGATCAAATAAAATCATTTAATTATACCTTCATACCGGTAATAGCCCGCTACCATGTCGGTAGTCCTTCCATGACCCAGAAGGCGCTACAGGATGATGATATGCATGACTCGGGGTAGACAGGTAGGCCTCACATGATCTGTGCATCTGTCTATTCTACGTGATCGCCGCGCAGATGCTGGAAAAATCTTGACAACCAACACAAGCATCCAGCAGGAAGCTATCCGGGCAAAACCCTTAATGCCATGCATTTTATTCAGGGGCCGCAAGTAGAAGAATTTTTCTTCGACAGCAGGATTGGAAAACCTATTAGTTCAGGTCCTTACAGCACTTTTGTGAGCTAATTTAGAGCGCGAGCTGAAAAAAACATCCTACCTGTCGGGTGCAAATTGGCATTAACTTGCGCAATCATATAAGAACAAAATATGAACATATAGTCTTGAAATTCTGCCAGATAAGGGGCGACGGACCTGTGCAATGAGTGCTTCTTCCGACATGAAGCCAGCCCTAGAGACGTTGCGTGCTGCCATCAGCCGTCTGGAAGGTGTTCTGCCTTTTGGCGTGAGGGAGATCGACAGTCGTCTGCCAGGGGGAGGACTCGCGCTGGGGGCTCTCCATGAAGTGGCCGGTGGCGGGAATGGACTTGCTACGGTTTTGTGCCGGTTGACTAAGCGTTTTAAGCTCGCATCGGGGGACACACGGAACCATGGCAGTGACGCACACAGAAGAATTTCGCCGTGAGGCAGTGAGGATTACCTCGAGCAGCGGTTTGTCACGGACCCGAGTGGCGGCGGATCTGGGGATTGGCAAATCGACATTGGGGCACTGGATTTCGCAGTATCGGACGGCCGAACTGCCAGTGCCTGAACCGCAGACGGATCTGGCTCGGGAGAACGAGCGCCTTCGCCTGGAAAACCACGTCCTGCGGGAGGAGAGGGAGATATTAAAAAAAAGCCATGCAGTTCTTTGTGAGCCAAAAGACATGAGGTTCGCTTTCATCCGCGAGCATCGTGCCTTCTGGTCCATCGAGAGACTGTGCCGGATTTTGTAGGTCTCCACACGCTGCTATGTGCCTGGGTTTCCAGACGTGTTTGCCAAAGCCAACGCACTGACCTGAAAGTTCTGGCGCATCTTCGCGAACAGTACGCCCTGAGCAACCAGACCTGCGGCAGGCCCCGCATGACCGCAGAGCTTAAAGAGGCAGGGCTCAATATTGGCGAACGTCGTGTCGGACGGCTGATGAAGCTCAACGGCATCCGTCCCGTGCGCACCCGCCGGCATAAAGTCATAACCGGCAGGCGATCTCACCGACATCTAGATCAACGAAGGTTGGCTCTACCTCGCCGTCGTCATCGATCTGTTCAGCCGACGCATTATAGGCTGGGCGGCACGCGACCGGATGAAAAAGGATCTCGCCATCAGAGCGCTTGATATGGCGATGCGTCTGCGCACGCCTTTGCCTGGCTGTATTTTCCACTCTGAGCGTGGGAGCCAATACTGCTCTCATGATTTCCAGCAGAAATTAACGGAATACAAAATGACCCCGTCCATGTCTGGCAAGGGAAATTGCTTTGATAATGCCGCCGTCGAGACCTTCTTCAAAAGCCTGAAGACCGAACTGCTCTGACGACAAACATGGCCGACACGGTGGCAGGCAACCACTGCCATCTTCCAATATATCAATGGATTTTATAATCCGCGACGACACCATTTATATCTCGGCAGCATCAGCCCGCTCGCTCTCGAAGCTAAAGCCGCCTAACAGGATCACATACCGGCACAAAACCGGCACAAGTCCAAACAACCCCACAGATTGACCCAGTGCAGCGCCAGGTCCGTAAACACTGTTCCGAGAACAGCGGCCATCATGTAGACTTCGGTCATGAACTGCGCAACCAGGCGCAGCCGCGTTGCTCCCAGCACTTTTCTGACAGCGACTTCGCGGGCCCGCAGGGCAGAGCGTGCCGTAGCCAGATTAACATAATTAATGATGGCTGTTGCCAGAGCAGCCAGTCCGATCAGACCGAGGATACGCACAAGCGCACGGCTGTTTCCACCTTCTCCAATGGCAGCCGCGTGGAAATGGAGGTCTGGCAGTGACACCAGATCCAGTCCCCCGCCACCGAATATTTCCTGAAGCAGATCCTTTGTCCAGTTGCCGGTATGCGGGTAGGGATAACGCGCCAATCCAGCTCGGACGCGGGAAATAGCGCGTGGATCGTCGATCCGAACCCAGAGTGTGCCCCACATCGAACCCCAGTTTGTGAAAGCATATTTTGAGAGCCAGCTTGTCGGAATGACCTCGATCAGATCGAACTCCATCGTCTGGTTCGGAGGCTGTGGCGCCAGAACGCCACTTACGATCGCTTCCGTCTGACCGTTATCGATCCGCAGGCGCTTTCTCAAAGCCTGTTCGGTCCCGAAATACTTACGAACCATATCCGTCGAAATCACGACGTTCCCCGGACCGTCCAGTGTGGTAGAGCTATCCCCGGCGAGGAGGGGCAATTTGAAGACGGAAAAGAAGGCGGGGTCCGTCAGCATCACTTTTTCCTGTGACAGCGTCAGCGCCGCCCGAACAACCAGCGGTCCTGCAGCATCCGTATGGCTGCTCCAATCTCGGGAAAATCCTGCTTAAGGAACGGGAAAGGAACAAAACTAACGTCATCGCTTTCGGACGGCGCGCGACCGGCAGGTCGAGATACGTCGTTCAGAACATAAAGGTGGGAAACATTAGGAACGCTGGCGTCGTAGCTGTTTTCGTAACGCACAATCAGTGCCATCGTAAGGAACACGGCAATGCCGAGTGCGAGGCCCGCCAGATTGAGAAATGTATAGCGTTTCTGACCGGTAAGAGTACGCTAGGTGGCTCTGAGAGTATCGGCGAACATAATCAGGTTCTCCTTTCTTACCAACCAGCCTTGTCGATAGAGGAGATCGGCGCCTGAAGAGGTTCCCAGCCGCGTGTCCGCGCATGCTGAAGTTTTGCAGCAGCGTCGTAATGAGGCATTCTGGGTAGGAGATCCCCACTCTGAAGCCGCCCCATCGCTGCAAGGAGCGTTGCTTCTGCGACGATGGTATCATGACGACTGCTGGCAAGTTCCACCTGGGCTGACCGCAGGTTCTGATCTGCATAGAGGACGTCGGTCGTGCTCCGCAGACCGTAGCCATATTCGATCTGGTATCCTTTGAGAGACGTCTCGCCGGATTTGACTTCGGCAATCCCGGCACTAATCGCCTGTAATCCGTTTTCAACGGCATGCCAGTTGGTTGCCACGTCCTGAAGCGCGGTCCGCCGCGCGAGTTCAATGTTCTCCCGGGCCTGTTCGTCTATGTTCCGGGCCTGGCGGATCTGGGAGTTGTACAGATCTCCGTTGTAGAGGGGCTGGACGAGTTGCACGATGCCAGTCACTTGTTCGCCATACTGTCCGCCCCGGAAAGGTGAGGCGGGACCAATCGTTCCGAAAGTGCCCTGAACCTGAATTTGTGGTCCCCACTGTGAGCGTGCGGTGTCGATGTCTGCAGACGTGGCTTTCTTTGTTTCCTGCATCTGGGCGAGCTGTGGATTAAGTGTAAGCGCAGTTTTCAGCGCCTGATCAAGCGTTGCAGGCAGACCCGGCAGGCTATCGGGCATTGTGAGTTCACTGGGATCTGCACCAATAACTGCCCGAAACTGGGCTACAGATGCAGCAAGCGTGGCCTGAGCCTGCGTGACAGCCACCTCTGCTGACCGGCGGCGCGTCTCCGCCTGCTCGACATCGGTGCGCGTAACCTGTTCGGAGGGCTGTCCGCCAAGGTTGTAACGCGAGGTTGTCAGCTGAACCTGCCTTGTCAGCATCTCCATATCTGCCCGACGGACGTCGAGGATGTTTCGATCTCGCAATACATTCATGTAGGCCGTGACGACATTGGTGAAGACCTGCGCCTCGACGAGCCTCAACTGATGCTGCTCCGCCTGGGAGCGAGCGTCCGCTGCACGGACCTGATTGGCGACATGGCCGAATGAATACAGCGTCTGCTTGGCCGATACATAACCTTCAGCAGAATTGGACGTATAAGAGCCAAGCGCAAAGGCGCTGGTGTACGGTCCCTGTTGATAGGAAGCGTCCATGTTGAGCTGAACGGTGGGCCTCCAGCCTGACCTGGCTTGCGCTGAGTTTTCGGTAATGGCGCGCTGATTGGCCTGCTCACCCCGCAGGGTCGGATTGCTTCGGTAGGCGAGAGCCAAAGCTTCCTGCAACGTTTGAGCATCTGCAATGACTGGGAAAGCGGCCGTGGACGCGACCAGCAGGGCAAGAACGAGGGGCGTGCTGTGTCTCATGATCGGGCAAGGTCCTGAGAGGTGAGTAGAGCAGCGGTTCATGAAGAGCCCAGAGCGATGGCCGGTGCACGGCGGGCACCGCGGCGGATCTGGAACAGAGTGGTGAGAACCGCGAGCGCGAGTACGATCAGGGCAGTCAGGGCGAAATAGAGCGGAGAAAGGCTGATCCGCCGGTCAAACCCGGACAGCCAGTTACGCATCACCCACCAGGCAACAGGCCAAGCAGCGATGTTCGCAATCAGGACGGGGCGCAGGAACTGGAGGATCAAAAGGCGCGTCACCTGTTGGGCTGTTGCGCCGAGCACTTTACGGACCCCGATTTCGAATAATCTGCGGCGAACGTTGAACACCGCGATGCCGTAGAGCCCGACACAGGAAATGGAGAGGGTTACAAAGGAGGCGATAATCATCAGCATTCCGCGCTGCTGTTCTGGCCGGACATCCTCATCAATGATGTCACCGACACTGCGCAGATTCAGCGCGCTTTCCGGATAGACCTGCTTCCAGATCGTAGCGATTGCTGCTCGCGTTGTGTTTTCAGGAGCGTCTCTGTAGCGGACAGAGAGTACGCCGTACCCAATGGGCCCTGATATGGCATAGTAAAGCGCAGGCGTAACGCTGGCCCGACTATTTTTGAAACGCATATCGGCAATGACGCCGATGATCGTCTGGATGTCCTTTCCATGCAATGTGATCGACGTTCCGATGGCGCTTGCGTCATTGGCGAACCCAAGCGCTCGCACGGCGGATTCATTGATGATGACATTATGTGTGCCGAACGCCAACGCCTGGCCGGTGAGGAAACTGTCGAATGGGGATGCTGGCATAGGGCGACTGTCGTAATCATGAGAGCTGTCGAACAGGCGCCCGGCGAGAAGGTGTGCCCCCCAGATCGGAAGCGTTGAAGATTGTGTTCCGATCACAGCCAGTATGGCAGGAGTGGCATTCCCTGCTCGCGTTATGTCGAAGGTTATACCTGCGCTACCTCCACCGGGTGCATCGTCCGAAACCGTAGCGCCAGTGACGCCCGGAAGATCACGTACAAGATCGGTCAATCGCTGCTGTCGCAGACGCTCGGTCGGATCATTCGGCAAATGGCTTACGAGAAGGCCGGATTGATGGAACCCGCGATCCATGGTCTGGAGCAGGTGCGTCTGGCGCCAGATGACCAGCGTGCAGATTGTCAGTGTCACAGCGAAGGAGAACTGAACGATGGTCAGCCCTTCGCGCAGGCGGCTCCCTAGGCGACCGCTTCCTGGCAGGCGGGCAGACGAGAGAACCGTAGCCGGCCGGAAGCGTGAGAGGACCCATGACGGATAGGCTCCTGCGCAGGCCCCTCCGATAACGGCCGTAATGATAAGGAGGGGCACTGCAAAGCCGAAATCGAGCCGGATGGGCCAGCCACTCAGCGTCGTGATCCAGGGCAGCGTCAGTTCAGTCAGGGCGAGGGCGACAAAGGCCGCAATCAATGCCAGCCCGATGGCTTCTGCCGTAAACGACAGCCCCAGCATCAAGACCGTCGCTCCCAGCACCTTGCGCATCGCGACTTCACGGGCCCGGGTTGCCGCAAGAGCCGTGGATAGTGTGACGAAGTTAACCAGCCCGGCACCTAGTGCCAGCAGACCGACGATGCCGAGGATCATTGGCAGGCGTTTATCAGTCCCCCGCATACCAATGGTGGCGTCGAAGAAGTGCAGACTGGTGAGAGCACGCCCGCGGACAACATATTTTTTAGACTCTTGTTCCGACATCCCTGCGGCATGTCGTTGTACGAGACCGTTCAGGAAAGTTGGCAACCGGGAAGCAACGGACGGCGGGACCCGCACCCAGATTTCGGATGTGGCCATTGGCCAGAGATCATTGATGTGCAGGGCTGCCTCCGAAGAGGGAACAATGATGTCAAATCGTGGTGTGGTATTCGCGGGAAGTTCCTTCAGAACGCCCGTGACATGCAGCCTGTGGGTCTGCCCTTTCTGGATCAGGTCGAGTGTTTTTCCAAGAATGCCATGATCGGCCCCGAAGAAGCGTAGTGCTTCTGCCTGTGACAGGACCACGCCGTCTGGGACCAGAGCAGTTGCGGGATCTCCTTCCAGAAGCGGCAGAGCAAAGACATCGAAGAGATGCGGGTCGGTGCGCGCAATGAAGACGTCCCAGGCGTTTTCATTGATGCGAATGGTCGCTCCGGAAAAGCCTCGCAGGACGGCGGTCGCGTTCCAGTCCGGATGTTCGGCGCGTAGTGCATCGATCAGGCGGATGCTGGAGACGGAAGCCTCACTATCATCGAACGCGTCCAGCCGGTAAACGTCCGCAGCGTGTGGAAACCAGCGGTCAAAGCTGAATTCGTAACGCACGATCAGGGCCAACGTGAGAAACGTTGCCATGCCGAGTGCCATGCCAAGCACGTTCAGTGTTGTAAACAGACGGCGCTGGACGATTCCGCGCCAGAAAACCAGGACGATGTGGGACAGCATGACGCTTACTCCGCTCTGAGCGCACGGGCCGGTTCGGCGCGGGCAAGACGTAGTGTTTGTCCGAGGACGGTGAGGGCAGCGATAGTGATGGTCACGCCGGTAACAATCGCGAAATCGAGCCATGAGACGGCGATCCGCTGATGGAAGCCTGAAAGCCAGGACTGCACCACGAGCCATGCTGGGACCGCGGCGAGGGCGCAGGCGACAAGCACGGGGCGCAGGAAATCACGCAACATGAGCGTAAGGACCTTCTGGCTCGTCGCCCCCAAAGCCTTGCGAATGCCGACTTCATGCGTTCTGCGAAGCGCAATAAAGGACGCAAGCCCATACAGCCCGAGGCACGCAATAGTGATGGCAATGCCTGAGGCGATGGAGAATAGCCAGCCACGTCGCTGCTCCGTGATGTAGAACGTGGACATACGTTCCTGAACCGTCTCGAAACTGGAAGGAGCATCAGGGAAAACCTGGTCCCATGCCGACTTGAGACGTGTTCTCATGATGTTCTCAGAAACACCAGAAAAGCGGACTGACACGTGCGAATAGGCCTGTGGGTCGTTGGAATTGAACGTGACCTGTGGGGAGACCTCGTCGCGTGCAGAGATAAAGCGCAGGTCTTCGGTCACACCGATGATCCGCAGCCTGATCCCTCCACTCTTGACCAGAGTCCCGATCGCGCTTTCAGGTGATGGGAAGCCCAATCGTGAGAGGGCCGTCTGGTTGACAACGACGTTGAAGGTTTTCCCTTGGCGCGTGAAGAAGCTGTCGTCGGCAGGGCTGTTATCCTCACCGTGGTTGATGTCGAACCAGCGTCCGGCGAGAAGGCGGGGACGATAGGTCGTCGCGTAATCCCCAACAATGGTGTCGCCCAGTACGTGAATGTCCTCGCTATGTGGCCCGATGGGAGTCACATTGAAGCGGTTGCGATTTTCGATCTTTGGGGTGAGTTGGGAAAGGGATGCCGAGACCACGCCGGGCGTGTGACGCAGGGCTTCGATGAGGGCGCGCTGCTTTCCGACATCATTCGCCATGTCGCCGGAACTAATAAGCACGCCTTCACGCGCAAAGCCCAGATCCAGCGCCTGCATGAAATTGGCCTGCCGGTTCACCACGAGCGTACAGATCGCGAAGGCCACGGCGAATGCGAACTGTATGATGACGAGCCCATTCCGCAAACGCGCCGCGTTCCGCCCGCCGGACGGCATCCGGGTTGCGGTAAGGACGTGTGCCGGTTGGTAGGACGAAAGAATGATCGCCGGGTAGAGGCCGCAGGCAAAGCCCGTCAGCAATACGACCCCGAAAAGGAAGGGAAGCGTGAAGCCATAGTCCATATGCAGCGTCGTACCGGTGAGGGTAGCCGAGAAAGGGAGGGCAACTTCACACAGAGCGAGCGCGAGTACACCGCCTACGGCGGTATTGACGATGGCTTCACCCACGAACTGGATAAACAGTACCATTCGCGTGGCACCCAATGTCTTACGGATAGCCACCTCTCGCGCACGCAGACCAGCCCGCGCCGTTGCGAGATTGACAGCGTTAAAAACGGCGAGCAGGAGCGCCAGAACACCGATCAGTTCAAGAATATTGACGACCGATCGGTCGGTTGCCTCATCTCCGCCAATGACCTGTAGATCGTGAAAATGCGTTTCGCGCAGGCTGACCAGTGAAAGGCCGAAGTGGCGTTCGGGATGGACACCTTCGCTGTTATCGTCATTCGCGTCTCCGGATGCGTGATCGATCACAAAACGGGTCAGGTTTTGTGAGATTACACCGCGATCAGCGGCATGATGTACCCGTACGAAAATATTGCCTGCGCTGGAGCCCCAGCGTGTGAATTGCGGTTTTTCCATCTCGTAAAAGGGGATGGGCGTTACAGCGTCAGGTCTAATCGTCACAGGTCCGCTTGGACGGGCGAGTATGCCCGTTACCGTCTGGCTGACGCGGTGGCCTTCATGGTCTGTCGTGATGATGCGTCCGAGCACATCCGTCGTACCAAACAGGGCCTGTGCCGTATTGGCTGAAAGGACGATCGCGTCAGGTCGGGTCAACGCCGTGCGTGCATTGCCGCGTTCGAGCTTTAGAGTGATGACATCAAAAAAAGATGGATCGACCATAGCAGTGTCGGCCGTGACCCTGCGATCGCCTGCACGAAGCTGATAATCCGCTGTTTCGTAGCGTGTCGTGGCAAGGATCTGAGGGAAGTCCGTATGCAGGAACGGAAACGCGATGAACGGCACATCGGCGTTCTCCTGAGGAGCGTTTCCGGGATTCATGTGATGAGCGTCCAGGCGCAGAACGTTCGCAGCGTCAGGGATGGATGCGTTGAAGCTGTATTCATACCGAACCTGCAACGTCAGAACGAGACAGACCGCCATACCGAGCCCCAGCCCGATCACGTTGAGAGCCAGATAAAGAGGCTGACGCCGGGCCTGACGGACGATATTGCGCAAGATGGTGATGAGCATGACGCTTACTCCACCTCAGATAGCGTTGCGGACGGAGACCACGACCTGACCGTCGAGCATGTCGATGCGGCGGCGCGCAAGATCGGCGTGGCTGGGGGAGTGTGTGACCATGATGATAGTGGCGCCTTCGTCATTGAGGCGCTGGAGGATATCCATCACCTGTGCGCCGTTATCGGTGTCCAGGTTACCGGTCGGCTCGTCGGCGAGGATCAGGCTGGGCTGGCCTACAATGGCGCGTGCAATGGCCGCGCGCTGCTGCTGGCCGCCTGAGAGTTGAGAAGGATAATGCCGTGCACGGTGCGCGATGCCGACATGGTCCATGGCATGCGCAACGCGGTCCCTGCGCTCGCTTTTGGGCATCTCACGGTAGATGAGTGCGAGTTCGATGTTTTCTTCGATCGTCAACTCATCGATCAGGTTAAAACTCTGGAAAACATATCCCAGATGTTCCCGGCGGAATTTAGCAAGTTCCGCTTCGTTCATTGCGGTCAGTTCCTGTGTGCCGAAGCGATAGGAGCCACCGGTTGGCCGGTCGATCGTGCCGAGGATGTTGAGCAGGGTGGATTTGCCGCAGCCTGAAGGCCCCATGATTGCGACGAATTCGCCGGTCTCGATCTGAAGATCGATATCCTGGAGGGCCGTGGTTTCCACCTCGTCGGAACGGTAGAGGCGCTGAATATGAGAGAGTTCGATCAGCATGATGTTCGGCCCTGTCAGTGGATCGAGAGATGGTTGAAATTCTTGTAGGAATTGTAGGAGGAGACGATCACCCGATCGCCATCATGCAACCCGCCGGTGATTTCGACCTGCTCTGGATTGCGACGCCCGGAGGTAATTGAAACCCGGTCAGCACCGTGATCTCCTGAGGCCATAACAAAGGCCGAAGAGCCGCCACTCGCCTCCAGCCATGCACCATTTGGCAGAACGAGGGCGCGATGAGTTTCACCGAGCGTGATGCGCAGATCGACGCTTTCTCCGCGCCTTAACCCTGCTGGTGGAGGACGGTCAAAGGTAAGTTCCGCACGAAACTGGCCGTTCGTGACCTGTGGATGTACGCGGGATACGGTCATTGGCAGTTTTGTGTCGCCAAGATCAGCCTCGGCCCGTTCGCCAATTGCGACGCGACCTAGATAGAATTCATCAATGTCCGCATCGAGACGGTACTGTCCCTCGCTGTCGATCTGGCCGATCTTATCTCCAGCTTTCAGTGACTGCCCCGGCTGAAGGTCAAAATTAGTCAGTCGGCCATCCAACGGCGCACGAAGGACGAGTGCATTGAGGCTGGTCTCCACGACGTCCAGATTGGACCGCAGCCGCTGGGCTTCTTCGTCAATCTCGTTTCCCTGCCGATCTGCAACCTTCAGATCCAGTGTCAGTGCATTGTCAAGGCGCTTTAGGCGCTGGGCGTAATAGTCAGCCTCGTCACGATAGGACTGAACGTTCGCGTCAGATTCAAAGCCTTGTCCGTGAAGTTGCTGGCGAATGGAAAGCTCGCGCTGGGCCTTGAGAAGATTATATCGGGCCTCGGCGAGCTGCGTTTCTTCGGTTGTACGGGTCTGTTGCAGGGTCAGGCGCTGGGCGCTGACTGCACCGAGTTGGCTTGCGATCTGTGCTTCTCTGGACGTGACGTCCAGCTGGAGCTGAGGATTGGTCAGATGTGCCAGAACGTCCCCCTTTTTCACGAGGGCACCATCCTTTGCCACGACCTCAGAAACTTCTCCGCCCTGTATGGCGTCGATAAAAGTGACGTTGAGCGGAGCAACGGTGGCACGCACTGGAAGGTAATCGAGAAATGGTGCGGACTGTACTGTCGCGACTGTCAGCTGGTCCTGAGATACCGAAAGCGTTCCCGATGCGGGTACGAGACGCCATCCAGCCCAGAGAAGACCGACGACTACAACAGGAGCGCCATAGCGCAGGGTCTTCCGGAGCACGACCTTACGCCGTGAAGGAGGAACCGCCCGATCCATAACGGCGCCTGATGCCGGGCGCATCGTAGTGTTCGACGACGCTTTGGAAACGGGTTGATCCATGCACTGTTTCTCCTGTTCGCAAACAGTGTATCATGGAGGTAATCGAATTTATCTTATTGATAAATAAGGAAAAAATTAAAGTGCTATCTAGGGTATGTCCGGTTTCGAACGTGGTGTCCGGAACCGGACACCTTTGAAAGGCCTGTCAAGATCGAAATGAATGACTTCCGCAACGAATCGGGAGAAGGAAAGTCTTTAGTGCCCCGTCTTCTCTTCGTCGATGATGATTGCGATGTGCAGATTGCTGCGAGGCTATTATTTCGCAGAAATGGGATCGAGATGCTGTCCGCATATGGAGCGGAAGAGGCTCTGACACAGCTTGCATCTTTTCCTGTGGACCTTGTGCTGCTGGATCTCAATTATAGAAAG
The DNA here is from genome assembly GCF_018812105.1 of Gluconobacter sp. P1D12_c. Taxonomy (NCBI): domain Bacteria; kingdom Pseudomonadati; phylum Pseudomonadota; class Alphaproteobacteria; order Acetobacterales; family Acetobacteraceae; genus Gluconobacter; species Gluconobacter sp. P1D12_c. The sequence goes on from NZ_JACSIQ010000010.1 coordinate 108,066, forward strand.
GGCGAAAGTAGCGGCGCAGAGGGACTGGCCTTACTCAGAGATATCCTGGTTCTCCGTCAGGATCTGCCCGTGATCGTCGTAACCGGCCATAGCGGCGTAACGATTGCGGTTGCAGCGATGCGAGCAGGCGCTGCTGATTTTGTTATGAAGCCCTGGAATAATGAGCGCCTTCTTGCGCTGGTTGGCACAACTCTGAAGGGGCGTCGGGCCGATCAGGCGGCTGAAACCGATCCTGTTATGATCGTGGCGTCGGAAAAACTGCGCCGTATTGTCACTGAAGCCGACCGCTTGGCCGTTACTCGTGCTCCACTGGTCATTACAGGGCCGCCAGGGGTGGGAAAGATGCTGCTTGCAAGGCGTATTCATGCGCTTTCTCAGGAGAGCAATCCTGCAGTGACGATCCGCGCGGAAGATTGCGAGGAACTGCCGGAAGAAGGCGGAACGTGGATCTTTCGCAACTTTGAAGCGCTGTCTGCACCCATGCAACGACATCTGGCAGACAGCCTGGATGAACCCACGCCCCCACGGGTCATTGCCCTTTCATCTGTGGATCATACTGGTTTGGAGGCTGCTCTTGACCAGCGACTGATGCTGCATCTTGGGATGGTAATACTGTCGCTGTCGCCTCTTCACGAGCGACCTGAGGATATCCTTGCCCTGAGTGGACATTTTTTACGCTATTTCTCAGTTCGACACGGGCTGATGGAGCCAGCGATAGATGAAGAGCGGCGTCAGTTGCTCTGCGGAGAAGCATGGCCGCAAAACGTGCGAAGCCTTCGTGCAACCGTTGAGCGGGCGGTCCTCATGGGAAAATGGAGCGGGACATCATCCAACGGGCAGGACGCGGCTTCAAAAAGCACGCCTACACTGCGAGATACAGAGCGGTCCCTGATCGAGGCAACTCTTCGCAAACACGGATTCAATGTCACACAAGCGGCGCGGGAGCTGGGCCTGACACGACCGGCGCTCTACCGCCGGATGGCAAGGTATGGGCTTTAAATGCGGGTTGCTATTGAAACGCTTCTGCTGCTTTCTGGCATCGTAGCAGCCTGTCTGATCACCGCTCCGGCGTGGCAGCACGGGTTTTACGCGACGGCTGTTCTGCTATCGTGCCTGGGATTGTTTTGTGCTGGCTCTGTCGTAGAGGCACAGATCCGTATGGCACGACGCCTGAAACGACAGGAACCGTCTGTCGTGCGATCTGTGGATCGGGAAAAACTGCGCAATCGGGCGCTGCTTGACCATGCTCCGGTTCCGCTGCTGATCCAGTATATTGATGGCACCCTGCATGCTTCCAATCGCGCGGCACGGCGTCTGTTCATGACGGAAGGTGTCCTCCGTGATCCACCACCGCCACTTGTCAGAGCACTAGAAAATGACGAGACGGGGCCCGAAAAACGTTTGATCCGGCTAGCGTCCAACGGAGGCTCATCCCGGGTCTATGCGTTATCGGTGGGGAAGGGTGGTGGCGCAGGAGGCATCGTAGCGTATCTGGCACTGACAGACGTTGAAGCCGGACTGAACGCTGCTGAAGCACAGGCACTTCGTGATCTGCTGCAGATTTTGAGTCATGAAATCATGAATTCCCTCACACCCATCGTTTCTCTGTCGGCGACGGCAGAGGATCTGTTTGCCGAACAATGCACTTTGAAGAGAGAGCGTTATGAGACAGACGATCTGATCATCGAGGCACTTGGGACAATTCGTCGCCGTACTGAAGGGCTGGATCGTTTTGTTCGTGGGTACCGTGATCTTGCCCGCCTGCCAGAGCCGGATCTGAAATTAACGGACCTTGGTGCATTGGTTCGGGAGATTGTCCGAATTTTTACTGCGCGATGGAAAGAATGTGTGGCGCTGGATGTCGTTGTACCGTCCGGCCGTATCATGGTTCGGCTTGATGCCGTGCAGATGGAGCAGGCTCTGTTAAACCTTCTGAACAATGGCGCGGAGGCTGCTCTCAACCAAAGCGCTCCTCGTGTGCAACTGGCTGTCAAAACTGCGAATGACGCGATTACTATCTGTGTTTGCGATAATGGGCCGGGTATAGACGTGGCTCTACAGGAGAAAATCTTTGAGCCGTTTGTATCATTCAAGTCTGAAGGAAACGGAATCGGATTGCCTCTCGCGCGCCAAATTATCAGAGGTCACGGGGGTAGACTGACACTAGGAATCACAGACGAGCAATCACATTGGAACACAACGTTTGAGGTACAGTTATAATACCTTCCGCAGGGAAAAGCAGGTTTGTAAATACCATGTGAGATAGGCAGGTTTTCTTCATTTATAGGCTCCGTAACCCTTTTAAATTTCCACTATAATATGTTGGATTAAGAGCCGGAGTATAATTAGAGGAATTATAAATACCCAACGAAAAATTTTCTTTTAAAAATTATATAATTAATTATTCAAATACATTGGCATCTCCTCCGCCACTTCCTAATTTACCATATAAAATCAAATATTTAACCAAAGAGAGTGTCACTTCGCATTAACGCTGCGTCATTGGTCAAGCGTCACCTTGGCGACAAGCGCCGCAAGCGTCTCACGTCGCTCTTGATGCTATGGCTCGGGCCTGCCTTCGTTGATAGAAGGTGGCATTAATACGCTGCTTTACAAGCTGGCACGCACCAACTGGGCGAAAAATATCGTCGAATTCGGAGCGTCCTTCGGTCTCTTCACCATCCATCCCGCCGCCGCGCTGCGCGACAATGGCGGTGGCAGGCTCATTACCACCGAGTTTGAACCCTCCAAGATTACCCGCGCCCGGCATCATCTTGAAGAAGCAGGTCTGGCAGATCTTGTGGAGTTCCGTGAGGGCGACGCCCCGCAGATGCTGGCGTCCGGTCTGCCCGAAAGCATCGATCTCGTACTGCTTGACGGCGCCAAGCCGTTCTACCCCAATATTCTCGATCTTCTGGAGAACAGGCTGCAGGCCGGCGCGCTGATCGTCGCGGATAATGCCGATCACAGCCCTGAGTATCTGGTGCGTGTCCGCTCTCCTGCCGCCGGGTATCTCTCCGTGCCGTTCGCCGGGGACGTCGAACTGTCCCGTAAGGCTTGGCTGAACTAGACGTGTCGCGGTTTAGTTCTGGACCTTTAAGACCGAAGATGGTCATGAAGGAGACGTGGAATGGGACGGGTTTACAAAGCTGAGTTCAGCTACGGGGCGGTGCATCTGGCTCTGAGTAGCGGTCTGTCACGTGAGCGTATTGCCCAAGATCTGGGTATTGGGTCTTCGACGTTGAAGAAATGGATCCGCGATGCACAGAAGCTTGATACTGTAGTCGCTGACACCACAGATAATACGGAGTTAACCCCGCAAGAACCCTCTGCTGCGGGAGAAGAGGAAACTGTTAAAAAAAGGCAACACAATTCTTCGCGGACCAAAGGTCTGAGGTTTGCCTTTATTGCTCGATATCATGGGCCACTTTCGCGCGAATGAATCTGCTGCCTGTTTGGGGTCAGTGATCGGGGTTTGAGAGCCAGGCGACAACGTCCGGTCTGTGCCAGCAGAAGACAGAATGACATCCCGATAGTGCATATCCGCACCATTCACGCTCAGAGCAGGCGAAGCTACAGACATCCCCGCATGACAGAGAAACTCAGGGGTGCCGGTCCGTCTGTCGGGCATCGTCGCGTTGAACGTCTGATGCGCGAGCATGACATTGGTGTTGTCAGGACATAAAGGTTCAAGGTGACAACCAACAGCGCTCACAGTCATGCCATTGAACCCAACCTGCTGGGACAATGCTGTCACGGAGAGCTTTTTCAAGACTTTGAAAGCTGAACTTCTGTGGCAGCACGCATGGATGACGCGCCAGGAGGTCGACCAGGACATCACATGCTACATTAATGATTTCCATAATCCGCAGAGGCTACATTCCGCGCTCCGATGGAAAAGCCCTCTGGATCACGAGCGCAACGCTACTTAACAGGTAACCAATAGTCCGGAACTAAACCGTGACACGTCCATGTCGCAACATACTACGAGAAATGCCTAACTACCTGCTTTTTAGCCATATTCCTGTAATGAACGCGCTGAAGTTCTGGAACAAGAGAACCTCCTGTTGCCCAGATAACATGTGTGGCGTGATCTGGAACGATTTGATGTCTCTTCAGATATTCTCGCCCTCCTTCGGTTTCATTGAGCCACATTGGCCCACGCAGTCCAGCCGCTGCAGATGGCTCCAGTAAAAATCCCAGATATTTTTCTACAAGACCCATATTTTCGTATAATTCGTCATCGGAAACCGTAAATACACCTGCCAACATTTCCTGAATGTGACGCGCGACCAGTAACGATGCCTGTCCGACAGCAAGTCCGTCAGCCTCCGTTTTGTTATCCAGTCCGATTTCCGCAACGGAAAACGACCCCGTTTGACCAGAACACAACTGGAGCAGCATGGAAGGTGACGCGACCGGTTCGGCAAAAAAGCAATGTACGTCTGGGCCAAAAATCGCTTTCAGCCCGACCGTAATGCCGCCGGGTGCACCGCCTACCCCGCACGGTAGATAAACCAGCAACGGCGTCTGGCTATCCACCTTGCGACCGACCGCATGCAATTGCATTTTCAGTTCCAGCGCTGCGGTTGCATAGCCGTAAAACAAAAGGGCGGATGCTTCATCGTCAACAAAGTAGTCGGAATCTTTCATGAGCGAACGCGCCGTCGCAACCGCGACGGAATAGTCCCCCTGATGTTCAACAACAGCCACGCCCCGCGCCAGAAGACGATCTTTCTTCCATTGCTTGGCATCGGAAGACATATGGACTTCGGATCTGAACCCAAGGGCCGCCGACAGGGTCCCAATTGCAAGGCCCAGGTTTCCAGTGCTGCCTACGAGAATCTTATGTGTGGAAAAGAGTTCTCTGGCCGCCTTTCCTGCCAGACAACGCCTGTCGGAGGCTGGATTAATGATGCCATGGTCAAGTGCGAGTTTTTCGGCATAGGTGAGAACCTCGTGAAATCCACCCCGCGCCTTGATCGAGCCTGCGACTGGAAGCAGGTCATCACGCTTGATGAACCACGCGCCCGGTGCAGTTACAGACGAACATGCGGCCAGTTTCCCAGCCTCGGTCAAGGGAGACTCAATTCTACCGTCTGTCGGCCCCAACTCGTTGAAGAGCGCTGCCAGAAGCGGCTCGCAGCGCTTGAAGCGCGCGCCAGCGTCAGCAATTCCAGCTAATACAGACTGCTCAGGATGGATGTCGGGAAACAGCTTCTCATTAAGCCACAGACAACGCTTTTTCGTGCGCAAGCAATCTATAATTTGGCTAAAATCTTCACTGTTCGTCATTTTACGCGGCCTGAATGATACTGTTCTGCTGGGAACGTGTAGCGTGTCGTGGTGCCACGTGGAAACGATATATTCTAATTAATGCATTAGTGGAGCTAATGGATATGTCTTTACCCTCAACATCAGTTCTGGGAGCACTTCGCAGCTTTCATGTCGTCGCAACGAGGCTTTCCTTTACAAAGGCAGCCGCCGATCTATGCGTAACCCAGGGGGCGGTCAGTCAACAGATCAGGCTGCTTGAAAAACATCTCGGACTCAAATTGTTCATACGCTCCCCGCGCACCCTTACGTTAACAGGAAAAGGGGAGGCATTGCACAATGTCATGACACGTGTGTTTTTAGATACCGAGGCTATTCTTGAAGAACTACAGACTCCCGATACTCCTCTTCAGATAAGTTGCTCGCCTTCGTTCGCCCTGCATTGGCTGACGCCCCGTCTTGCAGATTTTAACGCACGGTATCCCCATATCCCGGTCCGGCTTGTTGCAGAGTTTCAGGATCTGGATTCCGATGAACTAGCACGAGGCCGTATTGATCTCGCCATTCGTTACGACCCCAAAAAATATAATGATGTAGCGGCGGAAGTCCTTCTGGATGAATTTATTATTCCCGTATCGACACCATCATTAGCAGAAAAAGCACAATCACTAGAAATAAGGAATATCCACCTTCTGCACGATAACGAACCGTGGACAGGTGCCCCTGAATATTGTGAATGGAATGACTGGATAACAGAAAATACGGACGATTACGAAAACACGATTGGCGGATCGCAGTTTAACTTGTCCAGCCTCGCGCTGGGATCTGCCATGAAAAATCAGGGTATGGCGATGGGTAGAATGGCCTTGGTGTATGACGACATCCTTTCCGGAAGACTTGTTTTTCCATTTGGGAAGCCAATACCTGCCAGAGCACGTTATGTCCTGATCTGCCGTGACGCTGCAGACAAGAGAGTAAATGTTTTCACAAATTGGCTAAGAACTGAATGTGCTCATTTTCGGCGACAGCGAGACAATATGTTGAAATCCATACCACCAGAGGCCCAAGTATTGAAAAACAGATAATTGCCTATCCGGTAGAAATACCATCGCGCGTCGTTGGCTTTCGCTCTGAGCCTTCAGCGTCGCCGAACAGCAACACGGCAACTCGCAGCACTTTGCGTCGAAGCAACCGCATCGATCATCGCTCGCATTGAAATCCTGCGTCGCTCACGCACAGCACCTCGGTTCACTGGGAAAGAGCGCTTAACGGCATCTAATTCAACGGCAGGTAACGAGGATACAATGTAGGGTCTGCTAAGTCTTGAATAGATAGAATGGATTGCATAGCTGTCTGCGATGAGCATGATGCAATACCGCAGGGTGGTCTATCTGGGAGCTTTTGATCAAGGAAGTCCGTCCGAAGGGCAAGACCCCACCGAAGAACCTTCGACGGACGGTTTCCGCGATTTTCTGGCAGCATCAGAACGGTGCGAAATGGCGCGCCCTACCATCTGGGTTTGGACCTTGGTGGATTGTCGCGCAGTTGTTCATCCGATGGGCAAAGCTCGGCGTCTGGCAGCATCTCTTTGAAAATCTGTGAGCAAGGCTTAAGGAATGGCGGGGTGTCGCAACCCGATACGAGAAGACAGCCTCATCCTTCCTCTCCATCATTCTCATCGCTGCCACAACAGACTACATCAAGACCTAACAGGCCCTAGCCGCAAACTATGTCACGGGCTTCAGGATTTTCGCGACTAACATTCTTTGATCCTTGTTCCACTCTGGTAACGGCACAGCATGACTTGGCTTCTCGAAGCTGCGATCAAAGGTGAGGTCGCTATGCGATCATTTACGAGATCCAGAATGCGACATCATCAAGAGCATATCAGCTCTAAACCTTATATCGCGTCTATTGATCCTGAGCCGCAATCTGTCTCTGCATTGTTGTGGAGTATCAGTGATCCAGATCCTGGCCATTATCGGGACCTTTGAGCAGACGGCTCTTTTCTCCCGTGATGCTGAAAGGGGTATCTCCACGCACGGTGATACGACGCAGGAGCCGGGAATGAGTATCGAAATCGGCTGTGGCGTAGTGTTGGGTGGCGCGGTTGTCCCAGATGGCAACGTCACCCGGCTTCCAGTTCCAGCGGACGGTGTTGTCGATCTGCGTGATGTAAGACTGGAAGATCTCCAGCAGCCGGTTGGCATGCTGCGTGGGGATGCCGCGAATCTCCTTGAAGAAATGGCCCAGGATAAGGGTCCGCTCGCCGGTCTCAGGGTGAACGCGCACAACCGGATGCTCTGTCTCGTAAAGGCGTGAAATGAAACGAGCACGGAAGTCCGCAATTTCCTCGTGGCGCGTGTCGTATTTGTAGAAATTGGTGTCGTAGTCGTTGCCATGAACGGCCCAAAGTGTGTCGGCAAGCTGCTGCAAAGGCGCAGGGAGGTCGTCATAGGCAGTGGCTGTGTTGGCCCAGAGTGTGCTGCCGCCATAAGGCGGGATCGTGATAGCGCGCAGGATCGAGGCCTTGGGGTAAGCCGGCACGAAAGTGACGTCTGTGTGCCAGGAATCCGTGGAACGCCCGTTGCGGGAGTTCAGTTCGAACGTATAGGGCGTCCCTGCGGCTGCGGGGATTGTCGGGTGAAGGATTGGGTCTCCGAAGACACGACTGAACGTTTCATGCTGGGCATCATCAAGAAACTGGTCACGCAGAAAGATCACTTTATGGCGCAGCAGAGCATCATGGATGAATGCTTTGTGTTCTTCAGGCAGAAGTTCGCGGGCGTTAATCCCATGGACGATGGCGCCGATACGGGATGTGACCTTTTCGATCGTAAGCTGTGTCATGAGGGAACTCCTTCAGATTGGGGGAATGTCTGACTACTGGTGCGGTCAGGTCGTGTGAGAGACGGAGGCGTAATGAAAAAGGTCAGGATTGCGCTTGCGAGGAACAGTGCGGCGTAGATGAAGATAATTCCCTGCGTGCCGACAGCGCCTTCAAAAAGGTAAACAATGAAAGGCCCGATCCAGACGCTACTCCCTGCACCAAGGTTCAGCAGGGACATGGCGATACCTTTGTGATCCGGCAGAAGAGACGGTGTCAGAGCCGAAAGCGGCACATATCCGGCAAGCGTCATGCCAAAAACTGCGGCCGAACCATAAACCGCGAGCAGGCTACTGTGGGCGTACAGCAGCGGGATCCAATACAGACCAACGCAACTTACGGCACTCCCGATACCGCCAAACCAGATGATGGTCTGCCGCCATGAAATATAGTCGCTGGCAAAACCGATCAGCAGGTTAAAGACGATGTTGCTGGCGAAGATGATTTCGAGAAAGCGGATCCATACATCCTGCGACAAACCCAGACGACCCGTAAAAAAGAACGGCATGAAAACGATCAGGCCATGCGTAGCGCTGGAATTAACCGCCCGCACGATGCACGCCAGACCAACGCCCGGATTGTGGCGGATCTGACGAACCGTTTCTCGCAGGGTAGGGCCGATGTCTTTCAGACTGCCTTTCTCTGCACGTGGCGTAGTGGGCAGCGGCAGGACGGCAAGGAGGCCACCTGCTCCCACGCCGAGAAGGGCGATCCAGAGTGTAATGTACTGGCCGTAAACGGGGAGCAGGAGTTGCGCCACGATAGAACCGACCGTGGGCAAACCGCAGGTAAAGCAGAACCAGAACAGACCAACAGCACGACCCAACCGGTCCTGACGGATCGTGGTGACGAGCAGGGTCAGCAGCCCGTAGGAAAACAATGGATATCCTGCTCCCCGCAATCCGTAGGTTAGGAGTAGCAAGGCTGAAGAATGAGCCGGAATGGCAACGCCAAGAAACAGAAGTTGCGGAACAATCCAGAATAACAGACCAGCCGTCATGACGGCACGACTACCAAAAATGTCGCACAGCAAACCCGAGAACCAGGCCGCCAAAGCAGCAAAGAGTCCGTAGGCTGTGAAGAGAAGGGCCACGAAGTGCTCCGTCTGCCCCGTCTGGACCAGAAACGGCGACAGATAGCCGACCTCGACGCCATCCCCGATCATGAAGACCAGAAGGCCAGCATACTGGAGGGTAAAGCTCCGGGGCAGGCGGCTGGCAGGCAGAAGCGGAGCGGCAGGAAACGTCGTCTGCATGTCAGAAATCCGCATGAACAGCGCCGAAATACTGTCGTGGCGCACCGAGGACGACAGACTGGTAATCACCAGCCATTGGGTAGCCGTTCTGCCCCATGGTGGAGATGTATTTTACGTTCGTCAGGTTATAGACATTCAGGTCGACCGAGAGGTGCTGGAGAAAGCCCGTGTGAGACAAGCGGTGCAACTGTTTGCTCAGATCGTAACGTGCGCCGAAATTAGTCAGCCAGTAGGACGGAACCTTCGTGTCGCCAGTGTAGCTAAGATTCCGCTTGCCGACATACTGGGCCTCGATATGCGCCTGGAGATCATGCCAAGTGTAGGACAGGTCAGCGTGATACATGAGACGCGGATAGGCCACGACCTGCTGACCACGGATATTGTAGGTCACCCGCGATCCGTTGACGGTCTGAGTAATGTTGTCGTCATAGACGGCGTGGTTGTAGCTGATGCTGTTGGTCAGGCTCAGCCCCCTAACGGGTGTGAGCGTGACAGCACCATCCACACCGGTCATCGTTACGCCACCGACGTTCTGGATGGTCGTGTAGGGCTGAGTGGTCGGACCGGTGGAGATGCGCTGCAGCCGGTTGGAAAAGATCGTGTGATAGCCGTAGAGCGAACCGCTGACGAGGCGGCCGGTATAACGATAGCCTCCTGCAAAATTCCAGTCCGTCTCGGGGCGCAGCGTGCTTTTGGAAGCCTGATAGGCGGCCTGTGAGGTCGAAAACGGCGACGAACCGCTGTTATAACCCGAGACGGGATAAACCTTCACATTTTCCGCGATATCGAAATAGAGCTGATGGCCAGGAGCGAAGCGCCATTCCCCACTGAAATGCGGCAGGAAAGGCTTACTGGACGTGAGTGAGTCTCCACCAGCGATAGCGGTCGTGCGGGTGTAAGTTTCCCAGTTGGCCAGCGCGCCGACACGGGTCGTGTTCAGGACAGATCGGAAACCAGCATGGAGCGCGATGGTGCTGGTAACGTGATACGTATCCTGGAAATAAGCGACAAACGTGTTGGTATTAAAGACCTGTCGGTAGCCATTCTGGAAAGGGTTCTTAAGGTTGTCGAGCCCGTTGACGGGTGTTGCGGTCCCATCGAGGACGTCCTGCAGCAGGGGCTGCTGGTAGAGCGGCTTACTGATGTCGAAATGGGTATTTTCATACCAAAGACCTGCATTCAGCACGTTATGCGCGATGCGATAGGACAGGGACGTCGTAAAGCCGAAGCGGTTCGTATCGGGCTGGGTAACCTGATCGATCAGAGGCGCTCCGTTAGGAGACGAGATCAAAGGGCTTGCGACTGAACCGCGCTGATAGGAGCGATGCCCATAGACCGTACTCTGCCAGCGCAAGCGATCAGTCAGGGCAAGATCGGCCGATACACCCCCAACATAGGAATGCTGCATCTGGGCGCCCTCGTAATAGGACGCGGTGTACGGGCTCTTGAGGTTGGCATAGGCTGCAGGAACCTGTCCTCCCGGAAGCCCACGCTGGGCCAGCGCGAGACGATATGCCTTTTCATAGCCGCCGGGCTGCCCGATGAAGTTATCGATCGCGTAGCCACCATTGTTGAACATATCCAGGCTATAGTCCTGATAGTTCTGCATCTGCATATCGGTGTAGTCGAAGTAGGCCGTAATGCGGCTGTCCTGCCCGATAGGGTGCAGAACCTTGGCGTTGACCTGCTGCATGAACTGGTCCTGCCCACCACGCCATTTGGTGGTGTCGTTGCGGGCATAGGAGACATAGAAGCGCGTCCCCTGACGGTTCAGATCACCGCTTTCAAGACGCACAAACGTCCGGTAGGTCGCATTACTCCCGAAGGTCTGGTTCACACTGGCCCCACGCTTGTGAGACGGATCGCGTGAGATAAACTGCACCGTACCGCCCAGATTGGACGTACTGGCCACGCTTTCCGAACCGGTGGACGCCGAGACATCCATACGCTCGATGTTTTCGGACGAAATCGCGGAAGTCGGGCTCAGGCCGTTAACATTGCTGAATTGCTGGTCTCCAAGCGGAATCCCATCCAGCGTCATGCCGATCTGGCTTTGATCGAAACCATGCATCAGGAATGAGTTCTGCCAGGTGTTCACGCCCTGCGGATCACCGGAATTGAACAGAACGCCAGGTAGCCGGGTGAGGGCCTTGAGCGGATTGGTCCCGGCGGCATATTCGCGAATGGTAACCGCAGAAACGGGATTGGATACCCAGTTAGCCTGCCGGTGTCCTTCCACTCCAATGCTCTCGGTTGCTTTGGCGCTGATGGCGCGGGATGCAGCCGATTTATGAGCAGGCAGTGCAGGCGTACCGTGACGCGGATTTGTGCCCACCTTAGTGGCCGGAGAAGCCGTATCAGCGAAAGCGTAGGTATTAACCGAGAGGGTCAGCAGGGCAATCAGAGAGACGGAGCCACTGGCGCTACGGCTGGAAAATGAAAATGCGGGCATGGAAATACACTCACAAGATACAGGAAACGGAAATTTTCAGGTCTTGGGAGGGTCAACAGCGCCAGGCCGGATGGTCGGGCGCTGGATGTGCGGACGTATTCTGCGGGAAAAGCCTTTCTCGCAGGGTCTTGCCATCCTTGGGTTTAATACGGCCACGACGCTTCAGTTCCGGCAGAACGAGGCGGATGAAGTCGTTGTAGCTGTCCGGATTAACGAGTTGGATCAGATTGAGGCCGTCGGTCTCGGATTCCTCGAGCCATTGCTCAATCTGATCCGCGACGGTTTCACCTGTACCGACGAAAGTTTTGGCACGGCCAAAGCCTTCTGCCGGGCTTGTGGCTTCTGCAATAGTCCATGAACGACCGCTGATGGCGGGGTCAAACTGTTCAAGCACAGACTGGCTGGCTTCCGTTGGACGATAGGTCAGGACCTCGTCTGTCTGGTTCTTCGAGAAGTCCACACCCGTCATTGAGGAGTAATGAATGAGCGATCCGGTGGCATCGTAGAAGGCTTTGTATTCCGCAAATTTGCGAATAGCGTCTTCTTCAGTCTCCCCGACTACGACTGCTGCGGCGCAAATGAAGCGCAGGCTGTCTGGATCGCGACCTTCGCGAGCAGCGTCCTCACGAATACGCCGGACATTCTTTCGTGTCCCTTCTGCCCCGGCACCAACGACGAAAATAACTTCCGCATGTCGCGCCGCGAATGCGCCACCCCGGGCTGAAGCGCCTGCCTGAAGCAGAACGGGAACCCGTTGCGCGCTGGGCTCGGCCGTATGGCCGTCTGGAACGCGGTAGTACTGGCCTTCATGTCGTATAGGGTGAACTTTTGCCGGATCGGTGTAAATCCACTCACCCGAAGCCGTTTGACCTCGGATGACAGCATCGTCTTCCCAGGATTTCAGCCACAGCTTGTAGACGACGCTCATGAACTCGTCCGCACGGTCGTAGCGTTCGTCATGAGGTATCTGATGGTCGAGCCCAAGATTGCGGGCCGCACTTTCCTGCTGCGACGTCACAATGTTCCAGCCCAGACGGCCCTTTGTCAGATGGTCGAGCGTCGTCAGCTTGCGGGCGAGTAGATAGGGGTGCTCATACGTCGTGGACAGCGTGATGCCAAAACCAAGCGTCGTCGTCGCGGCGGCCATGGCGGACACCAGCAGAAGCGGATCGATCAGTGGGGACTGGATACCGTGCTTCAGGGCAGCGTCTGGACTGCCACCGTAAACATCAATCTGGCCGAGGGCATCCGCGATAAACAGGGCATCGAACCCAGCGTCATCGAGTGTACGTGCAAGCTCAGTCCAGTAGCTGATGTCCTTGTAACGATGTGTCTGGTCAGCGGGATGCCGCCACAGGCCGTAATTCAGGTGCGAGACCGTGGCCATCGTAAAGCCGTTGAGGATGATGTGCTGTCCCATTACGCCACCCCCACGCGCCACTGAGCGGGGGGCAGGGTTCCATTGACAGCGTAGTCCCCAACGACGCGCGTACGATAGACGCGGGGGTTGTGATTACCCAGCGTGCGAACGTTGCGCCAATGGCGATCCAATCCGACGACGCGCAAGGTTGCACCACCGCTTAGCGCGTCGAACAAAGCCGTCGTGGCTTCCAGCACCAGCGGCAAAATCCGATCCTGTACCTGCCAGACTTCGAGTTCAGCACGCGCAACCGTAAGTTCGACTTCGGAAGCAGGACTATCTGCAACGGCCTGAATTGCTCGGGAGGCGCGCTCGACAGCTGCACCGGCGATATAAGCGCCACTGAAGACATGGCCGACAACTTCGAGGATCTGCGGATCTTCCGCGGGGAGGTCTGCATTACCGTGGCTGAAGGTGCGTTTGCGACGGCGCACGGCATCCGCGACGTCCGTTGCAGCAGAGCGCGCAATCCCGGCAACAGTGGCCAAATGATAGAGCTGGAAGAATGCCTGGGAGTACGGGAAGGCCGTGTTGCCGTAACGCAGATCGGCGTCTTCGGTATGGACGTTGCGGAAATGTGCCGTGCCGCTGGCGGTCAGGCGTTGCCCGACACCGTCCCAGTCATCCACAATTTCCAGGCCGGGATCATTGCGGGCAGCCAGTGTTTTGACGGTCTGGCCATCTTCCGTGGTGCCGGTAACAGTCAGCCAGTCGGCATAGAGCGAACCGGTCGTGAAGAACTTGGAACCGTTAATGACCCACTGACCCTCTCTCTGGGACAGGGTCGTGCTGAAGAGATCACGCTTGGACGCCGGGCCTTCAGCCGCTGCGGCCCCTGCGGTCTGTCCGGCTCCAAGCCGGTCGAGCCACTTCGTACGATAAGGGCCATCAGGTTCGAACAGAAGATGCTCAACGAAACCGAAATGGGCTCGGAGCGCCTGTGCAACGTTTGAATCCGCCTTGGCCAGCACAGTGATAAGAGAAAACAGATCCTCAAGACTGGCACCAAGGCCACCATGCGCTACGGGAACGCGGAGCGCCGTGAAACCGCTTTCCTTGAGAAGGCGTATCTGCTCGAAAGGAAGTTCGCGGTTCAGTTCTGCGTGAAGGGCCTGCTTCCGAATTTTCTCGAAAACGGCAGAAAAACGCTCGTGAAGCGGAGTGTTTTCACGCGCATCCTGTCCCCAGAGAAGGGAGAGATTAGGAAGAGGAGCGGATATGTAGGTCATGGTGTCTACCTGTGGCGTGCGGTCCGAACAAAGGGAGTGAGAGCAGGGGGGATCCCGGCATCATCAGAGGACAGGAACTGGCCAACACTACAGACATAAAACTATACCGTTTCGTTGTTATTAAATATCAAATAAACACTGTAGTGATTCTTTTGTTATGTCAAATTCATAGTTATTAAATATTTTAACTATACAAAATAGTTAAAATGATTTGTGGATGATTGAAAATTCTAGTTTGTGAACGGTGTCTTCGTCATACGTAGGTCGCCTGGCGATCAACTCGACGCCTGTTTTCAGACTATAGATTTTGAGGCGTTTCATCGACCCTGAACGCAGTTCCGGCATCGTTGATTAACGATCTTCATTTCTTCACGGCGTCCGGTTCAAATCGTTCCGGAGAGGGATAGTTTAGACCTGTCGGGGGCTTTTCGCGATTATCATGGTCGAAGTTCCATTGACCGCCCACCGGCGTGTCATCAGGGTTCATCAGCAGGCCCGTCTTCTGCCGCATATCACGGTAGAAGCATTCCATTCGCAGGGTTTTGCGGCTTTTTGCCCATTGCTTGAAGTCTTCAAGCAATGGGCAAACCGATCATCTTCGAGAAGATCTCAAGGAATGCCGATTTTGTCAGACCAAGTCTTTTGGGCCTGAGAAACACGGTATTCGGCACCTGCAACTGTACGGATCGTTGTGGCTCCATATTTACGCGCAGCACGCGCGACCTCGCCAGTAAAGCTCTGTGTGTTCTTCGGATCGTCGAGTGCGACGTAGTCAACGGACCAGCCATCCGAACGCAACTCCTCTGCGAAGTGACGCATAGCGGAGAAGATGAAAGCGATCTTTTTCTTATGGTGCCGGACGTCAGTCGCTTCGTCCCAGGCCTCCATGAGCAGGACGACCGCTTTGCTGCGATCTACATTTTGCAGGCGGGCAAGAGACGGCGAGAGCTGGTCTCCCAGAACGGGGATCAGCATCGTCATGCTTCGGTCCTGAATACGGTTTGTGCCTTGGAACCGAGAAGCGTGATCAGGGCTGTGGCAACCAGAAGCTGAAGGGGTCTGAGGCGTAGGAAAAACCGCGGGAGCCGATCCTCACAAGCTAAAAATGTATCTCCGGCGAGCGTCAACAGCATTCCCGCAGGAGCAATCCGCCACGCTCTACGGGCAGGGAGAAGCGCAAGGCCGAGCCCTCCAAAATGCATACTGAGGAAAATCAGCGGGTCAGAAAGGCGAGGGCCTTCTGGCGCATAGAAGCTGGCGCCGCGATGGACGCCCGCGAAAAAGCAGAACAGACCCGCCACCCAGATCTGCGCTATTCTTAGAAGGGGTGCCTGAACGGATTTTGGGGCGATACGTATCGCTATCAGAAAAATCCCAAGCATCAGGATGGCTGACCACCCCAAAAGAGCACCTTCCAGCGGTATGCGAGCAGCTTCAGCCTCTTTGCCAGTGTAAATCCTTGGCGTCATGCGTGGGGGCTTTTCGTATTTTTGGTCGAGGGCGATTGCCGAGTTGCACCTAAGGCCATGCCGACGACCATTGAGAAGTAGATTGTCGCCATATCAGACCGTGAAAAAACAAGTTCCCATCCTGGGGTGAAGCGCTTTGGTGTGGCCTTGTAATCTACCAGACAGGACACAGGGCCGAGGAGAGCAGTGATGATCACCGCACGCATGGCAGTTGGTTTTGTGCCTAATGCTTTGTGGTAGAGCCAGCTCCAGAAAAAAACAGCCGCTGCGTTGGTCGTTATTCCCACCAGAGAATGGCGAATATCCAGATGTTCAACCTTCGCCGCTTGCTCGCCATGTAACCAGTGCGCCGTGCAATTGATCCCCGGTCCATAAGAACCTGCTCTGATCCGGCTCAGAACCAGTACAGCACCAGAAGAGGCGACTGCGCCTCCGAGAACTATGTTCAAGATGCGCCTGCTCATCGTTTAGCCGTCTCCCAGTAGAGCCTGGGATAATGCCAAACCTCCCAGTATCTCGCTAACGCCACACACTGAGGAGGGTTGTGCGGGGCAGGTGAATAAGCCCACCTGGTCCGTGCTAACCGTTTGGAAAATGTTCGCGCAATTTAGATATCGCTCTATTCTCCAGTACTACTCGGCAAAAACTGCGGGATCGCTCGATTTCTCCTGATCCACCGCTGCTGTAGAAAGATGATCCTGAAGATGTGCTTCAAGCTTCTCTAGTGACAGACCTTTTGTTTCGGGAAGGAAACGCGCCACGAAGCAGAAGGATAATACGTTGATCGTGGCGAAGACGAAAAACGTGCCGGGTCCGATCGCGTGTAGGATAATAGGAAAGAGAAAGGCAACTGTAGCGTTAAAGATCCACTGACATGAGACCGAGAGGCCCGTCAGGACACCCCGAGCCCGCATAGGGAAAAGTTCGGACATGAGCAGCCAATATAACGGAGAGACCATCATCTGAATGAACAGCAGGGCCAGAAGAATAAAGCCGAGCGCCGCATAGCTTTCAATCGCCGATCCTTTAAGGAACAGTAAGGTCGCTCCAAGCCCCAGATGAGCCAGCACCACGCCACACAGACCGCCTAGCAGCGTGACCCGTCTCGGAAACCGTCCGATCATCCAGATTCCGGCAAATGTCGCTCCGACTGCGACAAGACCATCCCCGATTGTTGCGACCAGAGCCGCTTCGGTTCCAAGCCCCGTCTGACGCAGGATGATCGGTGTGAAGTACATGAACGCGTTCACCCCCGTGAACTGAGCCGCAAACCCGAGGCCGACGCCTAGCATCAGCAGGCGCCGGATCCAGACTTCCCGGAATGCCTGGCGCCAGCCAATCTGTTCGGCGTCATCGTCAACGGCCGTATAGATCGCCCGCATCTCGTGCTGAACCTGACGATTGGTGGAGCGGATGAGCTCCAGCACACGCCGTGCCTCATCTGCGCGCCCCTGACTTGCCAGCCAGCGAGGAGAACGCGGCACAAAAAACAATCCCACGCCCAGAAGCACGGCAGGCACCGCGGCAATCATCAGCATGGTGCGCCAGATCGACGGAGAGTCAGAAAAATGCGCCAGCCCTGCATTCAGCGTGTAGGCGACGAGCTGTCCCGTCACAATCATCATCTCATTCTGGCTGACAAGTCGCCCCCGACGCCCTGAAGGTGCCATTTCCGAAATGAACATGGGGACGAGCGCAGAGGCTCCTCCGACTGCGAAACCGAGGACAGCCCGCATGGCAATCATTACCGCAACAGAGGGCGCCTGCGCTGTACCGATGGCCCCAACGACGAATACCGCTGAGAGAGCCATCAGACTGTCTCGTCGTCCGAACCGATCCGCCAGCATGCCACAGATCAGCGAGCCAAAAGCCGCTCCCAAGACTAGCGCGGACGTCACTAATCCTTCCGTCAGGGGCGTAAGACCCAGGCCGCCCTTCGCGATCGGAAGCTGCATGAATGGCAGGGCTCCGGCAATGACACCCGTGTCATACCCAAAGGCCAGTGCCCCCATCGTGACAACTACCACGATCTTCGTGATCAGCCTGTCTGCCTCACTGCGTTTCTTCATCCCTCTTGCGGCAGTCTTTCGACTGCTTTCCCTAAAAACAATGCACCCAAATGCGCACCGGGTTTAATAACCTGAGCGTTAAACATCCGAGTTCCGCTATAGGTTCCGTTGCTGCGAAGGATAGTTTTTGGCATCTTGATAAAATAGTGGAATATCACGGGTTCAGAAGAGAAAAAGAGTAGCAAAAAACCGATGTCTTATCGGTATAGAAATCGGTTTATCAAATAATTCAAAATTTTTAAAAAACCTGATGCTGATCTCTACAGGAAAGTCTGGATGAAGTTTTCCAGGTTATCGGCTTCCTCAGCTGGCTTATCTCGGCGAATACGTGCAACACGCGGGAAACGAAGCGCTACGCCGCTCTTATGACGTTTGGAATACTGAGCGGCATCGAAAGCAATCTCGAGAACGAGACCATGCGCCACCTCCCGAACCGGGCCAAACCGCTTGGTCGTGTGATCGCGGATCCACTTGTCCAGAAATTTCAGTTCTTCGTCCGTAAAGCCTGAATAAGCTTTGCCAATCGGAACAAGTTCACGTTCTCCGTCCACGATGCGCCATAAGCCGAACGTATAGTCGGAATAGAAGCTGCTGCGTTTGCCATGCCCGCGTTGTGCATACATGACAACGGCATCGACCGTGAGTGGCTCACGTTTCCATTTCCACCATGGGCCCCGTGGACGACCCGGAACATATGGACTGTCAGCCTTTTTCAGCATCAATCCTTCAATGCCCTCACTCCGTGCATTCTCGCGAAGCTTGGCCAGGTCGTCGAAGTTCTGGAACGCAATGAGCTCTGACAGGGCCATTCTTGGTGGCTTCAGCCGCGCGAACCAGCTTTCCAGCCGCTGCCTTCTGATGTCGAAGGGCAGGGAGCGCAGGTCTTCTCCATCTTCAAACAGGATATCATACAGCCGGATACCTGCTGGCATGTCCCGGAGCATGGAGGCCGTCGGCGATTTACGGTTCAGCCGCTGCTGAAGATCGGCAAACGAGGCGACAACACCCTCCTGAACGACTAGAAGTTCACCATCCAGGACCACCCTGCTGCCCAGATCCTGCATCGTGGCCAGCACGTCCGGGAAGGCCTTTCCAATATCTTCTGCCGTACGGGTGTAGACACGCTCTCCTTGAGGCGTGGAAACAAGCTGAACCCGGATACCGTCCCATTTCCATTCAGCGCGCCATTCGGCCGGATCAAATGCTGTCAGGTCAACGTTTTCCAAGGGCTGGGCCAGCATAGGCGGCCGGAAAACCGGAGCGTCCTTTGCATCGGGTTTCGGCCCTTTTCCTTCTACCCATGCGAAGAGGGCTCCGTAAGGCGCTTCAAGCCCGTGCCACACTTCCTCAATGTCATCCGGAGGCACAGACGCTAACTCTGCAAGAGCCGTTTTCGCCAGCCGGGCTGACGCGCCAACGCGCAGCGAGCCAGTAATGAGCTTGAGGAGGGCGTACCGGGAGGAGGCATCGCATACGTCCAGCCATCCCCTTACAACATCCGGGACATCTGCCTTTGGAAGACGCTCCAGCGTGTGAACAACTTCTGCCAGACTGGGTGCCCCTGACGTGTTATGATGATCACCGTTTTCCGGCCGCCAGATCAGTGCGACTGTTTCCGCAAGATCTCCGACGTAATCATAGGACCAGGTAAAGAGTTCTGGATCGATGCGCTCCATGGCCAAAGCCCGGAGCATGGCAGGTTTAGCCGCCGCGAAGGACAGGCTTCCTGCCATCGCAGCCAGCGCGTATCCCCGGTCAGGATCGGGCGCCATCGAAAAATACTCTTTGAGAAGTGCAAGCTTCATATTTCGTGAAGGGGTGAAGGTCAGGCGTTCCAGCAGCGTCGCAAATTCGATCATGCCGACACTGCCTGTTCCGCCTGTTCATCTTCTTCCTCGTAGCCCACGAGCCGAAGCGCGCTGCCGCGGATCTGCATCTTGCCCAACGCATAAATCAGGGCATCCTCGCGCCCATGCGTGACCCAGATTTCCTTTGCCCCGGTTGCCTGACATGTCTCCAGCAGAGCATCCCAGTCGGCATGGTCGCTGATCACGACAGGGAGTTCGACCCCACGCGCTTTCGCTCTCTGGCGAACATGCATCCAGCCTGATGCCAGACAGACAACAGGGTCTGGAAGCCGACGTGCCCAACGGTCTGCAATGGCCGATGGAGGCGCGAGGACAATGCCCCCGCGCATCTCACCTTTCTTTGCAGCCGTTGCAGAACGCAGGTCCCCTAATGAGATACCAAAACTTTCGTAGAGGTTGCACATTGGCAGAAGAGCGCCATGGAGCCAGAGAGGGTCATGGTAGCCACCCTCCCGAAGCAGAGCGATCAGACGCTGGCATTTACCAAGGGCGTAACAGCCAACAACATGCGTGCGCTCTGGAAACAGGCGTACGTCATGCAGCAGTTTAGCAATCTCATGAGCTGGATCGGGTAAGCGAAAGACTGGCAGCCCAAACGTGGCTTCAGTTACGAAAAGATCACAGGGCACAACCTCAAACGGAACGCATGTGGGATCTGGGGCACGTTTGTAATCGCCACTGACGACGGCGCGTTGCCCACGATACTCCATGACAACCTGTGCGCTTCCCAGAACGTGCCCGGCAGGCGCCAGCCAGAGCTGCACGTCCCCGATGGAAATGACTTCTCCATAAGCAAGTGCCTGCTGAGCTTGACCGGCGCGGCCTTCACCCATTCTCAGGCGCATGATCGCCAGAGTTTCGGGCGTCCCCGTAACGTGCTCGTGGCCAGGTCGGGCATGATCGGAGTGACCATGGGTAATAACGGCGTGGGCCACTGGCTGGAGGGGGTCGATATAGAATGCGCCAGGTACACAGAAGAGCCCTTCCGGTTTCAACTCAAGCCAGTCCACCCAGTCTTCTCCGCCAGTCGTGCAAGAACGGGGAAAGAACCCGCGAAACGCGTGTGCGTTCCTTGAACTAATGAGCAAACATCTTCCCGAACCTTTTCAGGCATGGTTTTCCCAACAGGGCTGGTCTCCCCGGTCTCATCAGCTCGCTATGCTTCAGGCCGCAAAGGATGGGGTGTCTGCGCTTCTCATCGCGCCGACGGGCGGCGGGAAGACATTGTCAGGCTTTTTGCCCAGCCTCATCGAATTGGCAGAGGGTTCATATGCGGGATTGCACACCCTCTATGTCAGTCCTCTGAAGGCTCTTTCGACCAATATTGCAGAAAGTCTGTCTCGCCCCATCGTGGACATGGATCTTCCAGTTCGGGTCGAAGTGCGCAGTGGAGATACGTCCGGAGCACGCCGGAAGCGGCAACAGAAGAACCCGCCGCATATCCTCCTGACAACGCCGGAAAGTCTGGCGTTACTACTGTCATACCCGGACGCTGCAGCATATTTTTTCACGCTTAGAGTTCTGATCATCGACGAGGTCCATGCGCTTGCTGGCACGAAAAGGGGCGACCAGTTCGCTCTCTGCGCCAGCCGTCTGAAGATGTTTTCGCCCTCGCTCCGGATTAATGGCTTATCCGCAACCGTAGCGCACCCTTCCGCCATGGCGGCCTGGGTTTCCCCGACGGGCAAAGCCTCTGGCGTCCGTCTTGTCAAAGCGGAAGACGGGGTGCGGCCGGACGTTCATGTGCTTTTGCCTGACGAGCGGGGATATCTTCCCTGGGCCGGCCGTACCGGGCTCGGAAGCGCTACTGCCATCCTGACGGAAATTGCCCGTGCACGCCTGACCATCGTGTTCGTCAACAGCCGGGCGCAGGCAGAACTGCTGTTCCAGGCTCTGTGGAAAGACAATGCGGACAATCTGCCCATCGGGCTTCATCATGGCAGTCTGGACGTAATGCGTCGGGCAAAAGTAGAAGACGCTATGGCTCAAGGCGCTCTGCGGGCAGTCGTGGCCACCTCTTCGCTGGATCTCGGGCTGGATTGGGGCGCAGTGGATCAGATCATTCAGGTGGGGGCACCAAAGCAGATCTCCCGCCTGACACAGCGGATCGGCCGGGCCAATCACCGGATGGACGAGCCATCGCGTGCGCTTCTTGCTCCGGCCAACCGGTTTGAAGTGTTAGAATGTGAAGCAGCCAGAGAGGCTGTTCTACAGCATGAACTCGACGGTGATCCGCCGCGCGCCGGGGCCCTCGATGTTCTCGCCCAGCATGTGCTGGTCACAGCCTGTGCAGGACCGTTTTTCCCAGACGTTCTGTATGAAGAAATTCGTCAGACTGCGCCCTATAGCCAGATCTCACGTACAGATTTCGATGAGGTTGTTCGATTTGTAGAAGACGGCGGCTATGCCTTGCAGGCCTATGAACGTCATCAGCGTCTTTTCAGAGACTCACTGGGGCAACTGTGGGTTAGAAATGAGCAGGTCATCCGGCAGTTTCGAATGAATATCGGCACCATCGTCGATACTCCGATGTTACGCGTCAAATCCCGACGGGGAAAAGCCTATGGAGAGATCGACGAGTATTTCGCTTCAACGCTCGTTCCGGGCGATACCTTCCTGCTGGGCGGGGAGCTGCTGGAGTTTCTGGGACTGCACGATACGACCGTTCAGGCAGCCCGTGGCCGAGGGAAGGACCCGCGAGTGCCCGTTTATGGGGGCAATCAGCTTTCCATTTCCCCCGGTCTGGCCAGACATGTTCGTGAGATGCTGCATACTCCAGCGTCCTGGGGCGTGCTTCCAAAATCGGTGCAGGACTGGCTCGCCCTTCAAGCCAAACGCTCACGTCTGCCCGGACCGGAAAACTTTCTGATCGAGACCTTTCCTCACCGAGGGTGGCATTACGTTGTGGCGTATCCTTTCGAGGGGCGAAATGCGCATCAGACACTGGGTCTTCTCTTAACGAAAAAGCTGGAGGAGAACGGCAAAGGTCCTTTGGGCTTTGTGGCCAACGATTATATGGTCGCGTGCTGGTGCGTTCACCCAACGGGCTCTATGACGGACCTGTTCACCCGAGATCTGCTTGGAGGCAATCTGACGGACTGGCTGGCAGAGAGCGCCATGCTCCGCCGCACCTTCCGGGACGTTGCAATTATCGCCGGGCTGATAGAACGCAATTATCCGGGGCGCGAGAAAAATCGACGTCAAATGACAGTCAGCAGCGACCTCCTTTATGACGTACTTCGAAAATACGACCCTGACCATATTCTCCTGCGTGCAACCCGAATTCAGGCAGAGGAGGGTCTTACGGACCTAAGGCGCCTGTCACAGATGCTGGATCGTCTTCACGGGCATATCGAGCATGTCAGTCTCTCCCATGTCTCGCCGCTCGCAGTCCCCGTGCTTCTTGAGCAGGGACGCGAAAAGATCCGGGGCGGAGAAGGAGAAGACTATCTTCTGGCTGAGGCTGACAAGCTCTATGAACTGGCAGGAACACTTTGAACTTTCGGGACATTTCTCTGGCAGGTGAACAGATATACCTTCTGCCCGGAGGTGCTGTTTTCCTACCCGCAACGCAGACGCTCGTAGTGGCGGACCTCCATCTCGGAAAAGGAACGTATGCCCGTTCGCGCGGATTACTGCTTCCGCCAGGAGATACGATTTCAACGCTTCAAAAGGTCTTACAACTTGTAGAGGCTTATTCCCCGCAGGTTCTAGTCGCGCTTGGAGACAGCTTTCATGATTGTCAGGTTGGTGAGCGTCTTCTTGATGAGGAACGAGCACTCATTGAGATTATAACCCGAAAAGCAGATACTTTATGGATCACAGGTAATCACGATGCGATCCCGATTCCTGGGATCGGAGGCGAGTGGCTTGAAGATTATCGGTTGGGCAATCTGATTTTAAGGCATATCCCATCTGTGACAATTCCTTCGGGACAGGCCGAACTGGCAGGTCACCTGCATCCCAAGATCAAAATACGGATCAGAGGACACGTCATGAGCCGTGCGTGCTTTATAAAGGGAGAAGATCGACTTATTCTGCCAGCTCTCGGAGCATATACCGGCGGACTGGATGTTTCCCATCAGGCTTACGAAGGACTATTTCCTCAAGGACATGCTGCTTATGTCTGGGGCAATGATCAAATCAATCGCGTTGCCTAGTGTCCTGTTCTGCAAACAGCTTTACATAAACGTTCAACCTTTTCGAGGATGGCTTCGCTTGTAGCGGTCCAGACAAATGGCTTTGCTCTGGCGTTGTAGGTCTGGACGAAGGCACTGACGCAAGAAGCTCGGCGTATCTGACGTTCGGTAAGGAGCGCGAACCAGCATTCGATCTGGTTAAGCCAGGATGCAAAGGTCGGCGTATAATGGACATGAAAGCGTGGTCCCGCAGCTAGCCAGGCTCGGACTTTGGGATGTTTGTGGGCGGCATAGTTGTCAACCACCAGATGAACGTCGAGATCAGACGGAACGTTCGCCTCGATGTGCTTGAGAAAACCGAGAAATTCCTGGTGCCGGTGACGAGAGCGGCACCGGGTGAGAACCTGGCCATTCGCGATATCGAGGGCGGCAAACAGGGGCGTAACATAATCGTGCGTGACGCCTTCAAGATGGCCAAGGCCAAGCGGTAGCACAGGCTGCGTACGCTCCAATGTCTGGATCTGCGTTTTCTCATCGACACAAAGAACAACTGCGTGATCTGGCGGATTGAGATCAAGGCCGACGGTATCCTTCACCTTGTCGACAAATAGAGGATCGGTCGAGAGCTTGAAGCTTTTCGAGCGATGCTGTTGAACACCGAACAGCGCCAGCATGCGCCCCACTGTGCTTTTTGACAGACCGGTGACTGATGCTGCCGAGCGAACCGTCCAATGA
>NZ_JACSIQ010000091.1:0-744 GCF_018812105.1 Gluconobacter sp. P1D12_c
ATGAGGCTACCCGGAGAAATCCGGATGCCTGTTTGCATGTTGAAAATCCAGGCAAGCCGGTTCTCGTTTTTGGTCAGGATTTAGAAGCTCTTGAGCGTGAGCATGAGCAGGCTTGCGATGGTGCTGTTGATGTTCAGAAGAATGGCAAGAGCAGGAAAATCAGAAGCACTCAAAATACTATGGCGTGCATTGTTCTGTCTTGGCCAGGTGAGATGGATGCCGATTGTAAGCGTTGGCAAGCTCGGTCGGTCAAGTGGTTGCAGGACACGTATGGGGACCAGTTGAAGACAGTCATCAGGCATGATGATGAGGCTTTTCCTCATCTTCATGCTTTCATCGTTCCTGATGATTTGAAGGCGATCAGCTTACATCCTGGGGATAGTGCAAAGCAGAAGGCCAAGGCGGATKGGTTATCTCCAAAGKAACAAAATGAAGMCTATAAGCAATCGTTTAGAGATTGGCAGGACAGTTATTGGGATAAGGTCGGGAAGCCTTCTGGCTTAACTCGTATTGGTCCAGGTCGTAGKCGTTTAACTCGGGACCAGTGGAACCAGGAGAAGCAACAAGCCAAGGCTTTAGCTATTGCTCTGGCTGATGGTCGTGCTGTTGCAAAGCGTGTTGATGCTGCAAAAGCTAAGGCTGAAAAGTTTGAGAAGGCTGGCACGTTGGTTGGTKCTGTTTCTTCTGCTGTTGCTGGTGGTGTTGTTCAGGTTTCTGAGTCATTCACGAAAAGCCGTTTTGATG
>NZ_JACSIQ010000901.1:0-354 GCF_018812105.1 Gluconobacter sp. P1D12_c
ATTTACTCGGTTCAGAGGGCCTAGGTGGAGGGTTCGAAAAACCCCCTGGTATTGAGGTCTGCTCTGTGATTCCATTTCCCCTTAGTTGATTGGGGATGATGAAAGATGAAGCAGCCGGGTTTCTTTGATGTTGAAGARCGSCTTGCCCGSTTGAGCGGGCTTGGTGATCAGCTYGAAGCRTTTTCCCGGACTGTGGATTTTGARGYCTTCCGCCCTGAYCTGGAGGGTTCGAAAAACCCTTGGCTCTGAGCTGTTCTGTGTGATTCCATTTCTTCGGCGTTGATTGGGGATGGTGGAAGATGAAGCAGCCTGGTTTCTTTGATGTTGAAGAGCGCCTTGCTCGGCTGAGCGGGC
>NZ_JACSIQ010000902.1:0-354 GCF_018812105.1 Gluconobacter sp. P1D12_c
GGCTTGAAGGTCTGGGGATTCCGTCTAGGCGTAAGAAGCAGGATGGCACCTTTTTCAAGGTGGGTTTGCTGTCTGGATTAGCTAAGCAGATGGATGAACAGTTTAGGCATATCATGTTCATTCCTGCTGTTGCTGTTGCTGAGCGTCGCCAGTTGAGGAATGAGCTGACCTATTGGATTGATAACATTCTCCCGAATAAGGGGAAGTATCTGCGGTACATGGTTATCACCTGCGGTGAGAACGTCCGCATATATGATGACCTCAAGGCGGAGCATAGGAAATGGACACGCAAGCTCTCTGATTGCTTCCGTTGGCTCAATCAAAAATATGGTTCAAATCTGTATTTCAGGGGGA
>NZ_JACSIQ010000903.1:0-353 GCF_018812105.1 Gluconobacter sp. P1D12_c
TTCGGGCCCGATATTGCTATGGCTCTCTGTGTTGAGCCTTCTCTTGATGGTCGTGTCATCGTTGGTGATGAAATAAAATTCGAGCAGATGGAGAATAAGATTGTTGGGCTGATGCTCCCGCATCATGCTTTCTATAACGTCTCTGAACCCTGTCTTATGGTCCAGAATTATACGCAGACGCCTGACACTGAACTCGGCAAAAAGGCTCTCGAACTCATTGAAGTTGTCTCTAAGCGACACCATCAGCAGGTTATCGAAAAACTCCAAAAAATTGGATGCGATGCTCTAACGGGGCGTAATCTGTTTGCGTTGCGTGGTTCGTGGGAGCTTGGCAACAGGGATATCAATGCGGT
>NZ_JACSIQ010000904.1:0-353 GCF_018812105.1 Gluconobacter sp. P1D12_c
CTTTCGAGCGATACGCGGTATCGGCCCAGACGCTTGAGGCGGTATTGGCTTTATCCAGAAGCCCCTCTCTCAATCGCGCGCCATCACTGGCGGCGGCATCTGTTGTCTTCCATTTGCGGATGAACCGATACTTCCGGTCGATGGAGACGTGGGGTTTGTAGCCAAAGAATGGGATAGCGAGATCACTCGACGGCATGGTTCCATCGTCCTGCCGCTTCGCTTTCGTGAACTTCAGCGTCCAGCGCGCATGGCGATCCTTGTGCGACAGCTTTGACGGCTTGTCCTGCCAGTCTTCGGGAATACGGCCTGCCCGGAGATCGGCTTTCTCGGCGTTCGTGTTGCGCTGCTTTGGA
>NZ_JACSIQ010000905.1:0-353 GCF_018812105.1 Gluconobacter sp. P1D12_c
GGGTTCTGATCGCTCTATTGCCTAGAGCGACGACCCCGAAGGTCCGGGGTCTAGCATTGGGGTTTCGACCTCCATGCTAAAGGCTAAATCAGTATTAAAAAGATAGCTCAAACTGCTTCGCTTCATGAGCAGATAATTAGCTCAGATTTGCTGTGTCCTGCATCACAGAGCGAGCGCAGAGCGGGAGCCTCTTAGTGTGGCCGTAGGCCATCTGTGTGGGATGGTTCTTGATAATCTGATTTTTATGGTAGAATGTGTGTCGAGGTTAAATCGATGGATCTCTTGGCGGATTACATCGAAGAAGCCCGATAGGGTAGGAGAAGGCTCATGACGCAGGAACGTCACAACCCGAC
>NZ_JACSIQ010000906.1:0-353 GCF_018812105.1 Gluconobacter sp. P1D12_c
CGTTGAGAGTCTTCTTTTAAAATCATCAGACGTACAATTTTCCAAATCTAAATTATCGATACTCGAATACAAACCATCCTTGTCACATTCTTCTAAATCTTTAACCCAAAGGCGTATCTCATCTTTATTGTCATTAACAAAAACACACTCGTAACAAAAATCATCCTCGTCATCGTTCAAATATTCGTTGAATCTTAAAAAACCATATCCCCTGCTTTCTATGTAATCCAAAAACAAAGAAGAATGCGAAGGAAGACAACGCAAATAATCTCTATAACTTTTCACATCCTTCACAGGAAAAGAATGGTCAATATAATGGTCATGCAAACAAGTCATGATATCGTAAGGCTTTT
>NZ_JACSIQ010000907.1:0-353 GCF_018812105.1 Gluconobacter sp. P1D12_c
AGCGTCGCCAGTTGAGGAATGAGCTGACCTATTGGATTGATAACATTCTCCCGAATAAGGGGAAGTATCTGCGGTACATGGTTATCACCTGCGGTGAGAACGTCCGCATATATGATGACCTCAAGGCGGAGCATAGGAAATGGACACGCAAGCTCTCTGATTGCTTCCGTTGGCTCAATCAAAAATATGGTTCAAATCTGTATTTCAGGGGGACTGAGTTCACTCATAATGAGGATCATGAAACCCTTAACATGCATATGAATATCCTCTTTGATCTGCCGTATTTTGAAGGGGAACGGCTGGCAGGATTTTCTTGCTGATGTTCGTGAGAGGATGTCGTGCATTGTTAAGGA
>NZ_JACSIQ010000908.1:0-353 GCF_018812105.1 Gluconobacter sp. P1D12_c
ATTCGTTGAATCTTAAAAAACCATATCCCCTGCTTTCTATGTAATCCAAAAACAAAGAAGAATGCGAAGGAAGACAACGCAAATAATCTCTATAACTTTTCACATCCTTCACAGGAAAAGAATGGTCAATATAATGGTCATGCAAACAAGTCATGATATCGTAAGGCTTTTCCCAACCGCAATAAACCTCGACCCCATTCCCAAACATATAACGAATAGCCTTGGTCTCATAACGTGCCTTCAATCGCACAGCCTTTATATTGAACAGATTTTCAAGCCTCTGTACTTCTCTCTCTATTTCTCTATATTTTTCCTTCTTTACCATATCCATAACAATCTCCGACCCTCAGTTT
>NZ_JACSIQ010000909.1:0-352 GCF_018812105.1 Gluconobacter sp. P1D12_c
ACCATATTTTTGATTGAGCCAACGGAAGCAATCAGATAGCTTGAGTGTCCATTTCCTATGCTCCGACTTGAGGTCATCATATATTCTGACGTTCTCACCGCAGGTGATAACCATGTACCGCAGATACTTCCCCTTATTCGGGAGAATGTTATCAATCCAATAGGTCAGCTCATTCCTCAACTGGCGACGCTCAGCAACAGCAACAGCAGGAATGAACATGATATGCCTAAACTGTTCATCCATCTGCTTAGCTAATCCAGACAGCAAACCCACCTTGAAAAAGGTGCCATCCTGCTTCTTACGCCTAGACGGAATCCCCAGACCTTCAAGCCTGTCAGCAATGCGATCAGAT
>NZ_JACSIQ010000910.1:0-352 GCF_018812105.1 Gluconobacter sp. P1D12_c
AGCGGACGGAATATCTGATCAACGATCGCCTCTCCTTTATGCGTTTCCTTGGGCTGGGACTTTCAGATCGGGTGCCGGATGCCAAAACGGTCTGGCTGTTTCGCGAGCGTCTGACCCAGGCGAGTGCGATCGATGGGCTGTTCAACCGCTTTGATGCGACCCTGCGTAACGCCGGGTATTTGCCGATGTCAGGCCAGATCCTGGATGCCACGCTGGTAGCGGCTCCRAAGCAGCGCAACACGAACGCCGAGAAAGCCGATCTCCGGGCAGGCCGTATTCCCGAAGACTGGCAGGACAAGCCGTCAAAGCTGTCGCACAAGGATCGCCATGCGCGCTGGACGCTGAAGTTCAC
>NZ_JACSIQ010000092.1:0-738 GCF_018812105.1 Gluconobacter sp. P1D12_c
AGTCTCTTTAATATTCCACTTCTTAGACTTCGTTGCCTTGTCGGAAGGCTTTACAAGCACTTTACGACTCAGCATCTCAAAATGTGCGAATTGATAACTCATGACAACGATCCAAAAAATTTCTCGCAAATCGTTGAGAGTCTTCTTTTAAAATCATCAGACGTACAATTTTCCAAATCTAAATTATCGATACTCGAATACAAACCATCCTTGTCACATTCTTCTAAATCTTTAACCCAAAGGCGTATCTCATCTTTATTGTCATTAACAAAAACACACTCGTAACAAAAATCATCCTCGTCATCGTTCAAATATTCGTTGAATCTTAAAAAACCATATCCCCTGCTTTCTATGTAATCCAAAAACAAAGAAGAATGCGAAGGAAGACAACGCAAATAATCTCTATAACTTTTCACATCCTTCACAGGAAAAKAATGGTCAATATAATGGTCATGCAAACAAGTCATGATATCGTAAGGCTTTTCCCAACCGCAATAAACCTCGACCCCATTCCCAAACATATAACGAATAGCCTTGGTCTCATAACGTGCCTTCAATCGCACAGCCTTTATATTGAACAGATTTTCAAGCCTCTGTACTTCTCTCTCTATTTCTCTATATTTTTCCTTCTTTACCATATCCATAACAATCTCCGACCCTCAGTTTGTGGGGTACTGGAAACTTATTGTAGCAGATAGAAATCAATATTTGACTTGTCATAGTGTCCGACTATGACAA
>NZ_JACSIQ010000911.1:0-352 GCF_018812105.1 Gluconobacter sp. P1D12_c
GTAGCGGACAAGACCCGGCCCTCGCATACAGGCTACCTTTTAGCGCTCGGAGAAAATCGCCCCGATCTTCACCAGTTCATTCATGATGGCTGTAACTTCGTTGACCCGAATTCCGACTTTTTCGGCGATTTCTTCGCGGGTTAGCATGATCTGTCCGGTATGTGGGAACAGGTGGTCGAACAAGAGCGTCCAGACGTCCACGGCCTTCATTGGACGTTTACTGTTCTTCATTAGCCACAAGGTGACAGCACGGTTCTGTGCGGGACGGATCATAACAAACGGCTCCGTTGTTCCGGGGGCTGGGGTAGTAATGCGTTGAACGGTGACCATGACCCGGCCAAGGGCATCATGG
>NZ_JACSIQ010000912.1:0-352 GCF_018812105.1 Gluconobacter sp. P1D12_c
AAATGGACACGCAAGCTCTCTGATTGCTTCCGTTGGCTCAATCAAAAATATGGTTCAAATCTGTATTTCAGGGGGACTGAGTTCACTCATAATGAGGATCATGAAACCCTTAACATGCATATGAATATCCTCTTTGATCTGCCGTATTTTAAGGGTAACGGCTGGCAGGATTTTCTTGCTGATGTTCGTGAGAGGATGTCGTGCATTGTTAAGGATGCGGGAACTCTTGAGTCTGTTGATGAGTTCACAAATTCTGTGACTAAGCCGAACGATATTGAGCCGATGGAGTATGGCCATCTTGAGTGGTTCTATAATGAGACACTCAATACGCGACTGATACAGAGGTACGGAT
>NZ_JACSIQ010000913.1:0-352 GCF_018812105.1 Gluconobacter sp. P1D12_c
AAATGGACAAGGAAGCGCATGAAGGAGAGGCGATCGTTGATCAGATATTCCGTCCGTTTGTCGGACAAATTGTTCAGCGTCTGGATCACCAGGATCCTGAACATCAACACTGAATCGAACGGCGGTCGCCCGCCCTTGCTTCCATCTGAATAGGCCAGTGCCTTCTCCAGATCAGGACGGAACACTTCAAAATCCACAGTCCGGGAAAATGCTTCGAGCTCATCACCAAGCCCGCTCAAGCGAGTCAAACGCTCAGTGACTAAGCCGACCGTTTTGGCATCGGGCACGCGGTCCGACAGCCCCAATCCCAGAAATCGCATGAACGACAGGCGGTCGTTGATCAGATACTCTG
>NZ_JACSIQ010000914.1:0-352 GCF_018812105.1 Gluconobacter sp. P1D12_c
CATGAAACAATTGACCATCACTTGAGGACGATGTGCCGTCTCCCCAGAGTGACGCCAGGGGCAGCCCACGATGGGCTGCAACCATACGGCCAAGGGCTTCGGCGTATCCGGCCTCGCTGATATGCCAGTCATGCAGATGCGCCAACTGGCGCAGGGTGGCACCCTGACAGGTGTCGGCCATGCGTGTCAGACCAAGATTAATCCCATCCGCCAGGATCACCGTCAGCAGGGCGTTTTTGTCATCCGCGACACGGCTGGAACGGCGATGGGTAAAGCAGTCGGTGAAGCTGATCCAGCGGTCCACTTCCAGCAGAAGATCAGTAATCTTGATGCGTGGCAGCCGGTCGTAAGC
>NZ_JACSIQ010000915.1:0-352 GCF_018812105.1 Gluconobacter sp. P1D12_c
CAAAAACACACTCGTAACAAAAATCATCCTCGTCATCGTTCAAATATTCGTTGAATCTTAAAAAAMCATATMCCCTGCTTTCTATGTAATCMAAAAACAAAGAAGAATGCGAAGGAAGACAACGCAAATAATCTCTATAACTTTTCACATCCTTCACAGGAAAAGAATGGTCAATATAATGGTCATGCAAACAAGTCATGATATCGTAAGGCTTTTCCCAACCGCAATAAACCTCGACCCCATTCCCAAACATATAACGAATAGCCTTGGTCTCATAACGTGCCTTCAATCGCACAGCCTTTATATTGAACAGATTTTCAAGCCTCTGTACTTCTCTCTCTATTTCTCTATA
>NZ_JACSIQ010000916.1:0-352 GCF_018812105.1 Gluconobacter sp. P1D12_c
AAGCGCTTTCCCGGACTGTGGATTTTGAAGTGTTCCGTCCTGATCTGGAGAAGGCACTGGCCTATTCAGATGGAAGCAAAGGCGGGCGACCGCCATTTGATCCGGTGCTGATGTTCAAGATCCTGGTGATCCAGACGTTGAACAATTTGTCTGATGAGCGGACGGAATATCTGATCAACGATCGCCTGTCGTTCATGCGCTTCCTTGGGCTGGGGCTTTCAGATCGTGTTCCTGATGCCAAAACACTCTGGCTGTTCCGTGAGCGCCTGACGCAGGTGGGAGCGATCGAGGGTCTGTTCAACCGTTTTGACGCGACCCTGCGGCACGCCGGCTATCTGCCGATGTCGGGCCA
>NZ_JACSIQ010000917.1:0-352 GCF_018812105.1 Gluconobacter sp. P1D12_c
GATGGAATTTGAAGCGGCCGGGTTTCTTCGATGTTGAAGAGCGGCTTGCTCGCTTGAGCGGGCTTTCTGATCAGTTCAAAGCTTTTTTCCGGACTGTGGATTTTGAAGTCTTTCGCCCTGATCTGAACCAGGCTCTGGCCTATTCAGACGGAAGTAAAGGCGGACGTCCGCCGTTTGATCCGGTGCTGATGTTCAAAATTCTGGTCATCCAGACGTTGAACACTTTGTCTGATGAACGGACAGAGTATCTGATCAACGACCGCCTGTCGTTCATGCGCTTTCTGGGATTGGGGCTGTCGGACCGCGTGCCGGATGCCAAAACGGTCTGGCTGTTTCGTGAGCGTTTGACACA
>NZ_JACSIQ010000918.1:0-352 GCF_018812105.1 Gluconobacter sp. P1D12_c
GATGGAATTTGAAGCGGCCGGGTTTCTTCGATGTTGAAGCGCGGCTTGCTCGCTTGAGCGTGCTTTCTGATCAGTTCAAAGATTTTTTCCGGACTGTGGATTTTGAAGTCTTTCGCCCTGATCTTAACCAGGCTCTGGCCTATTCAGACGGAAGTAAAGGCGGACGTCCGCCGTTTGATCCGGTGCTGATGTTCAAAATTCTGGTCATCCAGACGTTGAACACTTTGTGTGATGAACGGACAGAGTATCTGATCAACGACCGCCTGTCGTTCATGCGCTTTCTGGGATTGGGGCTGTCGGACCGCGTGCCGGATGCCAAAACGGTCTGGCTGTTTCGTGAGCGTTTGACACA
>NZ_JACSIQ010000919.1:0-351 GCF_018812105.1 Gluconobacter sp. P1D12_c
AGCACGGTTCTGTGCGGGACGGATCATAACAAACGGCTCCGTTGTTCCGGGGGCTGGGGTAGTAATGCGTTGAACGGTGACCATGACCCGGCCAAGGGCATCATGGTCAAAATCGGGATTGTCAAAAAACGGCAAAAGGGCTTGGCGAACCTGTTCGGCCTGATCTTCACGAAGCCGATCTTTTGGGGTCTTGAGACGGGTCATGTTCCGCATGTGGGAAACCTCTGTATGAGTGCCGAATAGGTCGCACACTGTGCGACTTTATGGTCGCACGTTGTGCGACCTAATGGCAAGCCATTTTTGGCGGTTCCCCAAGGGAAAAGGATGATCGGTAAAACCCTAGATATAAAT
>NZ_JACSIQ010000920.1:0-351 GCF_018812105.1 Gluconobacter sp. P1D12_c
TCCCTAATGTCACGTGGAGGGATCGAAAAACTGTTTGTTGATATGCCTTGGCGAGTAATTTCTGGTTTTTGGCGTATTGATTGACGGTTCTTTGGGGTGCTTTTGATCTGCGTTTTGAGCAGATCAGGGGCTGTCTCCCTGGATGACTACGCGCTCGCGTTCAAYCTTGCGAGGAAGAGRAAGCGGCGCATGTTGTAGACRATATTGGCCAGCCCGATCCTCATGGTTGCACGAGTGATACTCACTGTCCGGATGAACAGTCCGGTCTGTGACTTCTGATCRGCAAAGACATGCTCGACACGCGACCGGATCACCGATTTCCCTGCGTTGGACCGCTGGATGTGGCGGGGC
>NZ_JACSIQ010000093.1:0-723 GCF_018812105.1 Gluconobacter sp. P1D12_c
CGCAAATCCAGATCCTGTATCCAGTCGAGCATGAAAACCGACCGCTCGATCCGGCCAACTTCACGCAAGGCCACAGCCAGACCATTCTGACGGGGATAAGATCCGAGCTTCCGCAGCATGGCCGAGGCCGTCACGGTTCCACTCCGAATGGATGTGACCAGACGCAGCAGGTCGTCCCAGTGGGCCGCAACATGATCGGTATTGATCGGGTCACCGGCCATTCCACTCAGGAGATCACCGGGGCTTTGATCTGGAAACAGGTGAAGTTTCCGCTCTTTCAGATCCCGTATCCTGGGCGCAAATCGATAACCAAAGAAGGGCATCAGCCCGAAAACATGATCCGATGCCCCACCCGTGTCGGTATAATGCTCTTCAATGGAAAGCCCGTTGGCATGATACAGCAGCCCATCCAGAACATAGGGTGCTTCACCGGCCGTCGCCGCAATCACCCGGGTCGAAAACGGATCATACTGATCGGAGATGTGGGTGTAGAAACTGACGCCCGGTTCACTGCCATTGCGCGCATTGATATCGCTGATCGCAGCGCCTCTGCCACCTGCATGAAACAATTGACCATCACTTGAGGACGATGTGCCGTCTCCCCAGAGTGACGCCAGGGGCAGCCCACGATGGGCTGCAACCATACGGCCAAGGGCTTCGGCGTATCCGGCCKCGCTGATATGCCAGTCATGCAKATGCGCCAACTGGCGCAGGGTGGCACCC
>NZ_JACSIQ010000921.1:0-351 GCF_018812105.1 Gluconobacter sp. P1D12_c
TCCCTAATGTCACGTGGAGGGATCGAAAAACTGTTTGTTGATATGCCTTGGCGAGTAATTTCTGGTTTTTGGCGTATTGATTGACGGTTCCCAGAGGTTAAGGAAGCGAAGGAATCACGCGGAGAGATTTTTGATGCAGGACCGTCTGAGAATGGGTGTGAGTCATCTTCTCGGATAGGTTTTTATGAGCTTCTTCGTCGCAACAGTGGGAACAAGGTTGATGTGTTTAAACATCTTGAACGCATTGGCAGGGATGAGGCCATAAGGCTTCAATCTGATCGCATTGCTGACAGGCTTGAAGGTCTGGGGATTCCGTCTAGGCGTAAGAAGAAGGATGGCACCTAATTCAAG
>NZ_JACSIQ010000922.1:0-351 GCF_018812105.1 Gluconobacter sp. P1D12_c
GCGCATGGCGATCCTTGTGGGACAATTTGGATGGCTTGTCCTGCCAGTCTTCAGGAATACGCCCTGCCCGGAGGTCGGCTTTCTCGGTGTTGGTATTGCGCTGCTTTGGAGCGGCTACCAATGTTGCATCCAGGATCTGGCCCGACATCGGCAGATAGCCCGCGTTCCGCAGAGTTGCATCAAACCGGGCAAACAGCCTTTCAATGGCTCCCGCCTGGGTCAGGCGTTCACGGAACAGCCAGACCGTTTTGGAATCAGGCACCCGATCTGAAAGCCCCAGACCAAGGAAGCGCATGAAGGAGAGGCGATCGTTGATCAGATATTCCGTCCGTTTGTCGGACAAATTGTTCA
>NZ_JACSIQ010000923.1:0-351 GCF_018812105.1 Gluconobacter sp. P1D12_c
GCGCATGGCGATCCTTGTGGGACAATTTGGATGGCTGATTTAACCTCGACTCACATTCTACCATAAAAATCAGATTATCAAGAACCATCCCACACAGATGGCCTACGGCCACACTACGTGGCGCCCGCTCTGCGCTCGCTCTGTGATGCTGGACACAGCAAATCTGAGCTAATTATCTGCTCATGAAGCGAAGCAGTTTGAGCTATCTTTTTAATACTGATTAGCCTTTAGCATGGAGGTCGAAAAACCAATGCTAGACCCCGGACCTTCGGGGTCGTCGCTCTAGGAAATAGATCGATCAGAACCCTTTTGAGGCTTCGCCTTAGGTTCCCACGTCGCCTGGAATGACTC
>NZ_JACSIQ010000924.1:0-351 GCF_018812105.1 Gluconobacter sp. P1D12_c
CGGGCTTCTTCGATGTAATCCGCCAAGATATCCAACGATTTAACCTCGACTCACATTCTACCATAAAAATCAGATTATCAAGAACCATCCCACACAGATGGCCTACGGCCACACT
This sequence comes from Gluconobacter sp. P1D12_c, assembly GCF_018812105.1. NCBI lineage: Bacteria > Pseudomonadati > Pseudomonadota > Alphaproteobacteria > Acetobacterales > Acetobacteraceae > Gluconobacter > Gluconobacter sp. P1D12_c. The sequence goes on from NZ_JACSIQ010000924.1 coordinate 116, forward strand.
ACGTGGCGCCCGCTCTGCGCTCGCTCTGTGATGCTGGACACAGCAAATCTGAGCTAATTATCTGCTCATGAAGCGAAGCAGTTTGAGCTATCTTTTTAATACTGATTAGCCTTTAGCATGGAGGTCGAAAAACCAATGCTAGACCCCGGACCTTCGGGGTCGTCGCTCTAGGAAATAGATCGATCAGAACCCTTTTGAGGCTTCGCCTTAGGTTCCCACGTCGCCTGGAATGACTC
>NZ_JACSIQ010000925.1:0-350 GCF_018812105.1 Gluconobacter sp. P1D12_c
CTGTAGGTGTTCACCCTAAGCGTACGTAAAATACACTTTCGTGTCGTGACCCCAAATACGCCTCCTGGTCAGCGTTCCGGTTCTCGAACGCGCCAGGTGAGGACGTGACCAGGTATTCGATGCACTGGACGGCGTTCTTGCGGATCTTCTCAGGTAGCGCCTTCTCGAACGCGATCATGCCCTGTTTGACGTTCTGCGGCCCGATCAGGTCATTGTCTGGCGTTCTCGTGGCGTCAGCGTTTGGCGTATCCTGCTCTCGGTAGGCGTGCTTCATGGACGCCCTGACGGACTTGGGCGATTTGAGTTTCTGAACCCGAAGAATGGCGAATTTTGACATGGTGTTTCAGCCC
>NZ_JACSIQ010000926.1:0-350 GCF_018812105.1 Gluconobacter sp. P1D12_c
CTTTTGTAGCCAAAGAATGGGATAGCGAGATCACTCGACGGCATGGTTCCATCGTCCTGCCGCTTCGCTTTCGTGAACTTCAGCGTCCAGCGCGAATGGCTAGCCTTGTGAGACAGCTGTGACGGCTTGTCCTGCCAGTCTTCGGGAATACGGCCTGCCCGGAGATCGGCTTTCTCGGCGTTCGTGTTGCGCTGCTTTGGAGCCGCCACCAGCGTTGCATCCAGGATCTGGCCCGACATCGGCAGATAGCCGGCGTGCCGCAGGGTCGCGTCAAAACGGTTGAACAGACCCTCGATCGCTCCCACCTGCGTCAGGCGCTCACGGAACAGCCAGAGTGTTTTGGCATCAGG
>NZ_JACSIQ010000927.1:0-350 GCF_018812105.1 Gluconobacter sp. P1D12_c
GGTTTGTAGCCAAACTTGAAAGGAGGTGATCCAGCCGCAGGTTCCCCTACGGCTACCTTGTTACGACTTCACCCCAGTCGCTGACCCGTCCGTGGTCGGCTGCGTCCTTGCGGTTCTCTCACCGGCTTAAGGTCGAACCAACTCCCATGGTGTGACGGGCGGTGTGTACAAGGCCCGGGAACGTATTCACCGCGGCATGCTGATCCGCGATTACTAGCGATGCCACCTTCATGTACTCGAGTTGCAGAGTACAATCCGAACTGAGACGGCTTTTAGAGATCAGCACCATGTCACCATGTAGCTTCCCACTGTCACCGCCATTGTAGCACGTGTGTAGCCCAGGACATAAG
>NZ_JACSIQ010000928.1:0-350 GCF_018812105.1 Gluconobacter sp. P1D12_c
TATTGCGCTGCTTTGGAGCAGCCACCAGTGTTGCATCCAGGATCTGGCCGGACATCGGGAGATAACCGGCGTTCCGCAGGGTCGCGTCAAATCGGTCAAACAGCCTTTCAATGGCACCCGCCTGTGTCAAACGCTCACGAAACAGCCAGACCGTTTTGGCATCCGGCACGCGGTCCGACAGCCCCAATCCCAGAAAGCGCATGAACGACAGGCGGTCGTTGATCAGATACTCTGTCCGTTCATCAGACAAAGTGTTCAACGTCTGGATGACCAGAATTTTGAACATCAGCACCGGATCAAACGGCGGACGTCCGCCTTTACTTCCGTCTGAATAGGCCAGAGCCAGCTCC
>NZ_JACSIQ010000929.1:0-350 GCF_018812105.1 Gluconobacter sp. P1D12_c
GAATGGCAAGAGCAGGAAAATCAGAAGCACTCAAAATACTATGGCGTGCATTGTTCTGTCTTGGCCAGGTGAGATGGATGCCGATTGTAAGCGTTGGCAAGCTCGGTCGGTCAAGTGGTTGCAGGACACGTATGGGGACCAGTTGAAGACAGTCATCAGGCATGATGATGAGGCTTTTCCTCATCTTCATGCTTTCATCGTTCCTGATGATTTGAAGGCGATCAGCTTACATCCTGGGGATAGTGCAAAGCAGAAGGCCAAGGCGGATGGGTTATCTCCAAAGGAACAAAATGAAGCCTATAAGCAATCGTTTAGAGATTGGCAGGACAGTTATTGGGATAAGGTCGGGA
>NZ_JACSIQ010000930.1:0-350 GCF_018812105.1 Gluconobacter sp. P1D12_c
GAATGGCAAGAGCAGGAAAATCAGAAGCACTCAAAACGCATTACTACCCCAGACCCCGGAACAACGGAGCCGTTTGTTATGATCCGTCCCGCACAGAACAGCTCGGTCGGTCAAGTGGTTGCAGGACACAGTAACGTCCAATGAAGGCCGTGGACGTCAGGACGCTCTTGTTCGACCACCTGTTACAACATACCGGACAGAACATGCTAACCCGCGAAGAAATCGCCGAAAAAGTCTGAAATCGGTTCAACGAAGTTACAGCCATCATGAATGAACTGGTGAAGTTCGGTGCGATTTTCTCCGAGCGCGAAAAGGTAGCCGGTATGCGAGGGCCGGGTCTTGTCCGCTAC
>NZ_JACSIQ010000094.1:0-722 GCF_018812105.1 Gluconobacter sp. P1D12_c
ACTCAGAAACCTGAAAAACACCACCAGCAACAGCAGAAGAAACAGCACCAACCAACGTGCCAGCCTTCTCAAACTTTTCAGCCTTAGCTTTTGCAGCATCAACACGCTTTGCAACAGCACGACCATCAGCCAGAGCAATAGCTAAAGCCTTGGCTTGTTGCTTCTCCTGGTTMCACTGGTCCCGAGTTAAACGCCTACGACCTGGACCAATACGAGTTAAGCCAGAAGGCTTCCCGACCTTATCCCAATAACTGTCCTGCCAATCTCTAAACGATTGCTTATAGGCTTCATTTTGTTCCTTTGGAGATAACCCATCCGCCTTGGCCTTCTGCTTTGCACTATCCCCAGGATGTAAGCTGATCGCCTTCAAATCATCAGGAACGATGAAAGCATGAAGATGAGGAAAAGCCTCATCATCATGCCTGATGACTGTCTTCAACTGGTCCCCATACGTGTCCTGCAACCACTTGACCGACCGAGCTTGCCAACGCTTACAATCGGCATCCATCTCACCTGGCCAAGACAGAACAATGCACGCCATAGTATTTTGAGTGCTTCTGATTTTCCTGCTCTTGCCATTCTTCTGAACATCAACAGCACCATCGCAAGCCTGCTCATGCTCACGCTCAAGAGCTTCTAAATCCTGACCAAAAACGAGAACCGGCKTGCCTGGATTTTCAACATGCAAACAGGCATCCGGATTTCTCCGGGTAGCCTCATCT
>NZ_JACSIQ010000931.1:0-350 GCF_018812105.1 Gluconobacter sp. P1D12_c
CGGTTGCCGGACATCGARGGAGACAAGCCCAAACGCCAGCGCTTCAAACGCTATCCCATCGGCTTTTTTCACATCGATATTGCCGAAGTCCAGACCGCTGAGGGCAAGCAGCACCTCTTCGTTGCTATCGACCGGACAAGCAAATTCGCTGTCACACAACTCGTCGGGAAARCYGATCGGAAGACMGCCTGGGAATTCCTCGAACATCTCCTGAGCATCATCCCTTACCGGATCCATACCATTCTGACCGATAACGGCATCCAGTTCTCTGACCAACCCCGTAATCGCAATACGGCCTGGTCGCGTCCCATGCGCTTCGACCTGATCTGCGAAGCCCAGGGGATCGAACA
>NZ_JACSIQ010000932.1:0-350 GCF_018812105.1 Gluconobacter sp. P1D12_c
CTGCAACCACTTGACCGACCGAGCTTGCCAACGCTTACAATCGGCATCCATCTCACCTGGCCAAGACAGAACAATGCACGCCATAGTATTTTGAGTGCTTCTGATTTTCCTGCTCTTGCCATTCTTCTGAACATCAACAGCACCATCGCAAGCCTGCTCATGCGCACTCTCAAGAGCTTCTAAATCCTGACCAAAACCGAGACCCGGCCTGCCTGGATTTTCAACATGCAAACAGGCATCCGGATTTCTCCTGGTAGCCTCATCTATAGTCTCTTTAATATTCCACTTCTTAGACTTCGTTGCCTTGTCGGAAGGCTTTACAAGCACTTTACGACTCAGCATCTCAAAAT
>NZ_JACSIQ010000933.1:0-350 GCF_018812105.1 Gluconobacter sp. P1D12_c
CTGCAACCACTTGACCGACCGAGCTTGCCAACGCTTACAATCGGCATCCATCTCACCTGGCCAAGACAGAACAATGCACGCCATAGTATTTTGAGTGCTTCTGATTTTCCTGCTCTTGCCATTCTTCTGAACATCCGAGCTATAAGCCAAAGGTGCTTGCAGTCAGCAGATATGAGCTTCTAAATCCTGACCAAAACCGAGACCCGGCCTGCCTGGATTTTCAACATGCAAACAGGCATCCGGATTTCTCCTGGTAGCCTCATCTATAGTCTCTTTAATATCTCTAATTTCGTTTATGAACGACCTACGGATTCCATCCGAGACCACCAGTCTTGGCGGGCTTGTGTTGA
>NZ_JACSIQ010000934.1:0-350 GCF_018812105.1 Gluconobacter sp. P1D12_c
TCTGCGTTTTGAGCAGATCGGGGACTGCCCCCCTGGATGACTACGCGCTCGCGTTCAACCTTGCGAGGAAGAGAAAGCGGCGCATGTTGTAGACAATATTGGCCAGGCCGATCCTCATGGTGGCCCGGGTGATACCCACGGTTCGGACGAACAGACCCGTCTGCGATTTCTGATCGGCAAAGACATGCTCGACACGCGACCGGATCACCGATTTCCCTGCGTTGGACCGCTGGATGTGGCGGGGCATGGGCTTGAGATGCGGCTTTTTCCTGTGGACCTTTGAGACAAAGCCCTGCTTTTCCATGAAGTCTTCGTTGGCTTTCGAGCGATACGCGGTATCGGCCCAGACG
>NZ_JACSIQ010000935.1:0-350 GCF_018812105.1 Gluconobacter sp. P1D12_c
GTGTCARRCGCTCACGAAACAGCCAGACCGTTTTGGCATCCGGCACGCGGTCCGACAGCCCCAATCCCAGAAAGCGCATGAACGACAGGCGGTCGTTGATCAGATACTCTGTCCGTTCATCAGACAAAGTGTTCAACGTCTGGATGACCAGAATTTTGAACATCAGCACCGGATCAAACGGCGGACGTCCGCCTTTACTTCCGTCTGAATAGGCCAGAGCCAGCTCCAGATCAGGGCGGAACATCTCAAAATCCACAGTCCGGGAAAAGGCCTCCAGCTGATCGCCAAGCCCGCTCAGCCGAGCAAGGCGCTCTTCAACATCAAAGAAACCAGGCTGCTTCATCTTCCAC
>NZ_JACSIQ010000936.1:0-350 GCF_018812105.1 Gluconobacter sp. P1D12_c
TCCTGATGCTGGGCCGCGAGATCCTGTTTGTCCGTCGAGCAGCGGGCATAGCCGATCATTATGTGTGTCATACGGGAAAGTGTAACGTATAAGGCCCCATGACTGCAAAACATATGGTACCACCTTTATGAGACACAGCACACGGCTGTATTCCATGACGTGTTGCACTTGTCCGGGACAGTCCGTCCAACGATCCCCTTCCGGACACATGAAGGAGACATCCGATCATGGCGCGGCGCCGTCTTCTGACCCGTGAAGCTCTCGCCCGACATTACGAGCCTTCTGTCGATGATCGCGAGATCACGAGACATTTTACACTCAGCCAGGATGACTTCGATCTGATCGCAACC
>NZ_JACSIQ010000937.1:0-350 GCF_018812105.1 Gluconobacter sp. P1D12_c
GTGTCAGATGTGTATAATAGACATGTTATAGAGATTGATGGAATACCGGTCATCGCCCCCGCCCATGGCTGCATCGAGCTGGGGATACCAAGCTGCCTGAGCCTGCCGACGGACAGAGCGCTCTGCCACGATATGCTGAGAGGCAATCTGCAGATCATAGTTACCCTTAACTGCGGCCTCGATCAGCTCGTTCAGCATCGGGTCATGGAACTGGGCCCACCAGTCATTCATGTCTGCTTCGGTCCGCGCGATCTCGGCTGCCGTCACCGATTGTCGCTGCTCGACAAAGGTGTCGGGCACCTTGAGCTTGTCTGGCTTGAAATTCGGCCCGACGGTGCAGGCCGTAAGTG
>NZ_JACSIQ010000938.1:0-349 GCF_018812105.1 Gluconobacter sp. P1D12_c
AAACGCATGAAGGACAGGCGGTCATTGATCAGATATTCCGTCCGTTCATCGGACAGATTATTCAGCGTCTGGATCACCAGGATTTTGAACATCAGCACCGGATCAAACGGCGGACGGCCGCCTTTGCTCCCGTCCGCATAGGCCAGAGCCTTCTCCAGGTCAGGACGGAATACTTCAAAATCCACAGTCCGGGAAAACGCTTCGAGCTGGTCACCAAGCCCACTCAGACGAGCCAGGCGATCTTCAACATCAAAAAAACCGGGCTGCATCATCATCCATCCCTCATCGTAAGATGAACGATGGAATCACACACAGGGCCTCATAACCAGAGGGTTTTTCGAACCCTCCA
>NZ_JACSIQ010000939.1:0-349 GCF_018812105.1 Gluconobacter sp. P1D12_c
GCCATCCTCCATCGTCTCAATATCGTTCGGCTTAGTCACATATTTTGTGACCTCATCAACAGACTCAAGAGTTCCCGCATCCTTAACAATGCACGACATCCTCTCACGAACATCAGCAAGAAAATCCTGCCAGCCGTTCCCCTTCAAATACGGCAGATAAAAGAGGATATTCATATGCATGTTAAGGGTTTCATGATCCTCATTATGAGTGAACTCAGTCCCCCTGAAATACAGATTTGAACCATATTTTTGATTGAGCCAACGGAAGCAATCAGAGAGCTTGCGTGTCCATTTCCTATGCTCCGCCTTGAGGTCATCATATATGCGGACGTTCTCACCGCAGGTGATA
>NZ_JACSIQ010000095.1:0-722 GCF_018812105.1 Gluconobacter sp. P1D12_c
GCAAAACATATGGTACCACCTTTATGAGACACAGCACACGGCTGTATTCCATGACGTGTTGCACTTGTCCGGGACAGTCCGTCCAACGATCCCCTTCCGGACACATGAAGGAGACATCCGATCATGGCGCGGCGCCGTCTTCTGACCCGTGAAGCTCTCGCCCGACATTACGAGCCTTCTGTCGATGATCGCGAGATCACGAGACATTTTACACTCAGCCAGGATGACTTCGATCTGATCGCAACCCGCCGCGGAGAAACCTCCCGATTGGGTTTCACGATGGTCATGCTCTACATGCGCTGGCCGGGACGGGTGCTGGAATCTGGTGAAACACCACCGGCTCCCATTCTGTCATTTGTTGCGCGGCAGCTCGACCTGTCCCCTGGGCTCTGGTCCCATTACGGACGTCGTGACGAAACCCGTCGATCCCATCTGGCCCACCTGATGAAGCGTTATGGCTACCGAACCTTCGATCGGTCGGCATTTCATGACATGACCGGTTTCGCGATGCCAATTGCACATCATGTGACCCAGCCATCCCGCATGGCTGCGATCCTGATTGACGAGATGCGTCGCCGAAGCATTCTCCTGCCGTCGGTCACTGTCATTGAAGCCTTGGTGCGCCGTGCTCGCCAGCAGGCCGATCACCTTGTCCATGACGTCCTTGCAGGGGATCTGCCGCCGGAAACCCGTTGTCGTTTGGACAAAATGCTGGAGCGTCG
>NZ_JACSIQ010000940.1:0-349 GCF_018812105.1 Gluconobacter sp. P1D12_c
AGCCTGCTCATGCTCACGCTCAAGAGCTTCTAAATCCTGACCAAAAACGAGAACCGGCTTGCCTGGATTTTCAACATGCAAACAGGCATCCGGATTTCTCCGGGTAGCCTCATCTATAGTCTCTTTAATATTCCACTTCTTAGACTTCGTTGCCTTGTCGGAAGGCTTTACAAGCACTTTACGACTCAGCATCTCAAAATGTGCGAATTGATAACTCATGACAACGATCCAAAAAATTTCTCGCAAATCGTTGAGAGTCTTCTTTTAAAATCATCAGACGTACAATTTTCCAAATCTAAATTATCGATACTCGAATACAAACCATCCTTGTCACATTCTTCTAAATCTT
>NZ_JACSIQ010000941.1:0-349 GCF_018812105.1 Gluconobacter sp. P1D12_c
GGAGGCGTATTTGGGGTCACGACACGAAAGTGTACTTTACGTACGCTTAGAGTGAACCCAACAAGAACGTAGAGGCTGTTCTGCTGAGAGTTCGATAGACACTTGGACGAGAAATAGAAAAAAGTTCTGAAAGATCGATGATGGAGTAATCGCCGGTATCATACATCCGGCGAAGCTCTTTTTGCTGACGTTCAGAAAGCTTGGGTTTCTTTCCGCGTAGTTTACCTTTGTCGCGTGCAACGGCCATCCCTTCACGAGTACGCATCCGGATCAGATCGGCTTCAAACTCCGCGAAAGTCGCAAGGATGTTGAAGAACAACTTGCCCATTGGATCAGACGGATCGTGAAT
>NZ_JACSIQ010000942.1:0-349 GCF_018812105.1 Gluconobacter sp. P1D12_c
CTGGATGGCTTATCCTGCCAGTCTTCAGGAATACGCCCTGCCCGGAGGTCGGCTTTCTCAGCATTCGTATTGCGCTGCTTTGGAGCGGCTACCAATGTTGCATCCAGGATCTGGCCTGACATCGGCAGATAACCGGCGTTCCGCAGGGTYGCTTCAAACCGGTTAAACAGCCCATCGATCGCACCCGCCTGTGTCAGGCGTTCACGGAGCAGCCAGACCGTTTTGGAATCGGGCACCCGGTCCGACAGTCCCAGACCAAGGAAACGCATGAAGGACAGGCGGTCGTTGATCAGATATTCCGTTCGCTCGTCGGACAGATTGTTCAGCGTCTGGATGACCAGAATTTTGA
>NZ_JACSIQ010000943.1:0-349 GCF_018812105.1 Gluconobacter sp. P1D12_c
CTGATCAACGACCGCCTGTCGTTCATGCGCTTCCTCGGCCTGGGGCTTTCAGATCGTGTTCCTGATGCCAAAACGGCCTGGCTGCTCCTTGAACGCCTGACGCAGGTGGGAGCGATCGAGGGTCTGTTCAATCGCTTTGACACTATTTTGAGGAACGCCGGTTATCTGCCGATGTCGGGCCAGATCCTGGATGCAACGCTGGTGGCCGCTCCAAAGCAGCGCAATACGAACGCTGAGAAAGCCGACCTCCGGGCAGGCCGTATTCCTGAAGGCTGGCAGGACAAGTCGGCAAAGCTGTCGCACAAGGATCKCCATGCACGATGGACRCTRAAGTTCACGAAAGCGAAGC
>NZ_JACSIQ010000944.1:0-349 GCF_018812105.1 Gluconobacter sp. P1D12_c
CTGATCAACGACCGCCTGTCGTTCATGCGCTTCCTCGGCCTGGGGCTTTCAGATCGTGTTCCTGATGCCAAAACGGCCTGGCTGCTCCTTGAAGTAATCTTGATGCGTGGCAGCCGGGCGTAAGCCGCCCGCCTCAACTCTTCCCGAGCAGGGGGTGTAATTGCTTTCAGAGGCGAAATCACACGACCATGTGCATCACTCCGGACCTGTGACAACTCGCCCTTCCTGGCAAGAGCCGTCACCCGGTTCAGCGCGGTTTCCAGCACTGCACGCCGTTGAGAAAGGAACGTGTCAGCCGTAGCATTGATCGCCAGAGGCAACGGTCCTTGCGCGCGCATCGCTGCAAACG
>NZ_JACSIQ010000945.1:0-349 GCF_018812105.1 Gluconobacter sp. P1D12_c
ATGGCGTTTTTGTTATCCGCGAAACGGCTGGAACGGAGATGGGTAAAGAAGTCGGTGATGCTGAGACAGCGGTCCACTTCCAGCATAAGATCAGTAATCTTGATGCGTGGCAGCCGGGCGTAAGCCGCCCGCCTCAACTCTTCCCGAGCAGGGGGTGTAATTGCTTTCAGAGGCGAAATCACACGACCATGTGCATCACTCCGGACCTGTGACAACTCGCCCTTCCTGGCAAGAGCCGTCACCCGGTTCAGCGCGGTTTCCAGCACTGCACGCCGTTGAGAAAGGAACGTGTCAGCCGTAGCATTGATCGCCAGAGGCAACGGTCCTTGCGCGCGCATCGCTGCAAACG
>NZ_JACSIQ010000946.1:0-343 GCF_018812105.1 Gluconobacter sp. P1D12_c
GCTCTGGCCTATGCGGACGGGAGCAAAGGCGGCCGTCCGCCGTTTGATCCGGTGCTGATGTTCAAAATCCTGGTGATCCAGACGCTGAATAATCTGTCCGATGAACGGACGGAATATCTGATCAATGACCGCCTGTCCTTCATGCGTTTTCTTGGTCTGGGGCTGTCAGATCGCGTGCCCGATGCCAAAACGGTCTGGCTGTTTCGCGAGCGTCTGACACAGGCGGGTGCGGTCGATGGTCTGTTCAATCGCTTTGATGCAACCCTGCGGAACGCTGGTTATCTCCCGATGTCAGGGCAGATCCTGGATGCAACGCTGGTCGCGGCTCCCAGGCAGCGCAACA
>NZ_JACSIQ010000947.1:0-338 GCF_018812105.1 Gluconobacter sp. P1D12_c
ATCCAGTTCTCTGACCAACCCCGTAATCGCAATACGGCCTCTTCAATGGAACGCCAGTTGGCAAGATACAGCAGCCCATCCAGAACATAGGGTGCTTCACCGGCCGTCGCCGCAATCACCCGGGTCGAAAACGGATCATACTGATCGGAGATGTGGGTGTAGAAACTGACGCCCGGTTCACTGCCATTGCGCGCATTGATATCGCTGATCGCAGCGCCTCTGCCACCTGCATGAACCAATTGACCATCACTTGAGGACGATGTGCCGTCTCCCCAGAGTGACGCCAGGGGCAGCCCACGATGGGCTGCAACCATACGGCCAAGGGCTTCGGCGTATCC
>NZ_JACSIQ010000948.1:0-338 GCF_018812105.1 Gluconobacter sp. P1D12_c
TCCATCGACCGGAAGTTTCGGTTCATCCGMCAATGGAAGACGACGGATGCCGCCGCCAGTGATGGTGCGCGATTGAGAGAGGGGCTGTTAGATAAAACCAATACGGCCTCAAGCGTTTGGGCTGATACAGCTTATCGCTCGAAAGCGAATGAGGACTTCATGGACAAAGAGGGTTTTGTCTCAAAGGTTCACAGAAAAAAGCCGCATCTCAAGCCTATGCCCCGACATATCCAGAAATCGAATGCTGGAAAGTCCGTGATCCGATCGCGCGTCGAGCACGTCTTTGCCGACCAGAAATCACAGACGGGATTGTTCATCCGAACTGTCGGTATCACCCG
>NZ_JACSIQ010000949.1:0-338 GCF_018812105.1 Gluconobacter sp. P1D12_c
TCCATCGACCGGAAGTTTCGGTTCATCCGAAAATGGAAGACGACGGATGCCGCCGCCAGTGATGGTGCGCGATTGAGAGAGGGGCTGTTAGATAAAACCAATACGGCCTCAAGCGTTTGGGCTGATACAGCTTATCGCTCGAAAGCGAATGAGGACTTCATGGACAAAGAGGGTTTTGTCTCAAAGGTTCACAGAAAAAAGCCGCATCTCAAGCCTATGCCCCGACATATCCAGAAATCGAATGCTGGAAAGTCCGTGATCCGATCGCGCGTCGAGCACGTCTTTGCCGACCAGAAATCACAGACGGGATTGTTCATCCGAACTGTCGGTATCACCCG
>NZ_JACSIQ010000096.1:0-718 GCF_018812105.1 Gluconobacter sp. P1D12_c
CTGTCTATCGAACTCTCAGCAGAACAGCCTCAACGTTCTTGTTGGGTTCACTCTAAGCGTACGTAAAGTACACTTTCGTGTCGTGACCCCTATTTGAACGAGGCGTTGCGCTGGATTCAGGAGCGGCACGGCAAGGACAACGTGATCGCTGCCATCATTCACCGGGACGAAAAAACGCCGCACCTGTCGGCCTACGTGGTGCCAAAAGACCCCGATACAGGCCGCCTGAATTGCCGCCGGTTCCTCGGTGGTGCCAAGGCCCTGAACGAGATGCAGMCCGACTTTGCGCGAGTTGTGGGACGCCCTGTCGGACTGGAACGCGGCATCGAAGGAAGCAAGGCCACCCACACCAAGCTGAAAACCTACTACGGGGCGCTAGAACGGGACGCACCCGAGCACAAAAACCTGACCCCTGCTGACCTAGAACCGCAGGTGCTCAAGAAGGGGATTTTTACCCGTGTTGTGGAAGACCCTGAGCAGGTGGCAAAACGCATCAGTCAGACCGTTCAGCAGCATTATGAACCTGCCGTTCAGAGCGCCACAGTTGCCCGCACAGCGACCAAACGGGCCAAGGAAGACAGAGAGAGCCTGAAACAGCTTCAGAGCCGTCTGGAGCCTCTTGTGAAGGCTCTGAGGGATATTCCGACCCAATACCGGGAGAAGGTTATCGAGGGCTGCGTGAAACTGGCCCAACAGCTACGCCAGAAACTCCAAGATC
>NZ_JACSIQ010000950.1:0-332 GCF_018812105.1 Gluconobacter sp. P1D12_c
TTGGAGAGCGTTTTGTGCGGACCGTATTCCCGTGGCGCATCACGCCAGCGCATACCATTGCGGTTCACAAAAATGCTGCCGCTCAGCACACGGCGGTCATCAACTCGAGGTTTGCCGTGGCTCTTGGTAAAAAACGGCCGCAGACGTTCCATTTGTTCGTCCGTCAGCCAAAACAGGTCGCTCATCTTCAGTCTCCTCACAGAGCCTGAATCAAAATTCCCAATTCAAATCAATGGGTCCTGAGCCTAGTACGAATTATTTCACAAAAGGCGCCAATACCCGGACACCGGGTCTTGATATTACTGCACGATATTCTTCAGATATCGGCCAAT
>NZ_JACSIQ010000951.1:0-328 GCF_018812105.1 Gluconobacter sp. P1D12_c
CCCGCCACATCCAGCGGTCCAACGCAGGGAAATCGGTGATCCGGTCGCGTGTCGAGCATGTCTTTGCCGATCAGAAATCGCAGACGGGTCTGTTCGTCCGAACCGTGGGTATCACCCGGGCCACCATGAGGATCGGCCTGGCCAATATTATCTACAACATGCGCCGCTTTCTCTTCCTTGCAAGGTTGAACGCGAGCGCGTAGTCATCCAGGGGGGCAGTCCCCGATCTGCTCAAAACGCAGAGCGAAAGCGACCCAAGGAACCGTCAATCAAATCGCCAAAAGCCAGAAATCACGAACCAAGGCACATCAACCAACGGTTCTTCGAT
>NZ_JACSIQ010000952.1:0-302 GCF_018812105.1 Gluconobacter sp. P1D12_c
AGCCTTCGGGCCGCCACCGCAACCCAGTCTGCCAGCAGTGCGCCAGGCCATCCTTGACCGCATGTCTCGTTCACCCCCGACACAATGCCCTCATTGCGGATGGACACTCAAAAGACATCCTAACTCTATTCTGCCAAAGTAGTGCTAGGTCATGTTGACAAAAGGTCTATACACTCATCCTGAGATCTGATTCACTGGTTGCTTCAACGCAGACGGTACGGTGGAGCGGGCATGGCACGAGGTGATCTGACGGATCAGGAATGGGCGATAATTGGTCCGCTTCTGCCGCCTGAGCGCGGACG
>NZ_JACSIQ010000097.1:0-716 GCF_018812105.1 Gluconobacter sp. P1D12_c
ACAGCAACAGCAGGAATGAACATGATATGCCTAAACTGTTCATCCATCTGCTTAGCTAATCCAGACAGCAAACCCACCTTGAAAAAGGTGCCATCCTGCTTCTTACGCCTAGACGGAATCCCCAGACCTTCAAGCCTGTCAGCAATGCGATCAGATTGAAGCCTTATGGCCTCATCCCTGCCAATGCGTTCAAGATGTTTAAACACATCAACCTTGTTCCCACTGTTGCGACGAAGAAGCTCATAAAAACCTATCCGAGAAGATGACTCACACCCATTCTCAGACGGTCCTGCATCAAAAATCTCTCCGCGTGATTCCTTCGCTTCCTTAACCTCTGGAACGTATTCTAAACMACCAGCAGGAAGCCTGAAGCGTCGCCTGTCTTCCTGTTCCGAACGACACGCAAAACGCAGATTCTCATCAGCAGAATAATCCCGAGCTATAAGCCCAAGGTGCTTGCAGTCAGCAGATATCAGCCAGCAGATATCATCAACAGACCACCCCAGATGGAACACATGCCCAAGCCATGAACGAGGATAATACCCCCCATCATATGACTGAGCTTTGATGACCCTTTGGGCCTCTAATTTCGTATATGAACGACCTACGGATTCCATCCGAGACCACCAGTCTTGGCGGTCTTGTGTTGAACCATCGCCATCAGTTGTGTTATAATACTGATGTGGGTCGGGTTGTGACGTTCCTGCGTCATGAGC
>NZ_JACSIQ010000098.1:0-716 GCF_018812105.1 Gluconobacter sp. P1D12_c
ACCGGCGATTACTCCATCCGCGATCTTTCAGAACTGTATTCTATTTCTCGGCCAACTGTCTATCGCACTCTCATCAGAACAGCATCAACGTTCTTGTTGGGTTCACTCTAAGCGTACGTAAAGTACACTTTCGTGTCGTGACCCCTATTTGAACGAGGCGTTGCGCTGGATTCAGGAGCGGCACGGCAAGGACAACGTGATCGCTGCCATCATTCACCGGGACGAAAAAACGCCGCACCTGTCGGCCTACGTGGTGCCAAAAGACCCCGATACAGGCCGCCTGAATTGCCGCCGGTTCCTCGGTGGTGCCAAGGCCCTGAACGAGATGCAGACCGACTTTGCGCGAGTTGTGGGACGCCCTGTCGGACTGGAACGCGGCATCGAAGGAAGCAAGGCCACCCACACCAAGCTGAAAACCTACTACGGGGCGCTAGAACGGGACGCACCCGAGCACAAAAACCTGACCCCTGCTGACCTAGAACCGCAGGTGCTCAAGAAGGGGATTTTTACCCGTGTTGTGGAAGACCCTGAGCAGGTGGCAAAACGCATCAGTCAGACCGTTCAGCAGCATTATGAACCTGCCGTTCAGAGCGCCACAGTTGCCCGCACAGCGACCAAACGGGCCAAGGAAGACAGAGAGAGCCTGAAACAGCTTCAGAGCCGTCTGGAGCCTCTTGTGAAGGCTCTGAGGGATATTCCGACCCAATACCGGGAGA
>NZ_JACSIQ010000099.1:0-712 GCF_018812105.1 Gluconobacter sp. P1D12_c
AGAAGCGAAGGCATCACGCGGACAGAGTTTTGATGCAGGACCGTCTGAGAATGGGTGTGAGTCATCTTCACGGATAGGTTTTTATGAGCTTCATCGTCGCAACAGTGGGAACAAGGTTGATGTGTTTAAACATCTTGAACGCATTGGCAGGGATGAGGCCATAAGGCTTCAATCTGATCGCATTGCTGACAGGCTTGAAGGTCTGGGGATTCCGTCTAGGCGTAAGAAGCAGGATGGCACCTTTTTCAAGGTGGGTTTGCTGTCTGGATTAGCTAAGCAGATGGATGAACAGTTTAGGCATATCATGTTCATTCCTGCTGTTGCTGTTGCTGAGCGTCGCCAGTTGAGGAATGAGCTGACCTATTGGATTGATAACATTCTCCCGAATAAGGGGAAGTATCTGCGGTACATGGTTATCACCTGCGGTGAGAACGTCCGCATATATGATGACCTCAAGGCGGAGCATAGGAAATGGACACGCAAGCTCTCTGATTGCTTCCGTTGGCTCAATCAAAAATATGGTTCAAATCTGTATTTCAGGGGGACTGAGTTCACTCATAATGAGGATCATGAAACCCTTAACATGCATATGAATATCCTCTTTGATCTGCCGTATTTGAAGGGGAACGGCTGGCAGGATTTTCTTGCTGATGTTCGTGAGAGGATGTCGTGCATTGTTAAGGATGCGGGAACTCTTGAGTCTGTTGATGAG
>NZ_JACSIQ010000100.1:0-712 GCF_018812105.1 Gluconobacter sp. P1D12_c
GATGGGATCGACGGGTTTCGTCACGACGTCCGTAATGGGACCAGAGCCCAGGGGACAGGTCGAGCTGCCGCGCAACAAATGACAGAATGGGAGCCGGTGGTGTTTCACCAGATTCCAGCACCCGTCCCGGCCAGCGCATGTAGAGCATGACCATCGTGAAACCCAATCGGGAGGTTTCTCCGCGGCGGGTTGCGATCAGATCGAAGTCATCCTGGCTGAGTGTAAAATGTCTCGTGATCTCGCGATCATCGACAGAAGGCTCGTAATGTCGGGCGAGAGCTTCACGGGTCAGAAGACGGCGCCGCGCCATGATCGGATGTCTCCTTCATGTGTCCGGAAGGGGATCGTTGGACGGACTGTCCCGGACAAGTGCAACACGTCATGGAATACAGCCGTGTGCTGTGTCTCATAAAGGTGGTACCATATGTTTTGCAGTCATGGGGCCTTATACGTTACACTTTCCCGTATGACACACATAATGATCGGCTATGCCCGCTGCTCGACGGACAAACAGGATCTCGCGGCCCAGCATCAGGAACTGCTCAAACTCGGTGTTTCTGCCGATCGTATTTACACCGACAAGGGCTTCACCGGCACGAACCGGGAAAGGGCCGGCCTTGACCAGGCACTGGCGGCTGTTCGTAGTGGCGATACTTTGGTCGTACCAAAGCTTGATCGACTGGCCCGCTCTGTCCCTGATGCACGGCTTATT